>NZ_JBIBHN010000003.1:0-290198 GCF_042957035.1 Streptomyces sp. NPDC008137 | reverse complement strand
CTCACGGGGACGTCCCGGCCCTCGGAGGCATCCTTGCCCTGGAGGGCGTGCCGATCCACGGGGGCGCCCCGGCCCTCGGAAGCGTCCTTGCCCTGGAGGCCGTTCCGGCCCACGGGGACGCCCCGGCCCCTGGGGACGTCCCGGCTCACGGGGACGTCCCGGCCCTCGGAGGCATCCTTGCCCTGGAGGGCGTGCCGATCCACGGGGGCGCCCCGGCCCTCGGAAGCGTCCTTGCCCTGGAAGGCGTCGCGGCCCTGGGCGGCGTCCCAGCCCCCGGAGGCCTCCTTGCCCTCAGGAGCATGCCGCCCCTCGAAGGCGTCCCGAACCTCGAAGGCATCCCGATCCTCAGACGCCTCCCGCCCCCCAGAGACATCCCGGAGCGACGCTACGGCCCGGCTCACGGCCCGACCACCGCCCCCGCGGCGACCGGCTCGGGCACCTCCAGGGTCACCCCGGCCCGCCCCGGCTCCCCCGCGACGACCCGGAACCCGCGGAAGTCGGCCCAGCGCGGGGCCACGTCGTCGTACGCGTCGAGTCCGCCGATGACGACGGTGTGCCCGCAGCCGGCGAGCCCGGCCCGCACTCCGGCGCCGGAGTCCTCGACGACGACGGCGTCCTCGGGCGCGCAGCCGAGCGCGGCGGCGGCCCGCAGATAGCCCTCGGGGTCCGGCTTGCCGTGCGTCACGTCGTCGGCGCTCACCAGGAGCCGGGGCAGCGGGAGCCCCGCCGCCGCCATCCGCACCTCCGCGAGGCGGCGGCCGGCGGAGGTGACCACGGCCCAGGCGTGCGGCGGCAGCGCGGTCAGCAGCGCCCGGGCGCCGGGGACCTCCGTGATGCCGGTGGTCTCCGATTCCTCGTGCGCGACGAGCCGCCGGGTCTCCTCGGCCGCCCGGCCGGGGTCGGGGAGGAAGTGGCGCACGGTCTCCCGGGTGGGGCGCCCGTGGGCGAAGGCCAGTACCTCCGTGAGATCGAGCCGGTGCCGTTCACAGAAGCCGGCCCAGGTGGCCTCGACCAGTGCGGTCGAGTCCACGAGAGTGCCGTCCATGTCGAACAGCAGTGCTGCCGCGTGCAGTTGAGGCAAGAGTTGCTCCTGGGAAAGGTCAGCGGGCGAGCGGGGGACGCGGGAGAGCCGGCTAGACGGCGGCGATCGGACGCGACTGGGACACGGGAAGGTCCTCAGCGACGGACGACCAGGTGGTGTCGGGGTGCACGACGAGCGCGTCACCGGCGTACGGCACGCCCCGGGTGCGGGCGAGTTCGGCGGCCAGCGGCGCGAAGGTGGCCGGGGACATGTAGCCGCTGTAGTCGAAGTCCGCGGACCGGCGGGCCCGGATGCCGGGGCTGTCCACCATGCCGGCGGGCAGGGCCTGCACGAACGTTGTCTCGGCGGGGTCGATCTCCTGGGCGACCGACCGGATCAGCGAGTCGGCGGCGGCCTTGGTGGCGGCGTAGCCGGAGCGGTTCGGGCCGGCGTTGTAGACGACCTCGGACGAGATGTGCAGGAACAGGCCGGGGCCGGCTGTGCGCAATGCCGGGAGCGCAGCGCGCAGCGCCCAGGACAGACCGTGCACGTTGATCGCGAACTGGTCCAGCCAGTCGGCCTCGCTCACCCGCGTGAACGGCTCGCGCCGGGCGGTGAAGTAGACGGCGGAGTAGCAGGCCAGGTCCACCCGCTCCGGGATACCCGTACGCAGCGCCTCCTTGGCCTGCTCCGGGTCGCGGAAGTCGAGCCGGTGCCAGACCAGCCGGTCGGCGCCGTCACCGGCGGGCCGGCTGCGGCTGAAGACATGGGTCTCGATGCCGGACGCGGCCCAGGCGTCGGCGACGCCCCGCCCGATCCCGGTCGATCCGCCGATCACCACGGCCCGTTCGGGCCTGCGCACCGGAGTGCCCACAGGGGTGCCCACAGGCGTGTGCTCGGGAACGCGCGCGGGGGTGTTCACGCGCCCACCAGAGCCTCGGCCGGAGCGTCGAGTGCCGGCCCCTGGGCCGCGCCCCGGGCCCGGCGGCGCAACAGCTCCGTCGCCGCGCGCAGTTCGGCGGGCTCGACGTCGTTGACGAAGCGGTGGCGCCCGATGCCGACCGGCAGCGGCAGCCGCTGGTGGCCGTCGCGGTGGCGCACCGTGTCGCGCAGCGCCTCCTCCAGCAGGCCCGGGTCGTCCAGCACGTCGTTCCACAGCGGCAGCCCGAGTGCCTGGATGACGGAGAAGATCCGCTCGGCCTGCGCCCGGCTGACGTCACCGCGCAGGGTGCTCAGCGCCGTGGTGAGCGCCATGTCGATCACCACGGCCTCGCCGTGCAGCAGCTCGGGAAGGGCGTGCATCTCGATGGTCGGGCTGAAGGTGTGGCCGTAGTCCACGCAGCGCTCCAGCGCGGACTCCCACAGGTTGGGCTGGAGTTCCTCGAGCATGAGGTGGATGGACTCGGCGACGATGGCGTCGGCCGCCTGGGCGAGGTCGCCGGTGGAGCCCTGGAAGCGGTCCGCCCGTACCTCGGGACCACGCGTCTCCAGCAGCTCGAACAGCTCCTCGGAGCGGATCAGCGCCATCTTCAGTATCTCGGCCAGGCCGTTGCTGATGTGCCGCAGGTCCAGGGTGCTCAGGAACGAGCGGTCGAGGAAGGTGGCCGTGGCCGCCGCGTACGTGCCCAGCCGGTTCTTGCCGGTGTCGTAGTTGACCCCGGTCTTGACGCCGACCCCCGCGTCGACGAGGCCGATCAGCGTCGTGGGGATGCGGATGTACGGGGTGCCCCGCCGGTAGAGGCTCGCCGCGAATCCGACGATGTCGGTGAGCACCCCGCCGCCGATGGCGATGACGGGCTCGCGACGGCGGTCGATGCCGAAGTCGTTCATCGCGTCGACGACCCGGGACACGGCGTCCCACTGCTTGACGGTCTCGTCGGCGCGCAGGACGAGCACCGTCGTCTCGATGCCGTGGAAGGCGAAGAACTCTCGGATCCGCGCGCCGTGCAGCGCGTCCACGTTCTCGTCGATCACGACGAGCCGCCGCTCACCGGCCCGCAGCGGGGTGTCCGGGCAGCCGGTCAGCAGCGTGGTGTTGTCCGGCGAGAAGAGGTGGTCGGAGCTGACGACGTGGTACCGCACCTGGCGTACGGCCTCGACCGTCCAGGCCGGACCGTCGTCCATGGCCAGGCGGAGCCCCTGGGTGAACTGAGTACCGCTGTGCATGTGTCCCCTCCGAAGATCTGATGCCACATCACTGAACAACAGGCAGGTTTATCGGCGCTGCGTCCAATATAGTAGCAGCGTGACTCACTGGGTGCCGCAGTGCTACGCTCGTGATCAAGGAGACGAGGTTGTCGGCGCACGGGGGAGCACACTGCGCGCAACCGTCGGACGGAGCCGCCCGACGCATTGCCTCCTCCCCCCTGAGTCGCCGGAGCCTTAGGAAGGTCGACCGCATGGCAACGCTGGCAGAACGCCTGAATGCCTGGTTCGCGGATGCCGCCACGGCCAACGCCGTGGGCCGCCTGCGTGAACCGACAACCTCCGAGGTCGCCCAGGCGATCTCGGAGGACCCGAGCCACGACGTCACCATCTCCCGGAGTTATCTGACGGCGTTGCGCAACGGGTCGCAGACCAACCCGACAGTGAGCGTGCTCTCGGCGATCGTGCGCTACTTCCAGTCCCGGGAGATGACGCTGCCGGTGTCGGTGAGCGCCCTCATCTCCGAGGCGCCGCCCGCCGCCGCCCCGGAGGAGAAGGACGAGTGGGCCGAGGCGCTCTCCGACCGGCAGGTGCGGTCGATCGCGATGCGCGCCGGCCGGCTCACGCCGGAGATGCGTGAGCAGCTTTTGTCGATCATGGACGTCCTGGACGACCCGAAGTCCGCGAGGTCCGGCAGCGAGGAGGACGACATATGAGGGCTGTCTGCCTGTCACGGACCGGTGGACCGGAGGTGCTCGAAGTCCGGGACGTGCCGGAGCCCGAGGCCGCGGAGAGCCTGCTGGTGATCAAGACCGCCGCCACCGCCGTCAACCCGGTGGACCTGGCGACCCGTTCGGGTCAGATACCCACTTCCCTGCCCGCCGTCCTCGGCTGGGACCTGGCGGGCACCGTCGAGCACGCCCCCGAGGGCTCCGGATTCCGCGCCGGCGACCGCGTCCTGGCGATGACCGCCCAACTGGGCACGGGCGTGGGCAGCATGGCCGAGTACGTCGCCTTCGATCCGCGCTACGTCGCTCATGTCCCGGACGGAATGGCGCTCACGGACGCCGCCGCGCTGCCCCTGGCGGGTGTGACCGCCGTGCAGTTGCTGCGCCGAACCCCGGACCGCCGCGGCAGGCGGATCCTGCTGATCGGCGCCCAGGGCGGCGTCGGCGGTCACGTCGCGGCCCGCCTGCTCGACGAGGAGTCGGCCCGCACCGACCTGCTCGTCCGGCCCGCCGACCGCTCCGCCTGGCAGGAGCGGCGGGCCGGACGCCCCGCCGAGGGCGTGGTGCTCACCGACCCCTCGCGGGTCGAGAGCGGGGCCTACGACATCGTGATCGACGCCGGCGGCGCACCCGGCCTGATCAAGGCCGTACGCCCGGGGGGTGCCTTCCTCACCATCACCCCGTTCAGCGCCCCGGACCCGGACGGCCACCCTGACGTGGCGTACACCCTGATCGGCGTGGAGCTGGACCGGGACGACCTGGTGAGCGTGGCCGAGGCCGCGGCCCGGGGAACCGCCCCGGACCACGGGATCACCGTGCTCCCCTTCGAGGACGCGGCCGAGGCCCACCGCCGCCTGGAGAGCGGCGGCTTCCGCGGCAAACTGGTGCTGGTCCCCTAGAGATCCTGAGGGACCCTCAGGGTCCCTCAGGGACCCTGGAAACCTTCTGGCCTCTGGGAGCCCTCAGGGACTCTCAGGGGCCGTCACGTCAGCCCGTTCTCGAAGACGAGGCTGCCGTGGACGGAGGGCCGCCACGGCTCGTCGAGGCCGTAGCGCTGCGCCTGCCGCTGCATCGACATCGCCTGGTGCATGAGCGTGGACGCGACGATCTCGGCGTCCCGCTCGTCCCGGTCGGAGTAGCAGGTACGCCACTGCGGCAGCTCGGGCCGTGCACCGGCCAGGTCGTAGGCGACGATGTGGCCGACCTCGTGCAGGATGATGTGCTGCTGGTGCGCCCTGGTGGTCTTCGCCTGGTAGACGATGACGTCCTCGTCCTTACGGGAGAGCAGGATCCCGAACGGGCCGTCGGCGGGCAGATCCCACTTCAGCAGCTTGATGGGGGTGCCGCGCTGCTCGGCCAGTAAAGCGCACAGCGTGGTGACGCCGAGCGGCAGCGGAGGCGCGAGCTCTCGCATCAGCCGACGGCTGTGCGCTCTCAACTCGGCGTCCCTGCGCCGGTCCTCGACAGCCGCCGGGATACGTCCCGCACCGCGGAACAGCCTGCTGAACACCTGACCCCCCTGTGTCTCACGACATCGACTCACGGACCGCACACGACGCACCGTTGAGCCAGAGCAGGCCGGTACCCAATCTACGCCCCCGGGCCCCGACGCGTCCGCCGGGCCCACGCACCCCTCCGGGCCCGGCCCTTCACACCATCAGGCCACGCACGCCCTCTCGCCCCGATGCGCCGTCCACCGCACACTTGACCAAGAAACGACCGTGGGCATGAGCAAGGGCACACCGGTGCCGCCGAAGGGGGACGTGACATGCGGGACAGTCATCGGGCGGAGGCCGAGGGGCTGTTGGCGCGGGCCGTGGAGGAGGAGGTGCGCCGAACGGGCGGGCGCAGCGACGGGAAGGCGCTGCTCGCGCGGGCGCGCGGCGGCCTCGACGGGATGGCGCGGAGCGCGGCCGAGGAGTACGAGGCCTACACGCGCGCCCTGGACGAGGCGGCGGCCGGGCAGCTCACCTTCGGGCAGCGGTACGCCCGTGAGGGCGCCGGGACTCCGCTGCTGGTGGCCGGGGTCGCGGCGGTCGCGGCCGTCGTCGCCGACATGTCCCTCGGCACCAGTACCGGGACGGCGCTGGGCGCGGGCGTGGCCGTCGGGGTCGTGGGCGCCGCGGCGACGGTCGTGAAGGTGGTCGGATCGCATGTGCCGGCCGCGAGCCGCCGCGCCGGGGCCGTGAGCCAGCCGGGCGGGCCCGAACAGCTGCGGCTGCAGTGGCTGACCGCGCTGGAGGTGCGGGGCATCCGGCCGTTCCTGGACCAGCAGCGGGTACTCGCCGCCTCCACCGGGCCGAAGAAGACCGGGCCGCGGCTGCGGGGCGCCGACAAGAGCGCGGCGGCGCGCGGGCGCAACGTGCTGGAGCAGTCCTTCGCACAACTCCCCGATCCGGCGGAGCCGTTCGCGGGGCGGCGGCCCGAACTGGCGCAGATCCGGCAGTGGGTGCAGGCGGCCCGCGCGAGCACGGAGACCCGGCCGACGGTGGTCGTCCTGCACGGCGCGCCCGGCAGCGGACGTACGGCGCTCGCGGTGCGGGCGACACACGATCTGCGGGACTACTTCCGCGGCGCCTGCGTCGTCGACCTGCGGGCCGAGGGCCCGGCCGGGTCACCGCTGTCCACGCGCGACGCCCTGCTGCATCTGCTCAACCGGCTCGGCGCTCCCCGCGAACAACTGCTGTTCCGTGAGCGTTCCTCCCCCGACCAGCAGGTCAAGCGGCTGAGCGAGCTGTACCACCAGCATCTGACCGGCCTGCCCGTCACGATCGTCCTGGACGACGCCTCGGACGCCGAGCAGATCCGCGCCCTGGTCCCGGAGCGGTCCGACAGCCTGGTGCTGGTGACCGCGCGGGGCCCGCTGGAGCCGGCCGAGCTGCCCGCGCGGGTGCATCAGCTGGCGGTGGAGCCGCTGGACGCGGCCGGGGCGGAGGAACTGCTGGGCGCGGCGGCGCAGGACCGTTCCGGGCCGTACGACGCCGAGTCCGCCGACCGGGTCCGGGAGCTGTGCGGCGGACTGCCCCTCGCCCTGCGCATCGTCGGCTCGTGCCTCGGCCCGCGCTCCCCGCGCGCGCTGGCGACCGACCTCGCCGCGTACGGCCCCGTCGAGCCGGTCGAGCGCGCCCTGTGGCTGCGCTACACCGACCAGCCCGACCCCGTACGGCGGCTGCTGCGCCGGCTGGCCCTGGCCGGCCGGGCCTCGCTCGGCGCCGCCGCGGCCGCCGCGCTGCTGGCCACCGACGAAGCGGAGGCCAAGCGCCATCTCCAGGCCCTGACCCGCGCGGGCCTGATCGACCACGTCCGGGGCGACCGCTACCGGCTGCACGACCTGGTCCGTGCCTTCGCCCAGGCCCGCCTCCTCGACGAGGAGGAACCCGCCGAGCGCACGGCGGCACAGGAGCGGCTGATCGTGAACTACGCCGAGCTGGCCGACTCGGTCCTGCGCATGGTCGACGGCAACATGTCGACCCGCACCAACCGCTTCAGCCCGTACGGCTTCACCTCCCTCGACGAGGCGCTGCGCTGGCTGGACGACGAGTCGAGCTTCATCACGGCGGCACTGCGGCACGCCGAGGGCGTGAACCAGGCAGCGGTCCTGAACCTCCTGGGCGCCCTGTGCGACTACTGCCTGCTGCGCGGCGACCTCTACCGCCTGGGCGAGATCAGCGAGCTGGCGCAGGCGGTGGACGAGGGACTGATGGTCCGCTCGGTGCAGTGGCGCACCGGCATCGCGGCACGCCAGCTCGGCGAACTCGACAAGGCCCGCACCACCCTCACCTCGGTCGTCGACCTCTACCGGGAGGCCCACCACGACGCGGGTGCCGCCCGCGCCCTGTGCTCCCTCGGCATCACCCTGCACCACCAGGGCAATCTGACGGAGGCGTCGGCGAAGCTCCGCGAGGCCCTGGCCCTGCAGTCCTCCGCCGAGCTGGCGACGGACCGGGCGTGGACGATGCACGCCCTGGCGGCGGTGGAGCGGGACCGCGCCCGGGTCGCCGAGGCGCTGGAGCTGCTCACCGAGTCCCTGGTCCTGCACCGCGCCGGCGAGTCCGTGCACGGCCAGGCCTGGGCCCACTTCCAGCTCGGCCAGCTGGGCCTGCGCATGGGTGACGTCCCGCGCGCCGAGTCCGAGCTGCGCGCGGCCCTCGATCTCTACGGCCGTACCCGCGACGCCCGCGGCGAGGCCTGGGCCCTGACCCAGCTCGCCCGGGCCCTGCTGGTCGCCGGTGACGCGTCCCCGGCCGTGGAGGAACTGCGCGCCGCGGCCGCCCGGCACCGTGACAACGAGGACGCGCGGGGCGAGGCCTGGACCCTCTACTACCTGGGCCAGGCCCTGGAGGAGACGGGCAACCTCGACCAGGCGGTCCGCGAACTCGAACGCTCCCGCACGATGTTCTCCCGTATGCGCGACGTCTACGGCCTTGCCTGCGCCCGCCACCATTCGGCCCGCGTCACCCGCGACCAGCGCGCCGCCCAGACGGGCTCCCTGCGCAACTCCGGCTTCGCCCGCCAGCTCCTGGTCGACGCCCGCGCCGACTTCCAGCGCATCGGCGTCGCCCACGGCGAGGCGTGGACCTGCCTGGAACTGGCGGTCGTGGACGCGGGCAACGCCCGCACGGGGCAGGCTCTGGCCCTGTGCGACGAGGCGGTCGACCTCTTCACGTCGTACGGCGACCGCCGGGGCGAGGACTGGGCCCGCTTCCTGCGCTGCACACTGCTGCCGTACGCGGCCCCGGGCGGCGCGGAGGTCGGCACGGCCGTCGCCCAGGAGGAACTGTCCCAGCTGTCCCGCGCGGGCCATCCCCTGCGCGACGAGAAGCTCGACGAGTACATCGACGCCTGGGGGCTGCTGCTGGAACGGGGCGTGAGCCTGGAGGCGGGCTGGCAGGCGTGGGGGCTGGGGATGACACCGGGCCGGCATGCGCGGGAGGTGATGGGGGTGGGGGTCTCGGCGGAACGGGGGTGAGGCGGCGCCACCGGAGTTCGGGGGTTCTTCAGGGGGGCGGAGCCGCCCGGCCGGCCCAGGCGCCGCCGCGCGGTCCCGTGGTGGTGACGTACTCGCGGCACGACCGCGCCACCGGCTGCCGGCACCTGCGGGCCGAGAAGAGGGCGGGTGTCGGCCACGCGGGCATCGGGACCGCGCCCGCCCCGTCTCGTCGATCCGGGTGCTGCCGCCCGCCGAGCCCTGTCCCCTGGCCGTGCTCGACCACCGCTTCGTCAGCGTGGACGCGAGCGACGTCTTCGTCCGGGGGCACGGCCCGGCGGGCGCCCACTCCGACCATCTGCGGCCGGAGACGGCGCACCTGCTGCTGTCACTGGCCGCCCACAGCCGGTGACAGCACGCTGACGGCGGGCGGCAGCCGGAAGGTCAGCCGTTCGCGGACGGCTTCTTCGCGGACCCGGCGGCGCTCTCGGCGGACTCCTTCGACCCGGACCCCTTCGACTCGGACCCCTTCGACTCGGACTCCTTCGACCCGGACTCCTTCGACTCGGACGCCGAGCCCGGCTCCGCACCCGCCTCCGCCTGCTCGGCCTCGGGGTCCGGGACCTGTGTGAAGTCGACCCTGTTCATGTGTCGGCTCATGGACTTCATCAGGGCCCACACCGCCAGGGCCATCGCCGCGAAGACGATGAAGCCGAGGACGCCGGGGGTGACCTTGTCCTCGTCGACCTCCTTGGCGAAGGAGACGAGGTGCGTCATTGCCAGGCTTGCGCTTGCGCTCATGTCAGGCATTGTCGCGGACGCCCGCGAAGAGGTCGTCCTCGGGGAGGGAGGTATCGGCGAGCGACTTCGCCAGCTCGTACTCCTCCGTCGGCCAGACCTCCTTCTGGATGTCCATCGGCACCCGGAACCAGCCCCCGTCCGGATCGATCTGCGTGGCGTGCGCGATCAGCGCCTTGTCGCGGATCTCGTAGAAGTCGGCGCACGGTACGTGCGTGGTGAGCGTGCGCTGCTTCATGCCGAACTCGTCCCAGCGCTTGAGCCAGTCCCCGTACGGCGACTCCAGGCCCCGGTCCAGCATCGCCTGGTGCAGCGCCTCGGTGCGGGGGCGGTTGAAGCCCTGGTTGTAGTACATCTTCAGCGGCTGGTACGCCGGGCCGTACTCGGCCTCCGGGTACTTCTCGGTGTCCGCCGCCCCCTCGAACGCGACCATCGAGATCTTGTGGGTCATGATGTGGTCGGGGTGCGGGTAGCCGCCGTTCTCGTCGTAGGTGGTGATCACTTGGGGGCGGAAGGCGCGGATCTTCCGCACCAGCTCACCGGCCGCCACGTCGACGTCCTCCAGGGCGAAGCAGCCCTCCGGCAGCGGCGGCAGCGGGTCGCCCTCGGGCAGCCCCGAGTCGACGAAGCCGAGCCACTCCTGCTTCACCCCGAGGATCTCCCGGGCCTCGTCCATCTCCTTCTTGCGTACCTCGTGGATGTGCTCCTCGATGTACTTGTCGCCCTGAAGCTTGGGATTGAGGATGGAGCCGCGCTCCCCGCCCGTGCAGGTCACGACCAGCACGTCCACCCCCTCGGACACGTACTTCGCCATGGTGGCCGCGCCCTTGCTCGACTCGTCGTCGGGGTGGGCGTGCACGGCCATCAGTCGCAACTGGTCAGTCAAGACTCAATCCTCAGTAAGTCGGCGCCCTGTGTGCGTCGGCGCAATCAGCGGCTTCTATAGTGACCGAACCGGGAGGCGAATAATTCCGGGACCGGGCCACGGGGCCCCTGCCGGGCCCCTCGCCCCGGCCTTGTACTGGAGGACGATCATGAGTACGGCGAGCACGCGACCGCCCGAGGGCCGTTACGGCCGCACCTCGGACGAGCGCGCCGACCGCAAGCTCAAGATCATCGGTGCTGTCCTCTCGGTGGCGCTGCTGGGCCTGGTCGGCTGGTTCGGGTACCACTACGTCGTCAAGAACGAGATCAGCGGCGAAGTGATCAGCTTCGAGCCCGGCAAGGAATCAGTGAAGGTGCATCTGAAGGTCCGCAAGGACGCCGGCGCCACCGGCTACTGCACCGTGCGCTCGCAGGCCGAGGACGGTTCCGTGGTGGGCCGGGCCGAAGTGCGCTTCGACGGGGACGCCACCGTCATCGACAAGGTCTTCACGCTGCGCACGACCGCGCCCGGGACGACCGCCGAGCTGCAGGGCTGCCAGGCCGACTGAGGCCGCACGGACATCACCTGCAATACGTAGCGCCTGACCTGCGTTGACGTGATTCTGATGGCTTATGTCCTCCCCCTTCTGCCCCTGAATTGTTAGGCTCGTGGTTTCGCCCTTCCGTGAAGGAACATTCTTCTGGGTAGGGCGATGCTTTGTATTCCCAGTACCTACGAGGAGCACCTGTGACCCAGACCAGCGAGAACGTCACCTGGCTGACCCAGGAGGCGTACAACAAGCTCAAGGCTGAGCTTGCGCACCTTACTGGTCCCGCGCGAACGGAGATCTCCGCGAAGATCGCCGCTGCGCGCGAGGAGGGCGACCTGCGTGAGAACGGCGGGTACCACGCGGCCAAGGAGGAACAGGGCAAGCAGGAACTCCGTGTGCGCCAGCTCACTCAGCTCCTCGAGAGCGCGAAGGTCGGCGAGGCGCCCGCGGCGGACGGTGCGGTGGCGCCCGGCATGGTCGTCACGATCGCGTTCGACGGCGACGAGGACGACACCCTGACGTTCCTGCTCGCCTCACGCGAATACGCGAGCTCCGACATCGAGACGTACTCGCCGCAGTCCCCCCTGGGCGCCGGTGTGATCGGCCACAAGGTCGGCGAGGACGCCGAGTACGAGCTGCCGAACGGCAAGAAGGCCTCGGTGAAGATCATCAAGGCCGATCCGTACGACGGCTGAACCACCCGTCGAGCCTTGACCTGCCCCCGGCGTCGCCGCTGCACCGGGGGCATCGTCATGGTCATGCCCTGTCATGCCGTCGCGGACCGGTACTTGCGTACCGCCAGCGTCCGGAAGACGACCAGGATGAGGACCGAGTAGATCAGCGAGGCCCAGACGGGGTGCTGCATGGGCCAGGCGTCGGACGGTGACTGGCCCGGGTTGGCGAACAGCACACGGCAGGCCTGGACCGTGGCGCTGAAGGGGTTCCACTCGGCGATGTGGCGCAGCCATGGCGTCATATGGCTGGTGTCGACGAACGCGTTCGAGATGAACGTGACCGGGAAGAGCCAGATGAGCCCGCTGGACGTGGCCGCCTCGGGAGTTCTGACGGACATGCCGATCAGGGCGCCGATCCAGGTGAACGCGTAGCCGAGCAGGAGCAGCAGACCGAAGGCCCCGAGCACCTTGCCGGCGTTGGTGCTGCCGTCCGATCCGACGCGCCAGCCCACCAGGAGGGCGACCACCGCGAGCACCACCAGGGTCAGGGCCGTCTGCACCGAGTCGGCGAGGGTGCGCCCGGTGAGCACCGCGCCGCGCGCCATGGGCAGGGAGCGGAAGCGGTCGATGAGGCCCTTGTGCATGTCGTCGGCGATGCCCGCGCCGGAGCTGGCGGTGGCGAACGTGACGGTCTGCGCGAAGATGCCGGCCATCAGGAAGTTCTTGTAGTCGACGGCGCTGGTGCTGCCGCCGATCTGCATGGAACCGCCGAAGACATAGGTGAAGAGCACCACGAACATGATGGGCTGGATCAGCCCATAGATGATCATCTCGGGAATGCGGGACATTCTGATCAGATTGCGTTTCGCAACGACCATCGAGTCCCGGATCGACTGGCTGACCGGGTTCGCGGCCGGGGCGACCCGCACGGCATCGGTGACGGCGCTCACTTGGCGGCCTCCTTGTCGATCTCTTCGTCGATCTCCTCGTCCTTGGCCTCGGCCACGTGTCCCGTCAGGGACAGGAAGACGTCGTCGAGGGTCGGCCGGCGCAGGCCGATGTCGTCGATCTCGATGCCTCGGGTGTCCAGTTCGCGGATGACCTCGGCGAGGAGCTTGGCGCCGCCGGTCACCGGCGCGGTCAGCTTGCGCATGTGCTCCTCGACGGTGGTCTCGCCCTTGCCGAAGCCGGCGAGGACCTCGGTGGCGGCCTGGATGTGCTCACGCTCGTGCACCACGAGCTCCACGCGCTCGCCGCCGGTGCGGGCCTTGAGCTGGTCGGAGGTGCCCTGGGCGATGACCCGGCCCTGGTCGACGACCGCGATGTCGTGCGCCAGGTGGTCGGCCTCTTCCAGGTACTGGGTGGTCAGCAGCAGCGTCGTACCGCCGGAGACCAGTTGCTTGATGACCCCCCACAGCTGCTGGCGGTTGCGGGGGTCGAGGCCGGTCGTCGGCTCGTCCATGAACATCACCGGCGGCGAGACGACGAGGGCGGCCGCGAGGTCGAGCCGTCGGCGCATGCCTCCGGAGTAGGTCTTGGTGGGCCGGTCGGCGGCGTCCGTGAGATGGAACTGCTCCAGCAGTTCGACCGCGCGCTCCTTCGCCGCCTTCGCCCTCATCTGGTAGAGCTGGCCGACCATCTGGAGGTTCTCCCGGCCGGTCAGGTATTCGTCGACGGCCGCGAACTGGCCGGACAGGCCGATCGAGCGGCGGACGGCGTCGGGTTGCTTGAGCACGTCGATGCCCGCGACGACCGCCCGTCCGCTGTCGGGCCGGAGCAGGGTGGTCAGGCAGCGGACGGTGGTCGTCTTGCCCGCGCCGTTCGGCCCGAGCAGGCCCAGGACCGTGCCCTCGGGCACGTCGAGGTCGACACCGTCCAAGGCTTTGACGTCACCGAAGGTCTTGACCAGACCTTCGGCATGGATGGCACCTGGCATATGAGTCTCCACGTCTTCGGGGATCTCCGGACAGATGGACAAGGCATCCGCACGGACACACCATAACGCGATGTATCGCGTCTCACAATCGAATTTTCCACGTCGCGTTCCGGGAGAAGAAGGGATCTTGACCGGCTCGGCGCCGGCTCAGTTCATGACCGTGTAGCCCGCCTCGCGGAGCGCGCGGCCGACCTCGGCGCAGTGCTCCGGGCCCTTCGTCTCCAGGTGCAGCTCGACCTCCGCCTCCGTGAGCCCGAGCCGCGGGTCGGTCCGTACATGGCTCACATCGAGGACGTTAGCGTCCACCACTGACAACACGCCCAGAAGTGTGGCGAGAGCGCCGGGCCGGTCCGTCAGCCGCAGCCGTACGGCCAGGTAGCGGCCCTGCGCGGCCATGCCGTGCCGCAGCACCCGCTCCATCAGCACCGGGTCGACGTTGCCGCCCGACAGCACCGCGACGACCGGCCCCTCGAACGCCCCGGGCCGGCTCAGCAGTGCCGCGACCGGGCTCGCCCCGGCGGGCTCCACGACCAGCTTGGCCCGCTCCAGGCACAGCAGCAGCGCGGCGGACAGCTCGTCCTCGCTGACCGTGCGCACCTCGTCGACCAACTCGCCGACGAGCCCGAACGGCACGTCGCCGGGCCGTCCGACCTTGATGCCGTCGGCCATCGTCGCCGGGTTCTCGACCGCCACGGGCCGTCCCGCCGCCAGTGAGGGCGGGTAGGCCGCCGCGCCCTCCGCCTGGACGCCCACGATCCTGAGGTCCGGTCGCAGGGCCTTCACCGCCACCGCGATCCCGGCGGCGAGACCGCCCCCGCCGATGCCGACGACGATCGTGCGCGCCTCGGGGCACTGCTCGAGGATCTCCAGGCCCACCGTGCCCTGGCCCGCGATGATGTCGGGGTGGTCGAAGGGGTGGATGAACACCGCGCCCGTCTCGGCGGCGTACTCCTGCGCGGCGGCCAGCGTCTCGTCGACGACCTGGCCGTGCAGCCGCACCTCGGCCCCGTAGTCCCGGGTGGCGCTGACCTTGGGCAGCGGGGCGCCCTTCGGCATGAACACCGTGGAGCGCACACCGAGCAGCGAGGACGCCAGGGCGACGCCCTGCGCGTGGTTGCCGGCGCTCGCGGCGACGACACCGGCGGCGCGCTCCTCGGGCAGCAGACCGGCGATCCGGACGTACGCGCCGCGCAGCTTGAACGAACCGGTCCGCTGGAGGTTCTCGCACTTGAGGTGCACCGGCGCGCCGACCATCTGGGAGAGGTGCCTGCTGCCTTCCATCGCGGTCACCCGCGCCACACCCGAGAGCATCTTCTGGGCGCCGCGCACATCGTCGAGGGTGACGGGTCGCAAGGAGTCAGCCGTGCTGTAGCTCATGACACCAGCATCGCAGTTCACAGGCGGGAACGACGGTTGTGACCAACCTCCGAGACCCGCTTTCCGAAGCGCCGGTACGACCCGCCTCCGGGCCGCGTACCCTGTCCCCCAATCAGCCAGCCCTCCACGAAGTGAGCCCCCGGCGATGCCCACAACACCTGAAATGTCGATGGACATGACGACCGTCGGTGACACCGGTCTTCTCGACACGCTGCAGCACGAGGTGGCACTGTTCGCCCGCCGTGCCGAACAGACCCGGCTCGGCGGAGTCGGGCAGGTGCGCAACTCCATGGACCGCGCCGCGTATCTGCTGCTCAACCGTCTCGACAAGGAAGGCCCGATGGGCGTCAAGGCGCTCGCCGCGAGCATGGGGATCGACTCGTCGACGGTCACCCGGCAGGTGGCTCCGCTGGTCGACACGGGCCTGGTCAAGCGCACCTCGCACCCCGAGGACGGACGCGCGGTGGTGCTCCAGCTGTCCCCGCGCGGGCAGGCCCGACTGGAGGAAGTGCGCTCGTCCCGGCGGCAGTTGATGGCGGAGCTGACCGAGGAGTGGGAGCCGGAGGAGCGCGAGGCGTTCTGCTCGCTCCTGACCCGCTTCAACAGCGCGCTGTCCGCCCGGATGGCGGTGCCGGGGGTGCCGGGGCCGGAGACGCAGTCGCCGTCCTGAGCGCAGGCCCTGCGCGGCTCTTGACCGCGGGGCCGACCCTGGCCTGATATGAGACCGGGTCCTGTCGACCACGCGTACGCGGCCGGGCCCGCATCCTCAGGGTCGTCGGCGGGCGGGAGGCGCGATGCGGCACCGGCATGCGTCACGGGAGACCCGTCGGGCCCGGGAGTTCGAGGCGTTCGTCGCGGGCGCGGCGGGGCGGCTGCTGCACGCCGCCACCCTGCTCACCGCCGAGGCCCCGGACGACAACCCGCGCGCGCGACGCCTGCTGACGCTGTCCCTGGCGCACACGTACGCGTGCTGGGACCGGCTGCGCGGCGAGGATCCCTACGACCGCACCCGCCAGTACCTCGCCACCCGCTTCGCGCGCGGCACCTGGCACCACTACGGCGGCCTCGGCCGCGCCCGCCCGCACCCCGCCGCACCGCTCGCGCCGCTCACCCCGCAGGAACGGCTGATCCTGGTCCTCAGGCTCTACGAGGGCGTCGCCGAGGAGCAGACGGCGGCCCTGCTCGGCCTGTCCGCGGAGCGCGTGCGGGCCATCTGCCACCGGGCGACGTCGGCCCTGCTGCACCGGCCGCGGGGACCGGCACCCGCGGTGGCGGCCGCGAAGGCGGTGCCGTCATGAACCTTCCGGAGACCAGGGGCCGACATGAGCGGCAACCTGGGGGAGGCGACCGTGCGGCAGCCGAGGGCGGTGCCGGCATGCCCCCTTCCGGCGACCGGAGACCGTCATGAGAGGGAACGACCGCGAGGCGACCGTGCGGCGGATCATGGAGCAGTCGCCGCGGCCCGTACCGCCCGAGATCCACACGGAGGCGGTGCGCCGGGGCGGCCGCATGCTGCGGCGCAGGACACTGGCCCGCCGGCTGCTGTGGCTGCTGCTGCTCGCGGCGGCCGCGGCGTTCACGGTGTGGGCGCTGACGGCCCAGCCGTGGGTGGAGCCGCCATCGGAGACGACTCCACCCCTCACCGGCTGGTGACCCCCGCGGGGGCCGGGCCGTCCTAGCCGAGCGCCTGCTGAAGGTCTTCCAGCAGGTCCTCGGCGTTCTCGATACCGACGGACAGGCGCACCAGGTCGGCCGGGACCTCGAGGGCCGAACCGGCGGCGGACGCGTGCGTCATGCGGCCGGGGTGCTCGATGAGCGACTCGACGCCGCCCAGGGACTCGCCCAGCGTGAACACCTTGGCACGGTTGCAGACCTCGACGGCCGCCTCCTCGCCGCCCTCGACACGGAACGAGACCATGCCGCCGAACGACTTCATCTGCTTGGCGGCGATCTCGTGGCCGGGGTGCTCCGGCAGGCCCGGGTAGAGCACGCTCGTCACGCGCGCGTGCCGGGTGAGCATGTCGGCGACCTTGACGGCGTTCTCGCTGTGCCGGTCCATGCGGACCGAGAGCGTCTTGGTGCCGCGCAGCACCAGCCAGGAGTCGAAGGGCCCGGCGACGGCGCCCATCGCGTTCTGGTGGAAGGCCAGTTCCTCGCCCAGGCCGGCGTCGCTGGTGATCAGCGCGCCGCCGACGACGTCCGAGTGGCCGCCCATGTACTTGGTCAGCGAGTGCACGACGATGTCCGCGCCCAGTGCCAGCGGCTGCTGCAGGTAGGGCGTGGCGAAGGTGTTGTCGACGACGAGGCGGGCGCCCGCGTCCCGGGCGATCTGGGCGACGGCGGCGATGTCGGTGATGCCGAGCAGCGGGTTGGAGGGGGTCTCCACCCACACCACCTTGGTCTTCGGGGTGAGGGCCGCCCGTACGGCCGCCGGGTCGCTGGTGTCGGCGACCGACCACTCCACGCCCCAGCGGGCGACGACCTTGGCGAACAGCCGGAACGTGCCGCCGTAGGCGTCGTTGGGGATGACCACGTGGTCGCCGGGGCTGAGCAGCGTACGCAGCAGGCAGTCCTCGGCCGCCAGCCCGGACGCGAACGCGAGACCGCGGCGGCCGCCCTCCAGGGCGGCGAGGTTCTCCTCCAGCGCGGTCCTGGTGGGGTTGGCGCTGCGGCTGTACTCGTAGCCGCCGCGCAGACCGCCGACGCCGTCCTGCTTGTAGGTCGAGACCTGGTAGATCGGCGGGACGACCGCGCCCGTCAGGGGGTCGGCGGTGTTGCCCGCGTGGATCGCGAGCGTCTCGAAGTGCTGACTGATGTGCCTGTCGCTCATGAGGACCGAGGGTAGTGCGCCGAGACGAAGAGTGCCGGAGTACGAGTCGACGCGCGCCCGGCGCCGGGTTCTCCACCGGGCCGCGGGGGCTGCCCGGCCAGGTTTTCCACAGGTTCGCGGAGGGGGTTGGCCAATTGTCGGCGCGGTCTGGTTCGCTTGTCGCATGGAGATTCTCTGGGTCCTGATCGCGCTGGTCATGCTGGGCTTCGTGCTGCTCCCCTTCCTGCGGCGCAGGCGCGGTGCGGTCGGACTGGTCTCGCCCGACCACCCGGACGCCGCGGACCCGGCGAACTACGGCTTCGTCCGCGAGGAGGAGCTCGACATCCGCATGCCCGGCCCCGACCAGGACCTGCTGGACGTCCTGGACGTGGTGCAGCGCTCGCAGGACTACCGCGCGGCGCAGCAGCTCCTCGCGGGCACGGAGACGGAGGGCGAGCGGCGCTGGCAGCGCGTGCAGGCCTTCGCGGGTGCGGCCTCGCTGGAGCTCGCGCGGCGGCCCGGCGGGGTCGGCGAGGCGCCGGGCGGTCAGTGGCTGCGGGTGTGGCGGGCGGAGGCGCCCAAGGACGCGGGCGGCGCGGCGGTGCAGGCCGAGTTCCTGGTGCAGCAGGCGTGGCGGACGGCGACACCGGGGACGGACGAGTTCCGGATCATCATGGAGGAGGCCAGGTCGGCGTGCGCCGACGCGGCGCTGCTGTCCCCCGGCGATCCGGTCCCGTACATCGTCGAGCTGTCGGTGGCCCGCGGGCTCGGCTACTCGCGGAAGGACTTCGAGCAGCTCTGGCTGAAGATCCTGGACCGCGACCCGGCGCACATGGGAGCGCATCTGGCCGCGCTGCACTACTGGTGCGAGAAGTGGCACGGCTCGCGTGAGCTGGCGTACTCGTTCGCCGAGGCCGCGGCGGCCCGTGCGCCCCAGGGCTCCCTGCTCGCGGCGATGCCCCTCTTCGCGGTGTTCGAGCACCTCCCCGAGGTGACACTGGTCAGCAGCTTCTGGCAGTCCGAGGTCGTCACGAAGGCGATGCACGGCGCGCTGCACGCCGTGCACTCGGCCCGCGCCGACGACCCGATGCTGGCGCACGCGCGGCACCTGCTGGTCTACTTCCTGGTCCGCGGCGAGCGCTGGGCGGAGGCCATGAGCCAGCTGATACACGTCGACGGCCATGTCGGCGCTCTGCCCTGGACGCTGTCTCAGGACCCGGCGGCCGAGTTCGCGGTGTACCGGGCGCTGGCGGTGGCGGGCTACGAGGCGAACGGCGGCAGCCCGGCGAGTCTGCCGCACTGAGGGCCCGGGCCGCGGAGGGCCGGAATTCCCTGCGGCCTCCGCACGTTGTAGGGGGCGTCCCGAAGATGGCGTCGCCCCCCGGAAGACCGCTGGAGACCGCATGTTCCTGCACAGCCGTAAGCCCCAGCTGCCGTCCCCCGAGCAGGCGCTGCCCGGCCGCCCGGTCCCGGCGTTCACCGTCCCCGACCGCCACACCGTCCTCGGCAACCCCCTGCTCGGCCCCTACCCGGAGGGCCTGGAGGTCGCCGACTTCGGCCTGGGCTGCTTCTGGGGCGCCGAGCGCAAGTTCTGGCAGCTCCCGGCAGGGGTGTGGACCACCCTGGCCGGCTACCAGGGCGGCCACACCGAGAACCCCACGTACGAGGAGGTCTGCTCGGGCCTGACCGGCCACACGGAGGTCGTGCGCGTGGTCTTCGACCCGAAGGTGATCTCGTACGAGCGCCTGCTGAAGACGTTCTGGGAGTCCCACGACCCCACGCAGGGCTTCCGCCAGGGCAACGACGTGGGGACGCAGTACCGCTCGGCGGTCTACACCCACACCCCCGAGCAGGCGGCCACCGCCAAGTCGTCCCGCGACTCCTACCAGCAGGTCCTCACATCGTCCGGATTCGGCGAGATCACCACGGAGATCGCCCCGGCGCAGGGCCGGCCCTTCTATCCGGCCGAGGGATACCACCAGCAGTACCTGGACAAGAACCCGGCGGGATACTGCGGCATCGGCGGCACGGGCCTGTCCTGCCCGATCGGTGTGGCCAAGGCCGAGGGCTGAACACCGGTACCACCGGAGCCGAACCCCGGTCCCACTGAATACGCGGGGGCTCCCTGGCAATAGGGTGCCCCCGTGACTGCCCCCTCGAATTCGACCCTGAGTCCGGCGAAAGCCCGCCACGCGTTGCGGTTGTCCGCGCGGGTGTCCGCGGAGTTGCTGCTGGTCTTCGTGACGCTGACCGTGGCTCTGTGGCTGCTGGGCCGGATGTGGTCGGTGGTGTGGCCGCTCGTCGTCGGACTGCTGCTGACCACGCTGACCTGGCCCGCGGCCCGCTCCCTGCGTCGTCGCGGATGGCCGCCCGCGCTCGCCGCGTCGCTCGTGACCGTGCTGTTCCTGCTGGTCGCCGTGGGCGTCGTGGCGTTGATCGCGGTGCCGGTGGCGTCGCAGTCCGGTGAGCTGACCGACGGCGTGGTCGAGGGCATCCAGAGGCTGCGCGAGTGGGCCGCCGGGCCGCCGCTGAACATCGGTGACGCCCAGATCAACAAGGCGTTCGACTCGGCCGTCGCCCGCGCCCAGGAGGGCGTCGGCAGCATGGTCGGCACGGTCGTCACCGGCGTCAGCACCGTGGTGAGCGGAGTGGTCACCGCCGTCCTCGCGCTGTTCCTGATGTTCTTCTTCCTCAAGGACGGGCCGAGGTTCCTCCCGTGGCTGTCCCGGCAGCTCCCGGGCCGGTTCGCCACCGATGTCCCGATCGTGTTCGCGCGCGGCTGGGCCACCCTGGGGTCCTTCGTACGGTCCCAGGCGGCCGTCGGCCTGCTCGACGCGGTGCTGATCGGGCTGGGCCTGTGGATCCTGGGCGTGCCACTGGTGCTGCCGCTGGCGGTGCTGACGTTCGTCTCCGCGTTCGTGCCGATCATCGGCGCGCTGTTCGCCGGTTTCGTCGCGGTCCTCATCGCACTGGTCTCCAACGGCCTGACGGACGCGCTGATGGTGCTGGCCATCATCGTGGTGGTGCAGCAGCTGGAGGGGAACGTCTTCCAGCCCATGATCCAGAGCCGTGGACTCGGCCTCCACGCGGCCGTCGTGCTGCTGGCCGTGACGCTGGGCGGCAGTCTGGCCGGCATCGTGGGCAGCCTGCTCGCCGTCCCGATCGCCGCGCTGATCGCGGTGGTGTGGAACTACGTACGCGAGCAGCTCAGCGACCCGCCGCGGGAACCGGACGGCACCGACGAGCCGGACGTCATCGCTCCCGTGCCGTCATAACGGTCCGCGCGGAAGAACGGTCCGCGCGGAAGATCGGTCCGAGCCGGAAGAACGGTCCGCGCGAACGGCCCCGCCCGGGTCGCGGGGCTCCTCCTCGCCTGCGAGTCTGCAGGCGAAAGGAGTCCCGCCACATGGTTCCTGTCACCGCGTCGCCCGTGCGTATCGAGGCGTCTGTCGACGCCCGGCTGTCCCGATGGCTGTGGCTGGTGAAGTGGCTGCTCGCCATCCCGCACTACATCGTGCTGTTCTTCCTGTGGATCGCGTTCACGGTGGTGACGGTCATCGCGTTCTTCGCCATCCTGATCACCGCCCGCTACCCCCGGTCCCTCTTCGACTTCAGCGTCGGCGTGCTGCGCTGGAACTGGCGGGTCGGCTACTACGCCCACACCGCCCTCGGCACCGACCGGTACCCGCCGTTCACCCTCGCCGACGTGCCCGGCTATCCGGCGCGCTTCGACGTCGTCTACCCGGAGCGGCTGTCGCGCGGACTGGTCCTGGTGAAGTGGTGGCTGCTGGCGATCCCGCAGTACATCGTCGTCGCGATGTTCGTGGGCGGCGGCTGGGGCGACGGGAGCGGCTGGCGGGGCGCGGGGCTGATGACCTGGCTCTCCCTGGTCGCGGTGGTCGTCCTGCTGTTCACCGCCCGCTATCCGCGGCACCTCTTCGACTTCCTGCTGGGCCTCGCCCGCTGGTGCGCGCGGGTGGCCGCCTACGCCGCTCTGATGACCGACCAGTACCCGCCGTTCCGGCTCGACCTGGGCGGCCAGGAGCCCGGCGATCTGCACAAGGCCCCTGGCCCAGCCGCTCCGCCAGGAACTCCTCCCACGTCCGCTTCCCCTCCTCCGCCCCCGGCAGGGTGAGGTTCGCCCCCGCCCGGTACGCCCGCCCGGCCTTGCCGGGGATGCGCACCGGCAGCATCGGGCGGCGCAGCCCCCTCAGGCGGAGGTAGGGGCGGGCCAGGCCGGCGAGGGTGTCGATGTGCGGTCCGGCCAGGTCCGGGACGAGGCCGGACGGGGCGCCGAGGGCCAGCTCCGCGAGCCGGGCGGCGACTTCGCGGGAGTCGACCGGCTGGAGCCGCAGGCCCCCGGGCACCGGGAACACCGGCAGCTTGGCCATCTTCTCGACCATGGTCAGCGTGAGGTCGTGGAACTGGGCCGCGCGCAGGGTCGTCCACGGGATGCCCGAGTCGGCGACGGCCCGCTCCGACTCCAGCTTCGTCCGCATCCAGGCCAGCGGCACCCGGTCCGCGCCGATGACCGAGATGTAGACCAGGTGCCGTACGCCGGCCCGGGACGCGGCGCGCACCAGCGTGCGGGTCGCCTCGTCGTCGCCCTTCGGGCCCCCCGCCAGATGCAGCACGGTGTCGGCGCCGTCGACGGCGGCCTCGACGCCCTCGCCCCTGAGCAGATCGCCGGTGACGTACTCGATGCCGTCCGCGGCGGGGCGGGCGTTCCGGCTCAGGATCCGCACGTCGTGACCGGCCGCGCGCAGCAGCGGGACGACATGGCCGCCGAGGGTGCCCGTGCCGCCGGTGACCAGGATGGGTGACGTCATGACTACTCCCCTGCCGTCGACTTCGCGATCCGCCTGCGGTCCGCCTTCGCCGGTATGACGGAGGGCGGCGGGGAGATGTGACAGACGCGGTGGGCCGAAGGGAAGATCAGCCGCCGCTGCCGTACGGCCTCGTGATGATCTCCAGGCGGTGGCCGTCGGGGTCGTCGAAGTATGCGCCCCGGCCGCCGTCGTTGTGGTTGATCTCGCCGGGACGGCTGTGGAACGGGTCCGCCCAGTACGTCAGACCGGCCTCCTGGATACGGCCGAAGATCACGTCGAACTCCTCCTCCGAGACGAGGAAGGCGTAGTGCTGCGGCGTGATGGCGCCGGGGCTGTCCATGAAGTCGAGCGTCACGCCGTTGGGGATCTCGACCGGGAGGAACGGGCCGTAGGGCGGGCTCACTTCGAGTCCCAGGAGGTCGGCGAGGAACCGGGCCGAGGCGCGCTTGTCGTGCGCGACGACGATGGTGTGGTTCAGCTGCACGGTCATGCTGGACCTCCCCTCCCGATCCACCATACTCCGGCACCCATTAAGGTAAGGCTCGCCTTAGTGGATTGATCGGAGTACGTGGTGCGCGCAGTGGGATCGAGGGCCCTCGTGGTCCTGGCCGTCGCCGGAGGGCTGCTGGCCGGTTGCTCGTCGCCGGGCGGCGGCAGCGGGGGCGGCAAGCGGGAGGACGGCTCGCGCAGCCAGGTCATCGGCGCCGCCGAGGGCTCTGCCGGACCCTCCGCCGCGCCGAACACCCTCGCGAAGGGCATGGGCGCCGACACCGACGAGGACGGGGTCTTCCCGCGCACGGTCAAGCACTTCCAGGGCAGTACGGCGATCAAGGCCCGTCCGCAGCGCATCGCCGTACTCAGCACCGGGCAGCTCGACGACCTGCTGTCGCTGGGGATCGTCCCGACGGCGACCACCCGCGCCGACAACGCCGGCCTCGTGCCCGGCTACCTCGCCGACGCCTTCCCGCGCCACAAGGACCGGCTGGCCGGCATGACCGACGCGGGCACCCGCTCCGCCCCCAACCTGGAGACCCTGGCCGCCGCCCAGCCGGACCTGATCCTGGCCAACGACTCGCTCGGCGAGCTCTACCCCAGGCTGTCGAAGATCGCGCCGACCGTGATCACCGCCGGCAACGGCATCAACTGGAAGCGCGACCTGCTGCTTGTCGGCGAGGCGGTCGGCAAGGGGCAGCGGGCGAAGCGACTGCTCGACGGCATCGCCGCGGACGCCCGTGCCGAGGGGCAGGACGTGAAGGGTGACCCCGCCGTCTCCATGGTGCGGTTCACGCCCGACCGGACGCGCATGTTCGGCGTCTCCTCCTTCACCGGGTCCCTCGCCGTGGACATGGGGCTGAAGCGGCCGGAGTCCCAGCGGTTCACGGCGATCTCCGAGGACGTCGGGCCGGAGAGCATCGATGTCGCCGACGGCGACTGGATCTTCTACTCGGTGCAGGGCGACCCCGCGAAGACCGATGCCGGGAGTGTCCTGGCCGGGCCGCTGTGGAAGTCGATGAAGGCCGTCGACGCCGGGCACGCCGTGCGGGTCGACGACGACCCCTGGTACCTCAACGCCGGTCCCACCGCCGCCCGCCTCGTCGTACGGCAGCTCGCCGAGCACCTCGGCGGGTGAGCCGGGGCATCACCCGGTCGACGGTGGCGGTGGCGGTCGCCCTGCTCGTGACGGCCGTCGCCGGTATCCTCTCGCTCGCCGTCGGCACCCGGCCGGTGGCGCCGGACCGTGTGCTCGACGCGCTGCTGCACGGCGGCGGCTCCCCGGACGCGCTCGTCGTACGGTCCCTGCGGATGCCGCGGACCGCGGTGGGGCTGGCCGCGGGCGCGGCGCTCGGCATCGCGGGTGCCGCGTTGCAGGCGGTCACCCGCAATCCGCTCGCCGACCCGGGGATCCTCGGGCTGAGCCAGGGCGCCGCGGCCGGGGTCGTCGTCGCCGTCGCGTCCGGGCTCGCAGGCGGCTTCGGCGGCTACGTCTGGTACGCCTTCACGGGCGCGGTCGTGGCCGCGTGCCTGGTGTACGGCATCGCCGCGCGCGGCCGGGGCGGGGCCTCGCCGGTGAAGCTGGCGCTGGCCGGGACGGCCCTGTCGGCGATGACGGCGGGTGCCACGACTGTCGTACTCACGGCCGATTCGGCGACGCTGGACCAGTTCCGGTTCTGGCAGGTCGGGGCACTCAGCGGCCGGAACGCCGACACGGTCGGCAAGATGCTGCCGTTCCTCGCCGTCGGACTGCTGGCGGTGCTGGCGTGTGCCCGGGGGCTGGACGCGCTGGCACTCGGTGACGAGGCGGCGCGGGCCCTGGGGCATCGGGTCGGGCTGGTGCGGGGCGCGGCCGCGGCGGGGGCGACCTTGCTGACCGCCGCCGCGGTGGCCGCCGCCGGTCCGATCGCGTTCGTGGGACTGGCCGTGCCGCACCTCGCCCGGCGGCTGGTGTCCGGGGGCCATCGCGTCGTGCTGCCGCTGTCCGGGCTGCTCGGGGCGGGGCTGCTGGTGGGGGCCGATGTGGCCGGGCGGGTGATCCGGGCTCCCGCGGAGGTGCCGGCCGGTGTCATGACGGCGGTGGTGGGGGTGCCGGTGCTGGTGGCGCTGGTACGGCGCAGGGGAGCTGTGGCGTGACCGACACCGTACGACCGCCCGCGGCCGGGCCGGCACACCCGCACGTCTCCGTCCTGCGGCCCCACCCTCGCGTCTCCCTCCTCCTCCACCGCCGTTCCGCCGCCGTCGCCCTCGCTCTCCTCCTGCTCCTCCTCACCGTCATGCTCGTCTCCGCCTGCGTCGGGCAGGCGTACGTACCGCCCGGCGAGGTCTGGCACACCCTGCGTACCGGGAGCGGCCCTCACGAGCTCGTCGTGGGCGAGTTGCGGGTGCCCCGGATCGTGCTGGGGGCGCTGGTGGGCGGGGCGCTGGGGGTGTCCGGGGCCTTGGTGCAGGCCGTGACGCGCAACCCGCTGGCCAGTCCGGATGTGATCGGCGTCGGGCACGGGGCGGCTGCCGCTACCGTGCTCGCGCTGGCGACGGGGGCGGTGAGTTCACCGAGCGCGCTGCCCGCCGTGTCGGTCGCGGGCGGGCTGGCCGCCGCCGCGCTGGTCTACGCGCTGGCCTGGCGGCACGGGATGCGGCCGAGCCGGTTCGTGCTCACCGGGGTCGGGATCGGCGTCGCTCTGTCGGCTGTCGTGCAGCTGTATCTGACGGACAGCGAGCTGGAGGCCGCCGAGCAGGTCAAGCTGTGGCTGACCGGGAGTCTCAACGGTCGGGGCTGGGAGCAGGCGCGGCCGCTGGCCTTGGTGTGCCTGCTGTGTCTGCCGGGGCTGGTGTGGGCGGGCCGGGCCGTGCGGCCACTGGGGCTCTGTCCCGAGACCGCGGCCTCGCTCGGCGTACGGGTGGGCAGGGCCCGGCTCGGACTGACGCTGCTGGGTGTGGTGCTCGCGGCCACGGCGACCGGGGCGGCGGGCCCGATCGGCTTTGTCGCGCTGACCGCACCGCAGCTGGCGAGACGCCTCACGCGCACGCCTCAGCTGCCGCTGCTCTCCTCGGCTCTGACGGGTGCGGTGATCCTGGTCGGCGCCGATCTGGCGGCCCGTACGCTGCTGCCGCCGCTGGAGATCCCGGTCGGCGCGCTCACCTCGCTGGTGGGCGGGCCGTATCTGCTGTGGCTCCTCGGACGGCGCTGAGGGCCCCGGCACACAGCCGAGGCCCTCACTCTCAGACCGCCAGGTCTCAGATCGTCGCCGTGTCGATCACGAACCGGTACCGCACATCGCTGCCCTGCACCCGCTCGTACGCCTCGTTGATCTGGTCACCGCGGATCAGCTCGATCTCGGCACCGAGGCCGTGCTCGGCGCAGAAGTCCAGCATCTCCTGCGTCTCCGGGATGCCGCCGATCATGGAACCGGCGAGCGACTTGCCGCCGCCGATCACCGAGAACAGGTTGAGGGAGATCGGCTCCTCGGGCGCGCCGACGTTGGCGAGCGTGCCCTCCGGCTTCAGCAGCGCCAGGTAGGCGTTGAAGTCCAGCGGGGCCGACACCGTGGACACGATCAGGTCGAACGTGCCGGCCAGCTCCTCGAAGGTCTTCGGGTCGCTGGTGGCGTAGTAGTGGTCGGCGCCCAGCCGCAGGCCGTCCTCCTGCTTGCGCAGGGACTGCGACAGCACGGTCACCTCGGCACCGAGCGCGTGCGCGATCTTCACGCCCATGTGGCCGAGGCCGCCCAGGCCGACGATCGCGACCTTCTTGCCGGGGCCGGCACCGAAACGCTTGAGCGGGGAGTAGAGGGTGATCCCGGCGCACAGCAGCGGCGCGGCGACGTCGAGGGAGAGGCCGTCGGGGATGCGGACGACGAAGTTCTCGTCGACGACGACCTTCTGCGAGTAGCCGCCGTAGGTGGGCTCGCCGTCGCGGCCGACGGCGTTGTACGTCTGGATGTTGCCTTCGACGCAGTACTGCTCGTGGCCGGCCTTGCAGTTCTCGCACTCGCGGCAGGAGTCGACCATGCAGCCGACGCCCACGCGGTCGCCGACGGCGAACTTCGTCACGCCCGGGCCGACCTCGGTGACGACACCGGCGATCTCATGGCCGGGGACCATCGGGAAGATCGCCTCACCCCAGCCCTCCTGGGCCTGGTGGATGTCGGAGTGACAGATGCCGGCGAACTTGATGTCGATCAGTACATCGAACTCGCGGACCTCGCGGCGCTCGATGGTGGTGCGCTCCAGCGGAGCCTTGGGGGCGGGTGCGGCGTACGCGGCGACAGTGGTCATGCCGGGGTTCTCCTAGCGGGGGTTCCGTGCCCGGCTGCCTTCTGGATCCTCTGACCGTGATCTCTGACCGGGCACGATCACCAGCGTGCCGAAAACACGAGCGTCTACCCAGACCACCGTTTTGCGTACGCACAGGGTGCGTACCACTGGCGGGGTCAGGCTCGTGTGCGTACGACCATGAATACTGGAGCGCATGGACGAACAGCCCGAACCCGCACAGGAGCCCGCAGCGCAGTCCGGCGGGGGCCTGGACCGGCGTGCCGAGCTGAGTGAGTTCCTGCGCACCCGGCGTGCCCGGCTGAAGCCGGAGGACGTGGGGTTGCCCGACTTCGGGCGGCGGCGCGTGCCCGGGCTGCGCCGCGAGGAGCTGGCACAGCTGGCCGGGGTCTCCGTGGCGTACTACACACGGCTGGAGCAGGGCAACGGCCGCAACGTCTCGGCGGAGGTGCTGGACGCGATCGCGCGCGCCCTGCGGCTGAACGACGCCGAGCACGCCCACCTGACGCACCTGGCGAAGCCGAAGCAGCACAAGAAGAAACCCGTGGCGCGCACCCAGCAGGTGCGCCCGGCGCTGCGGCATCTGCTGGACTCGATCGACACCGTCCCGGCGTACATCGTGGGGCGCCGCTCGGACGTCCTGGCGTGGAACCGGATGGCCGCGGCCCTCTTCGGCGACTGGGCGGAGCTGCCGGCGCCGGAGCGGAACTGGGCGCGGCTGGTGTTCCTGCGGCCCGAGTACCGCGATCTGTTCGTCGAGTGGGACCAGAAGGCGCAGGACATGGTCGGCTACCTCCGCATGGACGCGGGCTGCCACCCCGACGACCCGAGGCTGTCCGCCCTGGTGGGCGAGCTCTCCGTGAAGAGCGAGGAGTTCCGCCGCCTCTGGGCCGCCCACGACGTCAAGGAGAAGGGCTACGGCGTCAAGCGCCTGCGCCACCCCCTGGTCGGCGACCTCACCCTCTCATTCGAGACGTTCCGCCTCGTCGACGACACCGAACAGTCCCTGATCACGTACCACGCGGAACCGGACACCCCGTCGGCCCAGGCCCTGCGCCTGCTGGCGAGCTGGGGCGCGGACGCGACGCGGGCGGGGGCCGGGAGCACGGCCCCGCCGGCCTGACGTACACGAACGGCCCGCCGGAAACCGAGGCTTCCGGCGGGCCGTTCGCTAACGGGTACTCACTTGCCGTAGTACGCGTTGTAGATCGAGATCGTCGACTTGTTGCCCTTCTTGTCGGCGATCTTGGCGTGGAAGGAGATGGCCTTCCCCTTCTCCGGGTTCTTGACGCTGACCTTGCCGTCCTTGACCGTGAGCTTCTTCCAGGTCTTGCCGTAGTCGTACGACGCGTAGACCGACAGCGACTTCAGGTTGCTGCCCTTGGCCGCGCCCTCGACGGTGACCGGGATCTTGACGGTCTTACCGGCCGGGACCTTGCTGTCGAGGCCCGTGACCGCGTTGAAGCGGGCCGTGGACGCGGGCAGCTGCTTGATGCCGGTGGTCTTCTTCGAGCGGAACGTCCAGCTGGCGTCGATGCGGGTGGAGGCCGCCGCGACCTTGACGCTGCGCTTGACCGACGTCGTCAGCTTGTACTCGGCGTCGCCGGCCGGGACCTTGAACGCCTCACCGCCGAACAGCGGGTCGTCGTTGCTGCCGACCTTGGTGCCGTTGCGGTAGAGGGTCGTGTTCACCGAGGTGAACACCGAGGAGCCCGGGTTGCCCTTGCTGTCGGCGAACAGCGGCAGGGAGCCGTTGATCTGGTCGCCATCGCGGAACAGGCCGAAGTCGGCGTTGAGGCGCGGCCCGAAGACGGCGGTGTTGAAGGTCTTCGAGTAGCTCTTGCCGCCGGTGAACTTCTGGCCCTCCTGCGAGTAGCCGGCCTCCCAGACCGGGAAGCCGTCGGCGTCGACACCGCCGCTCTGGGAGAACTCGAAGTCCCACTTCACGCCGCCCAGGGTGGACAGGTGCAGCGTGCGCGTGCTCGGCAGGGTCTGCTGGAAGCCGATCGAGGAGGCGCCGCTGCTCCACGGCAGCCAGCCCACGGCGTTGATGGAGCCCTTCTTGCCGCTCGCCGCGGCACCGAGGCCCGCCTTCACCGTGGCGAGCTCGCTCGCCTTGTAGTGCTTGGTGTAGCCGGTGGCGAGCTGCTTGACCGGACCGCCGCCCGTGACGCTGTACTGCTCCTTGTCACCCTTGCTCCAGTGACCGTCCCACTGCTGGGTCACCGAACCGTCGGTGATCTGCGGGCCGATGTGCGCGGTGCGGAAGCCGGCGTACGAGTCCAGCCACCAGCCGAAGCCGTAGCTGGAGTCCCCCGCCTCCACCATGTAGTCGGCCGAGGCGAACTCCGACTTGGCGGCGGCGTCCGGCACGGTGATGTTCACGGGCTTGGCCTTGCGGGCGTCCAGCGTGATCGTCGTGTTCTTGGCGAGGTTCAGCTTGGGCTGGGCCAGCCAGTCGGCGCCCTCGAACTTCTCCGGGTCGTCGCCCGCGTAGAGGTTCGCGTTGAGGACGTAGGTGCCCTTGGGGACACGGGCGGTGACGGTGCCGTCCTCGTCGTACGGCGCGGCCCCCTTGCCCTTGCCCAGGCCGGCTATGCCGGTCAGGTCGGCGTTGTAGTTCTTCGCCGCCTTGCCGTCACGGTCGAGGAACTTCAGCGTGACGTCGTACGACTCGACCTCGCGCTGCACGGCCGCGGCCGTGCGGACACTCTGGCCGCCGCCCGTCGCCGTCACGTACGCCGAGTACGCGCCGTCGACCGTGCCGCCCAGCTTGGTGTTCACCGTGAACGGGACGGAGGCCTTGCCGCCGGCCGGGACGGTCACCGAGGTGGCGCCGAGCTTGAAGAAGCCGGCCGGGGCGGCCTGGCCCTTGGGGTTGGTGGCGGTGGACGTCAGCTTCAGTGTGACGTCCTTCGTACCGAGGTTGCGGTACGTCAGCTCCTTGGTGACCGGCTTGTCGTCGGTGTGCGGCCACTGCTGGACGCCGAAGCTCACCGAGCCCGGCTGGCCTATCACGGACTGCGTGATGGCCTTGTCGACCTGGATGCGGCCCGAACCCTGCTCGTACGGGGTGTACTTGCCGCCCTTGGTGGAGCCGGTGAGGGCGCCCTTCAGCTCGGCGTACTTCCACGTCGGGTGCTGCTGCTTCAGGATCGCCGCCGCGCCCGCGACATGCGGGGTCGCCATCGACGTACCGGAGATGGACATGTAGCCGGCCGGGTTCTCGCCGACCTCCTGGGCTATCTGGTTGCCCGGGGCGGAGGCCGCGGTGATGTCCACGCCGGGCGCGGTCACGTCGGGCTTGAGGGCGCCGTCCATGCCGGGACCGCGGCTGGAGAAGTCGGCCAGCACGTCCTTGTCGTCGACCGCGCCGACGGTCAGGGCCGCGGCGGCGCTGCCCGGGGAGCCGATGGTCTGTGCGCCATCGCCCTCGTTGCCTGCGGCGATGGCGAACAGGATGCCCTTCTCCTCGGACAGCTTGTTCACCGCCGCTTCCAGCGGGTCGATCGCGGGCGTGTCGCCGCCGCCCAGGCTCATGTTGACGACGTCGGCGCCCTCGGCGGCGGCCCACTCGATGCCCGCGAGGACCTCGGAGTCGCTGCCGAATCCGCCGTCGTCGAGCACCTTGCCGTTGAGGATCTTCGCGCCGGGCGCGACGCCCTTGTACTTGCCGCCGGACTTCGCGCCGGTGCCCGCCGCGATGGAGGCGACATGCGTGCCGTGGCCGACCTTGTCGGTGGTGTCGGGCGAGGTGGTGAAGTTCTTGGCGCCGATCACCTGCCCCTTGAGGTCGGCGTGGGTGGCGTCGACACCGGTGTCCAGGACGGCGATCTTCACGCCCTTGCCGTCATAGCCGGCCGACCACGCCTTGGGGGTGCCGATCTGCGCGACGGACTTGTCGAGGCTGGCCTTCCGGACGCCGTCCAGCCAGACGTGCGCGATGCCGGAGGCCGTCCGGTCGCCGTTGGTGACCGCGTCCCACAGGTCGGGCGTGTCCTCCTTGGGCGTCTGCACCGCGTCCGCGTTCACGGACTTCAGCGAGTGGCTCAGCGTGCCCGCGTCGCGGACGTCGGCCTTGGCGGCGGCAGCGCTGCCCTGGTAGCCGACGATGACCTTCAGGCCCTTCTTCTGGGCCTTGCGAGTCGTCGACTTGTTGAGCTCGGTTACGTCGAAGAGCCGCTGGTCGAGCTTGCCGGTGGCGACCAGGCGGGCCGCGTCGGCGGGGATCACGAGGGTGTGGCCGTCGAGCTTGCGGACCTGGACGGGAATGCCCTCACGTCCCTTGGCCCGCTCCAGGCCGACCACGCGCCCCTTGGCGTCCAGGACGACCCGGTCGCCGGTGATCAGCGTGACGCGGTGCTTGGCGGTGAGCGAGGTGGACTTGGAGGCCGCGGCCGCCTGCTCGCCGTTCGCCGACGCCGGGCTGGTCATACCCGCCGCCAGGGCCACGGCCGCCGCTGTGGCGACCGTGGCCGCGCACGCCCTTTTCACTTGTCTGCGCAAGATTCCCCCTTGCAGAAGAACCAGGTGAATTCCCCGTTCACCCGGCCGGGGGTGGTCTCGTACGCATGGACGTACACCCCCCGGAATACGCAGTATGCCGACGGGTGATCAGGTGCTCAATAGATGAGAAGCAGGTAAGAGATCCGTCGGCCGACTGTTACACGGCTGCCGGAACTCCGTTACAGAGCCGCATGGTTACGCCTCCGTGGCGCGAACGCCTCAGACATACGGAAGCCGCCGCCCACCCCCTCTTCGCGGGAGGGGTGGGCGGCGGCTCGGGTCCGCAGGGCTACCGAACCGTCAGACCGCCGAACCGGCCTTCCAGTCGGCCCAGCTCATGTTCCAGCCGTTGAGGCCGTTGTCCGGCGCGACCGTCTTGTCGCCGGTGTTCTGGACGACGACCACGTCACCGAGGATCGAGTTGTTGTAGAACCACGCGCCCGGCGTCTTCGGGTCGCCGGCGCCCTTCACGTCCTGGAGGCCGACGCAGCCGTGGCTGGTGTTCGCGCTACCGAAGATGGACTTCGCGCCCCAGTAGTTGCCGTGGAGGAAGGTGCCGCTGGCGGAGAGGCGGATGGCGTGCGGCACGTCCTTGATGTCGTACTCGCCCTTGCCGTCGTCGTCCGTGAAGCCCACGGTCGCGCCGTTCATGCGCGTTTCCTTGAACTTCTCGGACATCACCATGATGCCCTCGTAGGTCTTGTTCTCGGGCGAACCGGCGGAGATCGGGATGGTCCGCACGGTCTTGCCGTCCTGCGTGATCTTCATCTGCTTGGTCTTCGCGTCGACGTACGAGACCTGGTTGCGGCCGATCTTGAAGGTGACCGTCTTCTGCTGGACCCCGTAGACACCCTCGGCGCCCTCGACGCCGTCGAGCGCGAGCTTCAGCGTGACGGTGGAGCCTTCCTTCCAGTACTCGTCGGGGCGGCAGTCCATGCGGTTGGCGTTGAACCAGTGGCAGGCGACCTCCTGGCCGCCGGTCGTGCTGACCTTGATGCCCTTCTGGACGGCGGCCTTGTTGGTGATCGCCTTGTCGAAGTTGATCGAGACCGGCATGCCGACGCCCACGGTGGTGCCGTCGTCCGGCGTGAAGTTGCCGATGAAGCTGTTGGCCGGGGAGACCGTGGTGAAGGAGGCGTTCTCGTGGGCGACCCGGCCGTCGGAGTCCTTCGCCTCGGCGGCGAGCTTGTAGTTCGTGGAGCGCTCCAGCTGGGTGCTCGGCTTCCAGCTCTTCTTGTCGGCGGATATCTCGCCGCCGACCTCCTTGCCGTCGGACGTCGTCATCGTGACGTCCGTGAGCGTGCCCTTGCTCACGGTGACGGCGGCGGAGTTGTTGATGGAGGCGTTGTCGGAGCCGTCCTCGGGCGTGATCTTGATCTGGGCCGCGGAGGTCTTCTTGGCCGCGGCCTCGTCGACCTTCGACTGGGAGCTGTCGCCGCCGTCACTCCCGGAGGCGTTGTCGTCGCCGCCGGTACAGGCCGAGAGCGCCAGCACTCCACCGAGCAGTGCGGACGCGACCGCCAGGCCCCTGCGCCGCTTACTGACCGTTATCACACGCTTCTCCATCGTTGCCGATTTCCCCAAGACCCCGAGTGTGTCCCCGTCAAAGACCAAGTGCCCCCGCGCGAACTCGTGAGTCCTCGTCGAGACCTTTCAACGCTACGACCGGTTCGTCCGGTTCCCCATGGCGCACAAGTGTGGGGATCACCACGTCAACCGCGTCCACCCCATGCGCCAGGTGCGTCACGTCCGCCGCTTGAGACGAGAAGATCCCGGGCGGCGGTTGCCGCCCGGGACAACTGTTTTCCCGAGCAGCCTCAGCCGAGGTTGTCGTCTTCATCATCCTCGTCGTAGGCCCAGTCCGGCGAATCGGGGTCGTACTCGATCCGCTCGCTGCTCCAGGAGGCCTGCTGGAGTTCGACCCCCGGGACCTGGCTGACCAGGTCGAACGGGTCCACCAGGTAGGCGAGGGCCTCAGCGGTGTCTTCTGTCACAGCGCTCTCGGCGTGTACCCGTTCCGACGCCGGCAACTCGGCGTCGTCGGCGATCCGGCGCAGCGCGGACTTGGTGACGGCGTCCGCGTCGTCGACCTCCAGAACGAGTTCCACCCGAACCCGCACAAAACGTGATGTCTCAGGAGTGCTCATGGCGGGAGCGTACGTCCAGGCCCTCCCGTGACTTTCCCGTGACCCGCGCCTTTTACTAACATCACCCCACACGGCCAATTCGCCAGTGCCACAAGGGGATCGATATTCCGTGTCATCCGCTCGCCGCCCGTTGCTGACCACCACCGCCGCAGCGACCCTGCTGGGCGCCCTGTGGTTCGTCCCGTCCGCCAACGCGACGTCGGACTCCCCGGTGAGAGACGCGGTCTCGGCAAGCCCGTCGCCGCAGGTCACAGAGCAGGCGCGGATCGCGGCGACCACCGCGGGCGACTCCGTCACCGACACCCGGCTCGCCGACACGGGCAGCTTCGACAGCACGCCCTACGTGGCCGGCGGCACGATGTTCCTCATGCTGGGCGCGGGCTTCGTCGCCTATTCGGTCCGCCGGGAACGCCTCGGCCTCTGAGCGCACTTGGCGCGGGGCCCCGCCGGACAGCAGGACCCCGGCCGCGTTCGCCGTACTACCGGAGCGGCCCGGTGACCGCCTCCACCGCGGCGAGCATCCGCCCGTCGCGCACGAACGCGTCCGCCGCGGCCAGGTCGGGCGCCAGGAACCGGTCCGGCCCGGGACCCTGAACTCCCGCTTCCCGTACGGCCTCGATGACCGCCCGCGTCGCGGGCGCCGGCGTCAGCCCCTCGCGCAGTTCGACGGCGCGCGTGGCGGCGTACAGCTCGACGGCGAGGACCCGGGTGAGGTTGTCGACGGCCGTGCGCAGCTTGCGCGCCGCCGACCAGCCCATCGAGACATGGTCCTCCTGCATCGCGGAGGACGGGATCGAGTCGGCGGACGCCGGTACGGCGAGCCGCTTCAGCTCGCTCACCAGCGCGGCCTGCGTGTACTGAGCGATCATCAGGCCCGAGTCCACACCGGCGTCGTCGGCGAGGAACGGCGGCAGGCCGTGGCTGCGGTTCTTGTCGAGCAGCCGGTCGGTACGCCGCTCGGCGATGGAGCCGAGGTCGGCGGCGGCGATGGCGAGGAAGTCCAGGACGTAGGCGACCGGCGCGCCGTGGAAGTTGCCGTTGGACTCCACCCTGCCGTCGGACAGCACGACCGGGTTGTCCACCGCCGAGGCCAGCTCGCGCTCGGCGACCAGCCGGGCGTGGGCCATGGTGTCCCGCCCGGCCCCGGCGACCTGCGGGGCGCAGCGCACCGAGTAGGCGTCCTGGACCCGCGGGGCGTCGTCCTGGTGATGCCCGGTCAGGCCCGAACCCTTCAGCACGGCCAGCATGTTGGCGGCGCTGGCGGCCTGCCCCGGGTGCGGCCGGATGGCGTGCAGTTCGGGCGCGAGGACCCGGTCGGTGCCGAGCAGGGCCTCCAGCGACAGGGCGGCAGTGATGTCGGCGGACCGGTAGAGCGTGTCCAGGTCGGCCAGGGCCATGACCAGCATGCCGAGCATGCCGTCGGTGCCGTTGAGGAGGGCCAGGCCCTCCTTCTCGCGCAGTTCGACGGGCTGGATGCCGTGTGCGGCGAGGAGTTCGGCGGCCGGGCGTACGGCACCGTCGGGGCCCTCGGCGTCGCCCTCGCCCATCAGCGCGAGGGCGCAGTGGGACAGCGGTGCGAGGTCGCCGGAGCAGCCGAGGGAGCCGTACTCGTGCACGACCGGGGTGATACCGGCGTTGAGGAGGTCGGCCATGGTCTGCGCGACCTCGGGCCGTACGCCGGTGCGCCCGGAGCAGACGGTCTTCAGTCGCAGGAACATCAGGGCGCGTACGACCTCCCGCTCGACCTTCGGCCCCATCCCGGCGGCGTGCGAGCGGACGATGTTGCGCTGGAGCTGTGCGCGCAGCTCCGGGCTGATGTGCCGGGTCGCCAGGGCCCCGAAGCCGGTGCTCACGCCGTACACGGGGTCCGGCTTGGCCGCCAGCGCCTCCACGATCTCGCGGGCCGCGGCGAGGGCGGCCACCGCCTCCTCGGAGAGCTCGACGCGGGCGCCTCCGCGCGCCACGGCGAGCACGTCGTCCGCGGTCACGCCCGACGTCCCCACCACCACACTGTGCATATCCATATTCAGGAGCGTACGCAGTGAATTCGATGATGTCACCACTGGGGGCGGGGTTCACCCCTTACCGATACGTCACACGGCCACTCCCTACGGCGCGTGCCGCCCCCGGAAACGCCGGCGCTCCCCGTCGCCCCCCGTGGGCGGCTCGTCCGCCAGCCGCATGACGGGATCATCCGGCCCCGCCCGGCCCGCGACCACCGGCCGGGCGGCCCGCTCGGCCTTGGCCCGGTACTGGGCCGCGTCCGCGAGCCGGAACAGCCGCCGCGCGGAGCGCACGGGCCCGATCGGGTCCTCGGTGGAGGCGACCCCGCAGGCCACGCCCTCCCCGAGCTCCAACTCGGACGCCCGGCGGCACAGTTCGCCGGCCGCCTTCACGACCTGGTCGGCGGGCGGCCCGACCGCGAGCAGACAGAACTCGTCCCCGCCGAGCCGTGCCGCGAGCGCCCCCGGCAGCATGGCCCCGCACAGCGACAGCACCGAGCCGAACCGCTCCAGGAGCCGGTCGCCCACGGCGTGCCCATGGGTGTCGTTGACCTGCTTGAGCCCGTTGAGATCGCAGACGACGAGGCTGACGACCGCGCCGTCCCTGCGGTGTCGCTCGATCGCCTGCTCCAGGCGTACGTCCACGGCACGACGGTTGGCGAGTCCCGTCAGCGCGTCGGTGAACGCGAGCCGCCGGGCCTCCTCCAGCCGCTCGGTCTGGGCGATGCCGGCGGCCACGACGGAGGCCAGGACGGTGGCGAAGTCGGCGTCGGCCCGCTCGAAGACGGCCTCCCCGACCGGCCGGGCGACGTACAGCTCGCCCCAGGCCCGGCCGTGCAGCACGATCGGGGCGACCACACAGCAGCTCCGGCCCCGGCGGCGCAGGGCGGCGACACGCTGATGGCAGTACCCGGGACGCCGCCCGGCGGCGGGCCCCTCGGCGGTCTCCACCCACGCGTCGGGCTCCCCGCCCCCCGCCCACCGCTCGTGCAGGAACTCGGTGATCTCAGCGAACTGGTGCACCGGATAGGCCTCGTCCTCCGGGAACTCCTCCTCCCCGTCGGCCAGCGCACCCACGTTCACGAGCACTTTCAGCCGCCCGAGCTCCCGCTCCCACACCGACAGCGCGGCGAAACTCCCGCCCAGCGCCCGGCACGCCCCGGCGGCCGCCGCACGCCACGCCTCACGCGGCCCGTGCGCGGCCGCCATCCCCTGAGCCAACGCGACGACGGCCACCAGCCGTCTGTCCTCACCCATCACTCCAGGCTAGGGACTTTTCAGCCAATCCGTTCAATCGACGACGCGAACGGGGAGGCCCTGGCTGCGGACACGTGCCGCCCAGCTGCGGGCATGCGTGCCTCCCCCAGTGCCTTAAGGGCCTGGGAGGTGCCCCCAGGGCGGCACGGGTGGGCGGTGGGGGTCCCCCCGCTCGAGCGAAGCCGAGAGTGGGGGGAGGCACCTCGCCGCGCCGAGCTGCGCACCCACCCGCCCCCAGCAGCAACGCCGAGTACCGGCCACAAACCCCAGCTCACTCCCCCGGCCACTCCGGCTTCCGCTTCTCGTTGAACGCGGCAACCCCCTCCGCCCGATCCCCGGAGAACGCCACCGCCCGCCAAGCCGCATCCTCCACCTCAAGCCCGGCCCGCAGATCCAACCCCTGCCCCACCCGCAACGCCCGCTTCGCCGCCCGCAACCCCACCGGCGAATTCCCCGCGATCCGAGCGGCCAGCTCCAACGCCACGTCCCGGTCCCGCCCCGCCTCCACCACCTGATCGACCAACCCCAACTCGCCCGCCTCCACGGCCTCCACCCGCCGCGCCGAGAAGATCAGCTCAGCCGCCCGAGCCGCCCCCACCCGACGCGGCAGCAGCTGCGTGCCCCCACCCCCGGGAATCACCCCCACCGACACCTCCGGCAGCCCCACCACCGCCGTACGGTCCGCCACGATCACGTCACACGCGAGCGCCAGCTCGAACCCGCCCCCCAGCGCGAACCCGTGCACCGCCGCCACCGTCGGCACCGGCACCTCCAGCACCCCGGTGTAGGCCGCACGAGCCACGGGCCGCTGCCGCACCAGATCCGCGTCGCTGAACGAGTTCCGCTCCTTCAGATCGGCCCCCACGCAGAACGCCCGCTCATGCGTCGAGGTCAGCACGACCACCCGGACGTCCCGGTCCTCCCCCAGCGCCGCGCACGCCCCGGCGATGGACCGCGCCATCTCGGTCGACACGGCGTTCATGGCCCCCGGCCGGTCCAGGACGAGCTCCGCGACATGGCCCCGCTCATGCCGCCGCACCAGCACGAACTCCCCGAACCGTTCCTCGTTCATGACACCCTCCGGTTAACGCGGGTTAACAACCTCACCGCCCCGATCATCGCAGCCGCACCGCACGCACGAAAGGGCGGACGCGACCGGTTCCCGCGCGATCACCCGCCCACCCGTTCGAGTGACATCACCCCAATTCCGGCCCGACCGCCCAAGGGAGCGCATAGCGTGCGTCCGCCAACGGCGCACAGGGGGCGCGTGCGCAGCGGGGAGGAACCGTGATGAGGACGAACACGCCGACGAGGCCACGACAGGACATCGGGACGACGGAAACCGGCCTCTTCGCCCCCCGCGTCCGAGGCAGGCACCGCAAGCCCCGCTCCCCCAAGGCCCTGCTCGCCGCCGGCGGTCTCGCCCTGGCCGCCGGCGCCCTGAGCCTCGTACGCCTGGCCTCAGGCCCGAGCCCCGACGGCGTCGGCACGGTCGAGGCCGGACCCCGCCCGGACCCGGTCACCACCGGCACGGACCCGGACCAGGCCGCCGACACCGCCGCGACCTTCCCGGCCGCCACTCCCGAGGTCAGCCCCTCGTCACCGACGGTCCTGGGCGGCCTGACGCCGTCCCCGGCCACCAGGGGCGCCCGCCCGGCCCCGCCCGCCCCGACCGACACCCGAGGCACCACCACGACCACCGCTCACCGGCCCACGACCATCCCCGACACGCCGAACACCCCGGCACCGGCCACCCAGGACAACGCCCCACGCCCGGCCCCGGCCACGCCGGCTCCACCGAGCCGGACCACGCCCGCCCCGGCGCCCCAGCCCGAGGAGCCGGGGAAACCGGACGACGACCCCGGCCTGTGCGTCCCGGTCATCGGCGTGTGCGTGGACACGCCGGGCCGCTGGGGCTGACCGCCCTGTCAGCCCAGGTCCCGCCGCGTGAGCAGCCACGGCTCCACGACACCCAGCCCACGCACGGGCCGCTGCCACATCGGCTGCAACGCGAACCGGTAGGCCGGAGGCTCCTCGCCCTCCTTCTCCGCCGCGACGGCCTCCTCGGCCGCCTCCGCCTCGGAGGACGGGGCGTCCTGCGTGCGGATCAGCTCCTCGGCGAAGGCGGTGTCGACGAGGACGGCGTCCTTCGGAGCTATCGAGGTGAGCCGGGAGGCCAGGTTCACGGTCGTACCGAACACATCACCCATTCGGGTGGTCACGGTGCCGAACGCCATGCCGACGCGCAGCTCCGGCATCGTCTCGTCGTGCGCCATGGTCTCGATCAGCCGCAGAGCGATCTCGGCGGCGATGCCCGCGTCATCGGCGGCGTACAGCACCTCGTCGCCGAGGGTCTTGATCAGCCGTCCGCCGTTCGCGGCCACCAGGTCGGCGGCCGTGGTCTCGAATGCCTCGACGAGCTCGCCGAGCTCCTCCTCCTCCATGCGGCGGGTGAGCCGGGTGAAGCCGACCAGGTCCGCGAAGCCGACGGCGAGGCGCCGGTCGACCATCTCCTCGTCGTCGGCGGCCTGCACGACCCGCCCGGCCGAGGCGGCGAGCTGCCGCCGCCAGACATAGACGAGGAACTCCTCCAACTCGGGCAGGAGCAGCTCGACGATCGGGTACGTCACCTCGGTACGGGTCATGCCCGGCTCGGGCGGCTCGGTCAGCCCCTCCAGGAACGAATCGATCTGCCACTCGGCGAGCCGTGCGGTGGTCTGCCCGGTGGACCGGGCCACCTGTACGGCCATCGCCTCGCTCAGCAGCCCGGCCTCCACGAGACCGGCGAGACGCCGCAGGGCGAGGACGTCCGCCTCGGTGAGGGCCTTGGCCTGCCCGATGTCCGCGAAGCCCATCGCCCGCCAGAAGCGGGAGGCCAGCTCCATGGAGACACCGGCGCTACGGGCCGCCTGAAACGGGGTGTACCGGCGCTCGGCCCCCAGAATGAGCCCTTCGAGGCGCAGGGCGAGCGGGTCCTCGCCGGGGTCGGCGCCCTGCGCGTCCGTACCGGAATCCGGGTCTTCGACGGTCACGCGTGCTGCCCTTCCGATCTGTCACGGTCATGTATCGACCGGCCTCAACTCTACGGCAGGTGTGCGCCAGCTCACTCCGTCAGGCACCCAGCTGCGGGCATGCGTGCCTCCCCCAGTGCCTTAAGGGCCTGGGAGGTGCCCCCAGGGCGGCACGGGTGGGCGGTGGGGGTCCCCCCGCTCGAGCGAAGCCGAGAGTGGGGGGAGGCACCTCGTCGCGCCGAGCTGCGCACGCACCCGCCCTCAGCTCACGCCGGCCTCAGATGCACGATGTCCCCCGCCCCCACCGGCTCCTGCACCCCCTCCTCCGTAGCCAGTACCAACCGCCCGTCACCGTCCACAGCCACGGCCTCCCCCACGACGCGCCGATCCCCCGGCAACTCCGCCCGCACAGTCCGCCCCAGCGTCGCGCACGACGCCGCATACGCCTTCTGCAATCCGCTCACCCCGGGGTCACCCCCCGCCGCACGCCACTTCCCGTACCACTCCTCCAGCGCCCGCAGCACTCCCCGCAGCAGCGGATCCCGGTCCGTACTCACCGCCCCGGCCAGCCCCACCGACCCCGCCGTGGGCACCGGCAGCTCGTTCTCCTTCAGCGAGACATTGATGCCGACCCCGATCACGACCCCGTCGTCACCGGCCCGCTCGGCGAGGATGCCCCCGGCCTTGCGTTCCTCGCCCCGCACGGTGACCAGCACGTCGTTCGGCCACTTCAGGGCGGTGTCGACACCCGCGGCCCGCGACAGCCCCGTCGACACCGCCACACCCGTGAGCAGTGGCAGCCACCCCCACCGCCCCACCGGCACCTCACTCGGCGTGAGCAGCACGGAGAAGAACAGGCCCGACCGCGGCGGAGCCGTCCACTGCCGGTCCAGGCGCCCGCGCCCGGCCGTCTGCTCCTCGGCGACGAGCACCGCCCCCTCGGCGGCCTCACCCTTCGCCGCCCGGGCCACGAGGTCGGAGTTGGTGGAGCCGGTGCGCTGCACCAGGTCCACCTCGGACCACAGCCCTCCCTCCCGCACCAGCCCCCGGCGCAGGGCGGTGGCATTGAGGGGCGGACGGTCCAGATCCGACCAACGGCTGCCGTTCGGCTCTTGCGGCTCTGCTGCATCTCGCGGCGTCATGCAAGCCAGACTAGGTGTGGTAAACGCCGCACTGCCGACCCGAGGGCACCGCACTACTCTACGGATGAGTAACCGTCCCCCCTTTTGAGCAGGCAGGGAGCCGCATCCCGATGTCCGAGCCGGAAGAGCTGCAGCAGCCCGACATCCACACGACCGCGGGCAAGCTCGCGGATCTCCAGCGCCGTATCGAGGAAGCGACGCACGCCGGCTCCGCACGCGCCGTCGAGAAGCAGCACGCCAAGGGCAAGCTGACGGCCCGTGAGCGGATCGAACTCCTCCTGGACGAAGCCTCCTTCGTCGAGCTGGACGAGTTCGCCCGGCACCGGTCCACCAACTTCGGACTGGACAAGAACCGCCCGTACGGCGACGGAGTCGTCACCGGGTACGGCACCGTCGACGGCCGCCCCGTCGCCGTCTTCTCGCAGGACTTCACGGTCTTCGGCGGGGCGCTCGGCGAGGTCTACGGCCAGAAGATCGTCAAGGTCATGGACTTCGCCCTGAAGACCGGCTGCCCGGTCATCGGCATCAACGACTCCGGCGGGGCGAGGATCCAGGAGGGCGTCGCCTCACTCGGCGCGTACGGCGAGATCTTCCGCCGCAACACCCACGCCTCGGGTGTCATTCCGCAGATCAGCCTGGTGGTGGGCCCGTGCGCGGGTGGTGCCGTGTACTCCCCGGCCATCACCGACTTCACGGTCATGGTCGACCAGACCTCGCACATGTTCATCACCGGGCCCGACGTCATCAAGACGGTCACCGGCGAGGACGTCGGCTTCGAGGAGCTCGGCGGAGCCCGCACCCACAACGCGACCTCGGGCGTGGCCCACCACATGGCCGGGGACGAGAAGGACGCCATCGAGTACGTCAAGCAGCTGCTGTCGTACCTGCCGTCCAACAACCTCTCCGAGCCGCCGGTCTTCGCGGAGGAAGCCGACCTCGACATCACCGACGAGGACCGCGAGCTGGACGTCATCGTCCCGGACAGCGCGAACCAGCCGTACGACATGCACGCGGTGATCGAGCACGTCCTGGACGACGCCGAGTTCTTCGAGACGCAGCCGCTGTACGCGCCGAACATCGTCACCGGCTTCGGCCGGGTCGAGGGCCACCCCGTCGGCATCGTCGCCAACCAGCCGATGCAGTTCGCCGGCTGCCTCGACATCACCGCCTCCGAGAAGGCGGCCCGCTTCGTGCGCACCTGCGACGCCTTCAACGTCCCGGTCATCACCTTCGTCGACGTCCCCGGCTTCCTGCCCGGCGTCGACCAGGAGCACGACGGCATCATCCGCCGCGGCGCCAAGCTGATCTACGCCTACGCCGAGGCCACCGTCCCGCTCATCACGATCATCACGCGCAAGGCCTTCGGCGGCGCCTACGACGTCATGGGCTCCAAGCACCTGGGCGCCGACCTCAACCTCGCCTGGCCCACCGCCCAGATCGCCGTCATGGGCGCCCAGGGCGCGGTCAACATCCTGCACCGCCGCACCCTCGCGGAGGCGGAGGCGGGCGGTGAGGACCTGGAGGCGGTCCGGGCCCGGCTGATCCAGGAGTACGAGGACGCCCTGCTCAACCCCTACGTCGCGGCCGAGCGCGGCTACGTCGACGCGGTGATCATGCCGTCCGACACCCGCTGCCATGTCGTACGGGGTCTGCGTCAACTGCGCACGAAGCGGGAATCCCTGCCTCCGAAGAAGCACGGCAACATCCCCCTCTAGCCCGCAGCGAGCCCAGGAGGCCCACATGACGATCAAGGTCGTACGGGGCAACCCGACCCCGGAGGAGCTGGCCGCCGCACTGGCGGTGGTCAGGGCCCGCGCCGCGGCGGCGGCAGACACCCCGCCCGGCGCACCCGCCCCCCGCGACTCCTGGTCCGACCCGTCCCGCATCGCGTCCCACCGCCTGCCCCAGCCGGGCCCGGCGGCATGGGGCCGTACGTACTGGCCGAGCTAGAGCTCTCGCCCCCAGGGGCGGTGGGAACCGCGCACGGCGGAACAACGCGGGGCGCCGATTTGAGTACCCCTACTCAGGCGCCCCGCCCCGGCGGGCCGCACGCTGGACTCATGCTGTGGTCCGACCCCGAGAACGAACCGCCGAAAGAACTGCGCGACATGCAGGACATGCTTCGGCGGCTGGGCGTTCTCATGGCGTTGGCCATGTTCGTGGCCATGCTCGTGATCGGCGTGAGGTGAGCGGCGTGAGGTGAGCGGTGTGCGGTGAGCGGTGTGAGGTGAGCGGGCCTCACCCGATTGACTAACCTGACCGCATGACCGATCAGCGCCGCAGGCGACTCGTCCTCGCCTCCCAGTCCCCCGCCCGGCTCGGACTGCTCCGCCAGGCCGGACTCACCCCCGAGGTGATCGTGAGCGGCGTCGACGAGGACGCCGTCACCGCCCCCACCCCCGCCGAACTGGCGCTCGCCCTCGCCGAGGCGAAGGCCTCCGTCGTGGCGGCCCGGCCGGAGGTCAAGGGCGCGCTGGTGATCGGCTGCGACTCGGTGCTCGACCTGGACGGCCAGGCCCTCGGCAAGCCCGCGGACCCCGAGGAGGCCACCGCCCGCTGGAAGTCGATGCGCGGCCGCGCCGGCACCCTCCAGACCGGCCACTGCGTCTACGACACGCTCACCGGCCGCTACGTCTCCGCCACCGCGTCCACCGTCGTCCACTTCGGCGACCCGACCGACGAGGAGATCGCCTCCTACGTCGCCTCCGGCGAACCCCTCTTCGTCGCCGGTGCCTTCACCCTGGACGGCCGCTCGGCCCCGTTCATCAACGGCATCGACGGCGACCACGGCAACGTGATCGGCATCAGCCTGCCCCTGGTGCGGCGGCTCCTCGCCGACCTGGGCGTGGGCATCACGGAGTTGTGGGCGCCGGCGGAGCGGTGACCCGCTCGGCCGTGCGGTCGTACGTCATCAGCAGCAGGACGATCAGGCCCAGCACCAGCATCATGAACAGGAACGCGGGCCAGCCGACGAGCCCCCAGGTGAAGGCGCCCAGCAGCCCGTGCACCACCGCCGCGCTGATCAGCAGCACCCGCCCGAGGCCCGCCGGGGGGCGGTTGCGCAGCGCCACGAGCAGGGCGACCAGGCCGCACAGCGCGAAGTAGAGGCCGAAGGCGATCCCGCCGATCTTCGACGACACCGACATCACGTGCGGATCGAGACCGGCCAGGGACATGTCCTGCCGGTCGACGACGACCCCGAGGAACCAGTTCAGCGCGGCGATGCCGAACGCCTCGCCGAACAACACCAACGCCACGACCCACGCCACCGGCCTGCGCACCACCGGGCCCACCCTCTTACCCCTAGTACGTTCGAGACATCGCGAACGCTACTGACAGGTAAACCCCGGGACAAGGGTTCTGTGGCGGGCAAAGAATCATTGGGCCATTCGTAGGGACTCCACAAAGAAACGGAGTGGCCCGCAGCACGTGATGACAGAGACCTTGGCCACAGGGGAGGGCTAGGGTTTCCCGCAGGAGTGCTGCGTACCGCGGTGCGACAAGGGATTTCGCGGGTCGAGCGAGCCTCGCATCACGCTCCGTGTGGGCAAGCTCACCACTGGGGACGGGTCGAAGTGCCGTGTCGGCAGTCCCTAAACTCGGCTTGTTTCAAGGAGGGAGCCTCATCGTGCGCAAGGTGCTCATCGCCAACCGTGGCGAAATCGCTGTCCGTGTGGCCCGGGCCTGCCGGGATGCCGGCATCGCGAGCGTGGCCGTCTACGCCGACCCTGATCGGGACGCTCTGCATGTCCGCGCCGCGGATGAGGCGTTCGCCCTGGGCGGTGACACCCCGGGCACCAGCTATCTCGACATCGAGAAGGTGCTGAAGGCCGCGCGGGAGGCGGGCGCGGACGCCATCCACCCCGGCTACGGCTTTCTCTCCGAGAACGCTGACTTCGCGCAGGCCGTGCTGGACACGGACCTGATCTGGATCGGCCCGCCCCCGCAGGCGATCCGCGACCTCGGCGACAAGGTCGCCGCCCGGCACATCGCGCAGCGCGCGGGTGCCCCGCTGGTCGCGGGCACGCCCGACCCGGTCTCCGGTGCCGACGAGGTCGTCGCCTTCGCCGAGCAGCACGGTCTGCCGATCGCCATCAAGGCGGCCTTCGGCGGCGGCGGCCGAGGCCTGAAGGTCGCGCGCACGCTCGAAGAGGTGCCCGAGCTGTACGACTCGGCGGTGCGCGAGGCGGTCGCCGCCTTCGGGCGTGGCGAGTGCTTCGTCGAGCGCTACCTGGACAAGCCGCGGCACGTGGAGACCCAGTGCCTGGCCGACCAGCACGGCAACGTCGTGGTGGTCTCCACCCGTGACTGCTCCCTCCAGCGCCGGCACCAGAAGCTGGTCGAGGAGGCCCCCGCGCCCTTCCTGTCCGAGGCGCAGGTGGAGGAGCTGTACTCGGCCTCCAAGGCGATCCTGAAGGAGGCCGGCTACGTCGGCGCCGGCACGGTCGAGTTCCTCGTCGGCCTCGACGGCACGATCTCCTTCCTCGAGGTCAACACCCGCCTCCAGGTGGAGCACCCGGTCACCGAGGAGGTCGCCGGCATCGACCTCGTCCGCGAGATGTTCCGCATCGCCGACGGCGAGGTCCTCGGCTACGACGACCCCGTGCTGCGCGGTCACTCCTTCGAGTTCCGCATCAACGGCGAGGACCCGGGGCGCAACTTCCTCCCCGCCCCCGGCACGGTCACGAAGTTCGACCCGCCGGCCGGGCCGGGTGTCCGCCTGGACGCGGGCGTGGAGTCCGGGTCGGTCATCGGCCCGGCGTGGGACTCGCTGCTGGCCAAGCTGATCGTCACCGGCCGCACGCGTGCGGAGGCGCTGCAGCGGGCCGCCCGGGCGCTGGAGGAGTTCCAGGTCGAGGGCATGGCGACGGCGATCCCGTTCCACCGTGCGGTGGTGAAGGACCCGGCGTTCGCGCCCGAGCTGACCGGCTCGTCCGACCCGTTCACGGTCCACACCCGCTGGATCGAGACCGAGTTCGTCAACGAGATCAAGCCCTTCGCCGCGCCGGCCGATGCCACCGAGGCGGAGGACGAACTGGACCGCGAGACGGTCGTCGTCGAGGTCGGCGGCAAGCGCCTGGAGGTCTCCCTCCCGGCCTCGCTGGGCATGTCCCTGGCCCGCACGGGCCTGGCGGCGGGCGCCAAGCCCAAGCGCCGCGCGGCGAAGAAGTCGGGCCCTGTCGCCTCCGGTGACACCCTCGCCTCTCCCATGCAGGGCACCATCGTCAAGGTGGCCGTCGAGGAGGGCCAGGAGGTCAAGGAGGGCGACCTGGTCGTCGTCCTGGAAGCGATGAAGATGGAACAGCCCCTGAACGCCCACAGGTCGGGCACGATCAAGGGCCTCAGCGCGGAGATCGGCGCGTCGGTCACGTCCGGCGCGGCGATCTGCGAGATCAAGGACTGAGGCGGCTACGCGCACGCACGCCTACGGCGCGGCTCCGGGTCGGGGCCGCGCCGGGGGGTGTCCGTCCTCGGAACGTCGCGATGGGGTCTCACGCCGACTGACTGTCCGTTGACGCGACAACCGCTGCGGGCGAACACCCCCCGACACGTCCCCTTACGTACGTCGGCGGGTGCGGCTGCGCGGGGGCGGGCCACCCCAACTGCGGACATGCGTGCCGCCCCAGCTACGGGCGCCGGTCCCGCCTAGCTGCGGACATGCGTGCCGCCCCAGCTGCGGACATGCGTGCCGCCCCAGCTGCGGGCATGCGTGCCGCTAAGGGCGGCACGGGTGGGCGCAGCGGCACCCCGCCCCGCCGGGCTGCGAAACCCCCCGCCTCCAGCACCCACGCCGAGCACCTGGCAGCCACCAGCGACGGGACCCACCCACCCGGCGGCTCCTACCGCCGCCGCAGATCCGCCACCCGCGCCCGCTCCGCCCCAGGCCCCTGCTCACCCAAGATCGAGGCGGAGCGCAACTGCCCCCCGGCCCCCGGAACCTGACGCCGAGGCCCGGGCAACGGCACATCCCGCCGCTGCTGACGAGCCGGGACCGCATCACCCCCCGGTCCCCCGGCCCCCGCCCCCGCCCCCGCGGAACCGCCTTGCCCCCCGGCGACTGCGATCTGCACCCCCTGGTCGGCAAGCGCCTGAAGCTCCGTGCCCGCACGATCGTCATGCGCGGGCGGCTCGTCCGTCACAAGGCGCGTGATGAGATCCGTGGGCACGGTCTGGAACATCGTGTCCGTCCCGAGCTTCGTATGGTCGGCAAGCACCACCACCTCCGCGGCCGCCTGCACCAACGCCCGGTCGACGGACGCCGACAGCATGTTGGACGTGGACAGCCCGCGCTCGGCGGTGAGACCGCTCCCGGACAGAAACGCCCGCGACACCCGCAGCCCGTGCAGGGACTGCTCGGCACCACTGCCGACCAGGGCGTAGTTCGAGCCGCGGAGCGTACCGCCGGTCATCACGACCTCGACCCGGTTGGCATGGGCCAATGCCTGTGCCACCAGCAGCGAGTTGGTGACGACGGTCAGTCCGGGCACCCGGGCGAGCCGGCGCGCCAGCTCCTGGGTGGTCGTACCCGCCCCGACCACGATCGCCTCGCCCTCTTCCACGAGGTTCGCGGCGAGGTCGGCGATGGCGGTCTTCTCGGCGGTCGCGAGATGGGATTTCTGCGGAAAGCCGGACTCCCGCGTGAAACCGCCCGGCAGTACCGCACCGCCGTGCCGGCGGTCGAGGAGTCCTTCTGCCTCCAGCGCGCGCACGTCCCGCCGTACGGTCACTTCGGAGGTCTGGACGACGCGGGCGAGCTCACGGAGCGACACGGCCCCGTTCGCTCGCACCATTTCGAGGATCAATTGGCGACGTTCTGCAGCGAACACGAAACTGACAGTAACGCCAGCGACCGTCTGCTTTCAGCAGTTTGCGCTGAATAGCAGAAGATGTTCGCACCGAGCAGCGGGAAGTGGTATAGAGCCTAGTCCCGCCGCCTATGCCACACACATGGTCGAATACTCCCCGTGACCAGGGAGGAGCCGGTTTCGGCCTCAGCCCTCGCCGGTCTCCTTGCGCGTGTGCAACTGCCGTGCCACTTCGGCGATCGAGCCCGACAGCGAGGGGTAGACGGTGAAGGCGTTCGCGATCTGCTCGACGGTCAGATTGTTGTCGACCGCGATCGAGATCGGGTGGATCAGTTCCGAGGCACGCGGCGCCACGACGACACCACCGACCACGATCCCGGTGCCCGGCCGGCAGAAGATCTTGACGAAGCCGTCGCGGATGCCCTGCATCTTGGCGCGCGGGTTGCGCAGCAGCGGCAGCTTGACGACCCGGGCGTCGATCTTCCCGCCGTCGACGTCGGCCTGGCTGTAGCCGACGGTGGCGATCTCCGGGTCGGTGAAGACGTTCGACGAGACCGTCTTGAGGTTCAGCGGGGCCACGGCGTCGCCCAGGAAGTGGTACATGGCGATGCGGCCCTGCATGGCGGCCACCGAGGCCAGGGCGAACACGCCGGTCACGTCACCGGCGGCATACACACCCGGAGCGGTCGTACGGGACACCTTGTCGGTCCAGATGTGGCCGGACTCGCGCAGCCGGACACCGGCGTCCTCCAGCCCCATGCCCGCGCTGTTGGGCACGGCGCCGACGGCCATCAGACAGTGCGACCCGGTGATGACGCGTCCGTCGGAGAGGGTCACCTCGACCCGGTCCCCGACCCGCTTGGCGGACTGCGCCCGGGTACGCCCCATGACGTTCATGCCGCGCCGCCGGAAGACGTCCTCCAGCACGGCGGCCGCGTCCGGGTCCTCGCCCGGCAGCACGCGGTCCCGCGACGACACGAGCGTCACCCTGGAACCCAGCGCCTGGTAGGCGCCCGCGAACTCGGCACCGGTCACACCCGACCCGACCACGATCAGCTCCTCGGGGAGCTCGTCGAGGTCGTACACCTGGGTCCAGTTCAGGATCCGCTCACCATCGGGCAGGGCATCGGGCAGCTCACGCGGATGCCCACCGGTGGCGATGAGCACGGCATCCGCCGTCAGGGTCTCCTCACTCCCGTCAGCGGCGCGCACCACGACCTTCCGCGACCCGTCGAGCGCCTGCATGCCCTCCAGCCGCCCGCGCCCGCGCATGACGCGCGCCCCGGCACGCGTCACGGAGGCGGCGATGTCGTGAGACTGGGCGAGCGCGAGCCGCTTCACACGCCGGTTGACCTTCCCCAGGTCCACACCCACCACCCGGGCGGCCTGCTCCACATGCGGGGTGTCGTCGGCGACGATGATCCCCAGCTCCTCGTACGACGAGTCGAAGGTGGTCATCACCTCGGCCGTCGCGATCAGAGTCTTCGACGGCACGCAGTCGGTGAGCACCGACGCCCCGCCCAGACCGTCGCAGTCGACGACGGTCACCTCCGCGCCGAGTTGAGCGGCCACCAGCGCCGCTTCGTATCCGCCGGGTCCGCCACCGATGATCACGATCCGAGTCACGTACTCCATTGTCCCGCACCCCTCAACGCGACACCGCCCGGGGGCCCGCCGCGATGCGGCTCCGTTACGCGAGTGACGCGAGTCCACCTGCCGTACCCTTCCCCCATGTCGCTCTACGCCGCGTACGCCGGCAACCTCGACGCGCGGCTGATGTCCCGCCGCGCTCCGCACTCGCCGCTGCGCGCCACCGGCTGGCTGAACGGGTGGCGGCTGACGTTCGGCGGCGAGCACATGGGCTGGGAGGGCGCCCTGCCGACGATCGTCGAGGACCCCACCTCCCAGGTCTTCGTCTCCCTCTACGACATCGCCCCCATGGACGAGGACTCGATGGACCGATGGGAGGGCGTGGGCCTGGAGATCTACCGGCGTACACGGGTACGGGTGCACACCCTGGAAGGCGACGAGCCCGCCTGGTCCTACGCCCTCAACGCCTACGAGGGCGGCCTCCCCTCCGCCCGCTACCTGGGCGAGATCGCCGACGCGGCCGAATCGGCCGGCGCTCCGCACGACTACGTGATGGAACTCCGCAAGCGCCCCTGCTGAGCCGGGCCCCCCTCGTCGGAAACGACAAGACAACGATCGCCACCCCGTCGGCTCCACCATCTACGCGCGTAGGCATTCACCGGCTACCCTCGTCGGCGTGAACGCATCTCTTCTTCCGGACGACATCCAGGGCGCGGCCCCGATCGACCCCAGGGCCGCCGCCGACGCCGCCGCGGCCCGCCTGCGCGAACTGACGGGCGCCGAGACCCACGACGTCGCCCTCGTGATGGGCTCCGGCTGGGCCCCGGCCGTGGACGCCCTGGGCGACCCCGACGCCGAGTTCCAGGTCACCGAGCTGCCCGGCTTCCCGCCCCCGGCGGTCGAGGGCCACGGAGGCAAGATCCGCTCGTACAGGATCGGCGACAAGCGCGCCCTGGTCTTCCTCGGCCGCACGCACTACTACGAGGGCCGCGGCGTGGCCGCCGTCTCCCACGGCGTCCGCACCGCAGTGGCGGCCGGCTGCAAGACGATCGTCCTCACCAACGGCTGCGGCGGCCTGCGCGAGGGCATGCGCCCCGGCCAGCCGGTCCTGATCAGCGACCACATCAACCTCACGGCCACCTCCCCCATCATCGGCGCCAACTTCGTCGACCTCACCGACCTCTACTCCCCGCGCCTGCGCGCCCTGTGCAAGGAGGTCGACCCCACCCTGGAGGAGGGCGTCTACGCGCAGTTCCCCGGCCCGCACTACGAGACTCCGGCCGAGATCCGCATGGCCCGCGTCATCGGCGCGGACCTGGTGGGCATGTCGACGGTCCTCGAAGCGATCGCCGCGCGCGAGGCGGGCGCCGAGGTCCTGGGCATCTCCCTCGTCACCAACCTCGCCGCGGGCATGACGGGCGAGCCCCTCAACCACGAGGAGGTCCTCCAGGCAGGCCGTGATTCGGCGACGAGGATGGGTTCCCTGCTGGCTCAGGTACTGGGCCGCCTGTAGGCCCACCCGGCGTCGATACTGGGATCGGGTGGGTACGCAGCCCGGCGTTGCGGGGTGCCTCCCCCACTCTCGGCTTCGCTCGAGCGGGGGACCCCCACCGCCCACCCGTGCCGCCCCCAGCGGCACGCACGCCCGCAGCTAGGCGGGACCGGCGCCCGTAGCTGGGGCGGCGCGCATGTCCGCAGCTGAGGCGGCCCGCCCCCGCGCAGCCGCACCCGCCGGACGGACGCAAGGGGACGTGCCGGGGGGGGTGTCCGCCCGCAGCGGTTGTCGCGTCAACGGACAGCCAGTCGGCGTGAGACCCCATCGCGACGTTCCGAGGACGGACACCCCCCGGCGCGGCCCCGACCCACACCCAGGGCGAAGGCGCTACGCGCACCCCCACCCAAGCCGCACAGGCCGCCGCAGGCATGGCCCGCCACCACACACAACCGAGAGGCGACACCGACCGTGCACGACGAACTCATCGCACAGGCCCAGGCGTGGCTCACCGAGGACCCCGACCCGGACACCCGCACCGAGCTCGCCCGCCTCCTCGACGCCCAGGATCACACCGAACTCGCCGCCCGCTTCTCCGGCACCCTCCAGTTCGGCACCGCCGGCCTCCGAGGCGAACTCGGCGCCGGCCCCATGCGCATGAACCGCTCGGTCGTCATCCGCGCCGCCGCCGGCCTCGCCGCGTACCTCAAGACGCAGGGCCACGACAACGGCCTGGTCGTCATCGGCTACGACGCCCGCCACAAGTCGTACGACTTCGCCCAGGACACCGCCGCCGTCATGACCGGCGCCGGCCTCCGCGCCGCAGTCCTCCCCCGCCCCCTCCCCACCCCCGTCCTCGCCTTCGCCATACGGCACCTCGGCGCCGTCGCCGGCGTGGAGGTCACCGCCAGCCACAACCCACCCCGCGACAACGGCTACAAGGTCTACCTGGGCGACGGCTCCCAGATCGTCCCCCCGGCCGACATCGACATCGCGGCAGAGATCGCCGCCATCCAGTCCCTCACCACCGTCCCCCGCCCCACCCACGGCTGGGACACCCTCGACGACAGCGTCCTCGACGCCTACCTCACCCGCACCGACGCAGTCCTGGCCAAGGATTCCCCCCGCACGGCCCGCACGGTGTACACGGCGATGCACGGCGTAGGCAAGGACGTCCTCCTCGCGGCCTTCGCCCGCGCAGGCTTCCCGCCCCCGGCCCTCGTCACGGAACAGGCCGACCCCGACCCGGACTTCCCGACCGTCGCGTTCCCCAACCCGGAGGAACCCGGCGCGATGGACCTGGCGTTCGCGAAGGCCCGCGAAACCAACCCCGACCTGATCATCGCCAACGACCCGGACGCGGACCGCTGCGCCGTCGCAGTACGAGCCGGTGACGGCGACGACACCGGCTGGCGCATGCTCCACGGCGACGAGGTCGGCGCCCTCCTCGCCGCCCACCTGGTCCACCGCGGAGCGACCGGCACATTCGCGGAGTCGATCGTCTCGTCCTCTCTCCTCGGCCGTATCGCCGAGAAGGCGGGACTCCCCCACGTCGAGACCCTCACCGGCTTCAAGTGGATCGCCCGCGCCGAAGGCCTGCGCTACGGCTACGAGGAGGCCCTCGGCTACTGCGTGGACCCCGACGGTGTACGCGACAAGGACGGCATCACGGCCGCGCTCCTGATCACGGAACTGGCCTCTCAGCTCAAGGAGGAGGGCCGCACCCTCCTCGACCTCCTCGACGACCTGGCCGTGGAGCACGGCCTGCACGCCACGGACCAGCTGTCAGTCCGCGTGGAGGACCTCTCCCTCATCGCCGCCGCGATGCGCCGCCTGCGCGAGCAGCCCCCGTCGGAACTGGCCGGCCTCCGCATCACCCGCACCGACGACCTCACCCAGGGCACGGAATCCCTCCCGCCCACCGACGGCCTGCGCTACACGCTGGACGGCGCCCGGGTGATCGTCCGCCCGAGCGGCACGGAACCGAAGCTCAAGTGCTACCTGGAGGTCGTGATCCCGGTCGCGTCACGCGCCGACCTCCCCACGGCCCACGCGAAGGCGTCGACGCTCCTGGAGTCGATGAAGCGCGACCTGTCGAGGGCAGCGGGCATCTGACCACACGAAAAGGAGGGGTGCCCCACCCAGGGGCACCCCTCCCCAGACCCCCTGCCCCCTACCCCAAAGCCAGCAGGATCGCGACAAGCACGGCCCCCGCAGCCGCCGGCCCCACCACCTCATAGGCCCACCGCACGGTCACCTCACCCTGTGCGGTCTCCGCCCCGTGCCGCGCCTCATGCAGCCCCCGCAACTCGTCCATGATCCGGTCGGTCTCCGCCCGCGCGGGCCCCTCTGCCTCCGGACCGCCACGACCGAGCCCCTGCCCCGCACGCATCCCGAGAGCGCTGCCCCGCCCCTCGTCCCGCCCCATGACCCGCCGCGCCTGCGCGGTCGCCCGCATCTCCTGCCGCGCGGCCTTCTTACGGGCACGCAGTGACACGGGGACGGCCCACAGCTGGTACTTGGTGCCGGACTCGGTGAGGGCCTCGTTCGAGTAGGCGGACTTCAGCGCGGCGACCTGCCCCCAGGGCAGCGCGATGACACGGAAGGGGTTGCGGATCCGCAGCAGGTCGTCGCCCGCGTACACGGCGGGCCGCAGGGTGAAGGCGACGACGAGCGGCACGACGAGCAGCATCACCGCGAGCGTCAGCCACTGCGTGCGCCCCTGCCCCGACACGAGCGCGTCGACGCCGAGCCACCCGGCGATGGCGAGCAGCATCACACCACCGGCGATGGCCGGGGCCGACCGGTAGACCCGGTCCTTGGACTCGGGCGACTGGGACTCGGGACTGGTCATAGGTCGATTCTGCCGGACGCCGACACCCCCGCCCCCGGCACCCCGGCTCGAACCCCTGCTCCCCACTCAAGGCGAAAGCCCCGCCCCCACCCCCACCCAAGTCAACCCCGGGGCTGTACAGCCGCTACGCGCGTAGATATGCTCGTCTGGTGACCATGCCCAGTTCTGCACTCACCGCAGCTCACCCCCTCAAGGACGTCACCACGTCCGACAGCGCGCTGCGCCGCTTCCTCCACGGGCTCCCCGGCGTCGACGCGGTCGGACTCGAAGGACGCGCGGCCTCGCTCGGTACGCGTTCGATCAAGACGACCGCGAAGGCGTACGCCATCGACCTCGCCATCTCGATGGTCGACCTGACGACGCTGGAAGGCGCGGACACCCCGGGCAAGGTCCGGGCCCTCGGCGCCAAGGCGGTCAGGCCCGACCCGACCGACCGTACGACGCCCGCCACCGCCGCGGTCTGCGTCTACCCCGACATGGTGGCCGCGGCCAAGGAGGCCGTCGCCGGTTCCACCGTGAAGGTCGCCTCGGTCGCCACCGCCTTCCCGGCGGGCCGCGCCCCGCTCACCGTCAAGCTGGCCGACGTCCGCGAGGCCGTCGCCGCGGGCGCCGACGAGATCGACATGGTCATCGACCGCGGCGCGTTCCTCGCGGGCCGCTACCTGAAGGTGTACGACGAGATCACCGCCGTCCGGGAGGCCTGCGGAACGTCCGCGCGCCTGAAGGTCATCTTCGAGACGGGCGAGCTGTCCACGTACGACAACATCCGCCGCGCGAGCTGGCTCGGGATGCTGGCGGGCGCGGACTTCATCAAGACCTCCACCGGCAAGGTCGCGGTGAACGCAACCCCGGCCAACACCCTCCTCATGCTGGAGGCCGTCCGCGACTTCCGCGCCCAGACGGGTATCCAGGTCGGTGTGAAGCCGGCCGGCGGCATCCGCACCACCAAGGACGCCGTCAAGTTCCTCGTCCTGGTCAACGAGACCGCGGGCGACGACTGGCTGGACAACCACTGGTTCCGCTTCGGCGCCTCCTCACTGCTGAACGACCTCCTGATGCAGCGCCAGAAGCTGGCCACGGGCCGCTACTCCGGCCCCGACTACGTGACGGTGGACTGAGACCTCATGACCAGGGAAAACATGCCACGCGCATTCGATTACGCCCCGGCCCCCGAGTCCCGCGCGGTCGTCGACATCGCGCCCTCGTACGGCCTGTTCATCGACGGTGAGTTCACCGACGCGGCCGACGGCAAGGTCTTCAAGACGGTCAGCCCGTCCTCCGAAGAGGTCCTCTCCGAGATCGCCCAGGCGGGCGAGGCGGACGTGGACCGTGCCGTACAGGCCGCCCGCAAGGCGTTCGAGAAGTGGTCGGCCCTCCCGGGCACGGAGCGCGCGAAGTACCTCTTCCGGATCGCCCGCATCATCCAGGAGCGCTCCCGCGAGCTGGCCGTCCTCGAGACCCTCGACAACGGCAAGCCGATCAAGGAGACACGCGACGCCGACCTGCCCCTGGTCGCCGCGCACTTCTTCTACTACGCGGGCTGGGCCGACAAGCTCGACCACGCGGGCTTCGGCACTTCACCGAAGCCCCTGGGCGTGGCGGGCCAGGTCATCCCCTGGAACTTCCCGCTCCTGATGCTGGCGTGGAAGATCGCCCCGGCCCTCGCGACCGGCAACACGGTCGTCCTGAAGCCCGCCGAGACGACCCCCCTCTCCGCCCTCTTCTTCGCGGACATCTGCCGCCAGGCAGGTCTCCCCAAGGGCGTCGTCAACATCCTCCCCGGCTACGGCGACACGGGCGCCGCGCTGGTGGCCCACCCGGATGTGAACAAGGTCGCCTTCACCGGCTCCACGGCCGTCGGCAAGGAGATCGCGCGCACGGTCGCCGGCACCCGCAAGAAGCTCACCCTCGAACTGGGCGGCAAGGGCGCCAACATCGTCTTCGACGACGCCCCCATCGACCAGGCCGTCGAGGGCATCGTGACCGGCATCTTCTTCAACCAGGGCCAGGTCTGCTGCGCCGGCAGCCGCCTCCTGGTCCAGGAGTCGATCCAGGACGAGCTGCTCGACTCCCTCAAGCGCCGCCTGTCGACGCTCCGCCTCGGCGACCCGCTCGACAAGAACACGGACATCGGGGCGATCAACTCCGCGGAGCAGCTGGCCCGGATCACCTCGCTCGTCGAGGCGGGCGAGGCGGAGGGCGCCGAACGCTGGTCCCCCGCCTGCGAACTCCCCTCCTCCGGCTACTGGTTCGCCCCGACGCTCTTCACAAACGTCACCCAGGCGCACCGGATCGCCCGCGACGAGATCTTCGGCCCGGTGCTGTCGGTCCTGACCTTCCGCACCCCGGACGAGGCGGTCGCCAAGGCCAACAACACGCAGTACGGCCTCTCGGCCGGCATCTGGACGGAGAAGGGCTCGCGCATCCTGGCGGTCGCGAACAAGCTCCGCGCGGGTGTCGTCTGGTCCAACACGTTCAACAAGTTCGACCCGACCTCGCCGTTCGGCGGGTACAAGGAGTCGGGCTTCGGCCGCGAGGGCGGCCGCCACGGCCTGGAGGCGTACCTCGATGTCTGACCGCTTGACTGTCTTCAAGACCTACAAGCTGTACGTCGGCGGGAAGTTCCCGCGTTCCGAGAGCGGCCGGGTGTACGAGGTGACGGACTCAAAGGGCAAGTGGCTCGCGAACGCCCCCCTCTCCTCCCGCAAGGACGCCCGTGACGCGGTCGTAGCGGCGCGCAAGGCGTTCGGCGGCTGGTCCGGCGCGACGGCGTACAACCGCGGTCAGGTCCTCTACCGCGTCGCCGAGATGCTGGAGGGCCGCCGCGACCAGTTCGCCCGTGAGGTGGCGGACGCGGAGGGCCTGTCGAAGTCCAAGGCGGCGGCGGTCGTGGACGCGACGATCGACCGCTGGGTCTGGTACGCGGGCTGGACGGACAAGATCGCCCAGGTGGTGGGCGGCGGCAACCCGGTGGCGGGCCCGTTCTTCAACCTGTCCTCTCCTGAACCGACGGGCGTGGTCGCGATCGTGGCCCCCCAGGATTCCTCCTTCCTGGGCCTGGTGTCGGTGCTGGCCCCGGTGATCGCGACGGGCAACACGGCGATCGTGGTGGCGAGCGAGACGTCCCCGCTCCCCGCCCTCTCCCTGGCGGAGGTCCTGGCCACCTCCGACGTCCCCGGCGGCGTGGTCAACGTCCTCTCGGGCCGCACGGCGGAGATCGCGACCCCGCTCTCCTCCCACCAGGACGTCAACGCGATCGACCTCGCGGGCGCCGACGAGTCCCTCGCCAAGGAACTGGAGATCGCGGCGGCCGACAACCTCAAGCGCGTCCTGCGTCCACAGCCTGTGGATTACACGGAGACCCCGGGCACCGACCGCATGACGGCGTTCCTGGAGACGAAAACGGTCTGGCACCCCACGGGGTCACTGGGCGCGTCGGGTTCCTCGTACTAGACGCCCCCCGACACCCTCAATACGGAAGCCCCGGCCCTCCTCCGTCCAGGAGAGCCGGGGCTTCTTCCGTGCGCCCCCGTCAGATCCCGAGCCGCTGCGCGATGCCGTCGAGCACGCAGTCGAGGCCGAACGTGAACTCCCAGGCGCGGTCGTCCTTGCGGCTCGCGCCGAGGGCGTACTGCTCGAAGGCCGGATAGCGGCCCGTGCTCATCAGGTAGCGCATCTGCGGGGCGAGGGCCTGGCGGGTCTCGTCACCGCTGGTCCAGCCGTGGCGTTCCTGGTAGTCACGTAGCGCGATCTCGGTCTGGGCCGCGCCGTGCACGTAGGAGGTGACGGTCCGCAGGACGGCCATCACCGAGTCGGGGTCCAGACCGTGGGCGGCGAGCGCGGACAACCCCCGTTCGGCCACGGCCATCCGCGCGGGTGTGAGCATGATGACCGGGGTGGGCATGACCGCCATCCACGGGTGGGCGAGCATCAGCTCCCGTGTCTGGAGGGCGTAGGCGCGCAGCACCTCCCGCCAGCCCGTCGCCCCGTCCGGCACGGTCAGCTCCCGGGACACCCGGTCGATCATGAGCGCCCAGAGATCGTCCTTGCCGTCGACATGCCGGTAGGCGGCCATGGGCGCGACGCCGAGCTTCGTGGCTAGACGGCGCATGGTGACGGCCGCGCCGCCCTCCTCGTCGGCGATCTCGACCGCGGCGGCGGCGATCCGCTCCAGGGTCAGTGAGGTGCGAGGGGCCGGGGCGGGCCGCTCCATGCGCTCCCAGAGGGAGGGCGCCTCGGCCCCGCTCTCCGCGCCCTCCTTCTTCTTCGCGACCGCCATGGTCCGCTCCTCCCGGTCGAAACGTCGCGTACAGCGTATCTCCAGTAGACGACGTACACATCTATGTGTACGTTGTACGCACAGGAGATACGCCGTACACAACGCCGTACACATCAGGGGGAGACCCATGCCCGCCACCGCCGAACCGCTCCGCGTCGCCGTTCTCGTCGGCTCGACCCGGGAGGGACGCTTCGCGCCCGTCGTGGCCAAGTGGCTGACCGGCCACCTCGACCAGCGCGACGACCTGCGCGCCGACGTCGTCGACCTCGCGGAGACGCCGCTGCCGACGGTGTTCCCGGCCTTCGGACAGCAGCCGCCACCCGGCACCGAGGAGCGGCTGGCCCTTGTGTCACCACGGCTCGCGGCCGCCGACGCCTTCGTCCTCGTCACACCCGAGTACAACCACAGCTTCCCGGCGTCCCTGAAGAACGCGATCGACTGGCACGGCGAGGAGTGGCACGGCAAGCCGATCGGCTTCGTCTCCTACGGTGGCCTGTCCGGCGGTCTGCGCGCGGTGGAGCAACTGCGGGTCGTCATGGCCGAGGTGAACGCCGCGACCATCCGCAACACCGTCAGCCTCCACAACGCCTGGAGCCGCTTCGACGAGGACGGCACGTGCACGGACCCCGCCGCCGACACCGCCGCGAAGGCCCTGCTCGACCAGCTCGCCTGGTGGGGCCACGCCCTGCGGGACGCCAAGTCCGTCCGTGACTACGTCGCATGACGGCCGAGCCCCGCACCGGGGAGACCACGGCCTCGCCCGCGAGCAACGCACATCCGGCCCGTCCCGACGCCCCGCCCTCCCGGCTTGTCGTCCTCGGCCTGCTGCTCGGCATCGTGCTCGCCACGCTCGACGGAACCGTCGTCGGCACCGCCCTGCCCACCATCGTCGGCGACCTGGGCGGTCTCGACCAGCTGTCCTGGGTGATCACGGCCTATCTGCTCACCACCGCCGTCTCGACCCCGATCTGGGGGAAACTCGGCGACCTCTACGGCCACAAGGGCAGCTATCTCACCTCCATCACCGTGTTCCTGATCGGCTCCGTGCTGTGCGGGCTCGCCCAGGACATGGGCCAGTTGATCGCCTTCCGGGCCTTTCAGGGCATCGGCGCGGGCGGCCTCTTCGTGGGTGCGCTCGCCCTCATCGGCACGCTGCTCACCCCGGCGGAGGCCGGGCGGGCCCAGTCGCTGATCGGTGTGCTGTTGCCCGCCGCGCTGATCGGTGGACCTCTGGCCGGCGGCTTCCTCACCGACCAGCTCGACTGGCGCTGGGTGTTCTACGTCAACGTCCCGGTCGGTGCGGTGGCACTCGCCCTGATCGGTTTCGGGGTGCGGCTGACCGCCGCCCGGGTCAAGGCCCGGATCGACCTGGCCGGAGCCGGACTGCTGACCGGCGCGATCCTCGCCCTGACCCTCCTGGCGAGCTGGGCCGGGACGACGTACGCCTGGTCGTCACCGCGGGTCATCGGGCTCGCCCTGGTCTCCGCGGTCGCGCTGGCCGCCTTCGTACGGGTCGAGCGGCGCGCCCCGGAACCGGTGATCCCGCCCCGGCTGTTCCGCGACCGCAACTTCTCGGTGGCGCAGGTGCTCAGCTTCGTCACGGGCGCGGCCATGCTGGCGGCGGCGAGCTATCTGCCCCAGTACCTGCAGTTCGTACGGGACATGTCGTCCACGGAAAGCGGACTGCTGCTGCTTCCGCTGATGCTGGGCATGATGACCGCCCAGCTCGTCATCGGCCGGCGGGTCGGCGACGGCGGGCGCTACCGCGGCTATCCCATCGCGGGCGGTGCGCTGGCCGCGGCGGGGGCGCTGGCCCTGCTGACGCTCGGCACGGCCACAACGGCACCTGTGGCCTCCGGCCTGACGCTGGTGCTGGGCGTGGGCATCGGCTGTCTGATGCAGCCGGCGATGCTCATCACGATGAACAGCGCGGAACCACGCGACATGGGGGCGGCCAGTGGCACCCAGACGTTGCTGCGCACCGTCGGCGGCTCGCTCGGTGTCGCCGTCCTCGGCTCCGTCTACACCAGCCGGCTCACGGCCGCTGTCACGGACCGGCTCGGCTCCGACGGCGCCCGGCTGACCGGCGGTGAGCTCACCCCCGAGGCACTGCGGGACCTGCCGGAGCCGGTCCGGGACGCCTTCCAGGCCGGCGTCGTGGACGGATTGCACGGTGTCGCACTCGGCACGGCAGTGCTGTCCGCCGTGGCGTTCGCGGTGTCCTGGCTGGTCCGGGAGGTCCCGCTGCGGGGCCGGTGAACTACCCCGAGACCAGCCTGGTGACCTGGCTCAGCACCAGGGCGTCCCCGACCGACGGCGCCTGGGCCACCGGGCCCGTCACCTCCTGGGAGTCCACCGGTTTGAAGTCGGCGACCTCGGTGCCGACGCTGTTGTCGAGCGGGTCGACTCCCGTACCGGCGAGCGGATTGGGCTTGAGGCCCGTGACCGTGCCGGTGGTGTAGGCGAGGGTGTCGCTCGCCGCCTGGAGACCGGCCCGGGTGTCGGTCTTTCCCGGGGCGGTGTGCACCAGGTCCAGGACCGAGCCGGCGCCCGCCGCGGCCGACGCCGTCGCCGCACCCGCCCCCAGCGCCACTCCCGCGGTCGCGAGGACGGCCAGGGCACGCTGGACGGTCGGCTTCTTCAATGAGTCGTGTCGGGCCATCGCTGCCACCTTCTGAGGCTCTTGGTAATCGGATCGACACGAAGGGTAGTTGAGATGTGACGCGCGCATCAAAGGCGACCCGCGGGGTCGTACGACCCCCGATGGATGCCTCACACTGGTGTCCCGTGAGTTCCCCTCTGCCCATACCGACGCGAGTCGTGCTGCTCTGCGGCCCTTCCGGCTCCGGCAAGTCCCTCCTCGCGGCCCGCTCCGGCCTTCCGGTGCTGCGGCTCGACGACTTCTACAAGGAGGGCGACGACCCGACTCTGCCTGTGGTGGAGGGGAGTTCGGACATCGACTGGGACCATCCGGACTCCTGGGACGCGGACACGGCCGTCGCCGCGATCACCCGGCTGTGCCGTACGGGCCGTACGGCCGTCCCCGTCTACGACCTCTCCCTCAGCGCCCGCACGGGCGAGGAGACGGTCGAGATCGGACGGACCCCGCTGTTCCTCGCGGAGGGCATCTTCGCCGCGGAGATCGTCGAACGCTGCCGGGAACTGGGCGTCCTGGCCGACGCGCTGTGCCTGAGCCGCGGCCCGGTGAAGACGTTCCGCCGCCGCTTCCTGCGGGATCTCAAGGAGGGCCGCAAGTCGGTGCCGTTCCTGCTGCGGCGCGGCTGGCGCCTGATGCGGCAGGAGCGCTCGATCGTGGCCCGGCAGAGCGCGCTGGGCGCGTACGCCTGTGACCGCGACGAGGCGATGGGCCGACTGGCGGCGGCCGCCGCGGGCCGGTCGGCGAGTCTCCGTACGGCGGCCTGAGGCACAAGCCCCTGAGCCACGGGCCTGAGACACCGGCCTGAGACACCGGCCTGAGACACGAGAACGAGAAAAGCGGGACTGGACGGACCCCCCGGCCCTCCAGTCCCGCTCTTGTGTTCCCCCGTGGTGCCCCCCCCTTTTCCTCCCCCTTGTTCCCCCGTGTCCCCACTCTCCTGGGGAGACGCCCCCCAGCGTCTCCACAGTCCCCCGTGGGCCCCCTTGTGGTGCTCCCCCCCGAACCTTCAGGCCACGAGCTCGCCGAAGGCGTCTTCCTCGTCACGGCCGAAGCTGAGGACCTCGTCCTCGCGCAGCCGGCGGAGCGACCGCCAGATGCTGGACTTCACCGTGCCGACACTGATGTCGAGGATCTCCGCGATCTCCGGGTCCGTGCGGCCCTCGTAGTAACGAAGGACCAGCATCGTGCGCTGGAGTTCGGGCAGCCGGGCCAGCGCCTGCCACAGGACCGCGCGCAGCTCGGTGCCGCGCATCGCGTCCGTGTCGCCGGGCGTCTCCGGCAGTTCCTCGGTCGGGTACTCGTTCAGCTTGCGGCGGCGCCACGCGCTGATGTGCAGGTTGGTCATGGTGCGGCGGAGGTATCCGCCGACCGCGGCCTTGTCACTGATCCGGTCCCACGCCCGGTAGGTCGAGAACAGCGCGCTCTGCAGCAGGTCCTCGGCCTCGAAGCGGTCGCCGGTGAGGTGGTAGGCGGTGGCGTACAGGGAGGCGCGGCGCTCCTGGACGTAGGCGGTGAACTCCGCCTCCGACAGCGAACAGCGCTCCCCCGAGTCCTCCCTGTACGCGGCTCCCCCGTGAGCCTTGTTGCCATCCCCCGTGTGGGCGTCGACCACCGTCATGTAACCGGTGTGCTGACGCCCGGTGCTGCGAGCGCACCCCCGCCCTCCCCCACGCTCGAATCCGCTCGCGCGGGAGGGACCCCCATCCGCACCGGACTTCTCGGAACCCCGCACGTCGTGCAGACGCGTGATCACTGCGCTCGTGCTGATGCCGTGCAGCGTGTTCATCTCGCGCCCCCCGTCGTGGACTTCCGGTGTGCGGCCCGCCGGTCGGGCGGGCTTCCTTGCTTGTGCCGAGAAGCTTGCCCCGGCACTTTCATCGCCGTGTCCGCCGACTGTCACAGGCCTGTCACAGGGGTCGGCCACAGGGCGAGCACGGTTCGTACACAGGTGTCGGCGGTAGGCGCGGCGCTGATCTCGGCCCACAGGTCGAACCCCGCCCCCCTCATGGGCCAGAATGAGCCCGTGCCTTCCCTGTTGCTGATCGAGGACGACGACGCCATCCGGACGGCCCTGGAGCTCTCACTGACGCGCCAGGGTCACCGCGTGGCGACCGCTGCCAGCGGTGAGGACGGTCTGAAGCTGCTGCGCGAGCAGCGGCCGGATCTGATCGTGCTGGATGTGATGCTGCCCGGCATCGACGGGTTCGAGGTGTGCCGGCGCATCCGGCGCACGGACCAGTTGCCGATCATCCTGCTGACCGCGCGCAATGACGACATCGACGTGGTCGTCGGGCTGGAGTCCGGCGCCGACGACTATGTGGTCAAACCCGTGCAGGGGCGTGTGCTCGACGCCCGGATCCGGGCCGTGCTGCGGCGCGGCGAGCGGGAGTCCAACGACGCGGCGTCGTTCGGCAGCCTCGTCATCGACCGCTCCGCGATGACCGTGACCAAGAACGGCGAGGATCTCCAGCTCACGCCGACCGAGCTGCGGCTGCTGCTGGAGCTGAGCCGGCGGCCGGGGCAGGCGCTGTCCCGCCAGCAGCTGCTGCGGCTGGTGTGGGAGCACGACTACCTGGGTGACTCGCGGCTGGTGGACGCCTGTGTCCAGCGGCTGCGTGCCAAGGTCGAGGACGTTCCGTCGTCGCCCACGCTGATCCGTACCGTGCGGGGTGTCGGCTACCGCCTGGACGCGCCTCAGTGACACAGGCGCACCAAGGGGGGGCCCGCGGCTGGACCGCGGAGCGCAAGGGAGTTCTGTCGCGGCTGCGCTTCACCAGCCTGCGCCTGAGGCTGGTCCTCGTCTTCGGCCTGGTGGCCCTGACGGCCGCCGTGTCCGCGTCCGCCATCGCGTACTGGCTCAACCGCGAGGCGGTCCTCACCCGCACCCAGGACGCGGTGCTGCGCGACTTCGAGCAGGAGATGCAGAACCGGGCGGGCGCGCTGCCCGAGCGGCCGACGCAGGACGAGTTGCAGCACACCGCCGGCCAGATGGCGGGCAGCGACCAGCGCTTCAGCGTGCTGCTGGTCGCCCGCGACGCCGACGGCAGGACCGTCTACGGCAGCTCCGGCGGGCTGAGCGGCTTCTCGCTGCGGGACGTGCCGGCCCCGCTGCGCACGGCGGTGAACAGAACGCAGAAGGTCGACGGGGCCAACAAGCACCCGTACCACCTGTACTGGCAGCGGGTCATAGACCACGACACGCCGTATCTCGTGGCCGGGACGCGGGTGATCGGCGGCGGCCCGACCGGCTACATGCTCAAGTCGCTGGAACCGGAGGCGAAGGATCTGAACTCGCTCGCCTGGTCGCTGGGAATCGCCACGGGACTCGCGCTGATCGGCTCGGCGCTGCTCGCGCAGGCCGCCGCGACGACGGTGCTGAAGCCCGTGCAGCGGCTGGGCACGGCCGCGCGGCGGCTCGGCGAGGGCAAGCTGGACACCCGGCTCAGGGTGTCGGGCACCGATGAACTCGCCGATCTGTCGCGGACGTTCAACAACGCGGCCGAGGCGTTGGAGAAACGGGTCGCCGACATGGCCGCGCGGGACGAGGCGTCCCGGCGGTTCGTCGCGGACATGAGCCATGAGCTGCGGACGCCGCTCACCGCCATCACCGCCGTGACGGAGGTACTGGAGGAGGAGCTGGAGGCCGAGACCGGGAGCATGGACCCGATGATCGAGCCGGCCGTCCGGCTGGTGGTCAGCGAGACGCGGCGGCTCAACAGCCTGGTCGAGAACCTGATGGAGGTCACCCGCTTCGACGCGGGCACCGCCCGGCTCGTCCTGGACGACGTCGACATCGCCGACCAGATCACCGCGTGCATCGACGCCCGGGCCTGGCTGGACGCGGTCGAGCTGGACGCCGAGCGCGGCATCCACGCCCGACTGGATCCGCGCCGCCTCGACGTCATCCTGGCCAACCTCATCGGCAACGCGCTCAAGCACGGCGGCTCCCCGGTTCGGGTGACCGTCCGGGCGGATGACGACTCGCTCGTCATCGAGGTGCAGGACCACGGGCCCGGCATCCCCGAGGAGGTGCTGCCGCATGTCTTCGACCGGTTCTACAAGGCCAGCGCCTCCCGGCCGCGCTCCGAGGGCAGTGGCCTCGGTCTGTCCATCGCCCTGGAGAACGCGCACATCCACGGCGGCGAGATCACCGCGGCCAACTCGGCCGACTCGGGCGCGGTGTTCACCCTGCGGCTCCCGCGCGGCACCTCGTCCTCGGCCGACCAGTCCGCCGAGGACGACGAGCAGGCCGGGTCCGACGCCGACCGGAGCCAGGCCGAGGACTCGAAGGGGGATGCCTGATGACCACCCGACGTCCACGAGCCCTGGTGCGGCTGGCCGGCCTGCCCGTGCTGGCCGTTCTGCTGGCCGGCTGCGGGATCCGGGCCACGGAGGTGCCGACGAACTTCGGGCCCGCGCCCTCGCGGGTGCAGTGTTCGCTGGCTGAGCCGGATGTGTCGACGCAGGCCGCGCGGGGGCTGCCGGTGCGGGTGTTCCTGCTGTGCGGGTCCTCGCTGGTGACCGTCGACCGGACCGTACGCGTCCCGGACGGCGCGGCCGACTCCGAGCGGCGCATGCTGGTGGCGCAGGGCCTGCTGGACCAGCTCGCCGAGACCCCGTCGCCCGCCGAGAAGGAGGCCGGTTACAGCACGGACGTACGCGGCGGCATCACCGTGGGCGGGCCCCTGAAGGGCGACCCGGAGGACACGCTGCGGCTGAGTACGGCGCCGGACAACCTCACCTCGTACGCCCTGGCCCAGATCGTCTGCACCTTCTCCGACTCCGCCGCCGCCGAGGGCGACGGCTCCGTGGTCCTCGGCGGCCCCGGCCCCGAGTCACCGCGCCGCTACGAGTGCACCGACGAGGTGCGGGCCCGCCCGGGCAGCACGGAGCCGCCGTCCAAGGACGTGGCAGGCGAGTAGGGACCCCGCGCGGCGGCGGGGCTCCGCCCTGCTGTGGCGCACGCCTCACAGGTGTCCCTGGGCGCATCCCGGAACCGATCCTGCCGGAGGCCGCGTCTAGGGGGGCGTGCAGCGTCAAGGCTCCGTCGGCGGCAGCGCCGAGTTCCGCATCCGTGTGACGGGAGGTGTCCTCCTCGTCGCACACCTCGCGTTCGTCGCCTGGTTCACGCTGCGGCCGTTGGAGGTGCCCTGGGTGATGCCCGCCAATCTGCGGCCGTTCGCCGGGATCCGGGCCGATCTCGCCCTGGGCTGGCCGGAGGCGGCCCGGCACATCGGCGGGAAGCTGGCCCTGCTCGCCCCGCTGGGCGTGCTGCTGCCGATGGCGAGCGGCAGGCTGGCCGTCTCGCCGCTGGCGTCCCTGCTGCGCGCCGTCGCGGCCGGTGCCCTGCTGTCGATGGGCATCGAGCTGTTGCAGACCGGTGTGCCCGGTCAGGTCGTGGATGTCGACTCGCTGTTCCTGAACACCGCGGGCGTGGGCCTCGCGCATCTCGCGCTGGTCCCCGCGGGCCGCTCCTGGCTGCGCCGCCGCACGGCCGTGCCCCTGGCCCGCATGCCCCTCCCCCCGGAGGAGCCGGCTCAGGGTCGGACCCCGACGATTCCCAGGGTCGGGATCGCCCCGTGGAGCGACGCTTTGCCCCCTTCGTCTCCGTAGCGTGGAGTGCAGATGGGGTACTCGGACGAGAGACCTCGCACACCGACGCTGAAGGAGTCGCACATGTCCCGCCTCGCCCGCCCCACCAACGGCCGCATGATCGGCGGAGTGTGCGCCGCGCTGGCACGGCGCTTCGGCACCTCCACGACGACGATGCGGGTGATCTTCCTGGTCTCGTGCCTGCTGCCCGGCCCGCAGTTCCTGCTGTACATCGCGCTGTGGATCGTGCTGCCCTCGGAGGACAAGGTACGGAACAAGGCCCAGACGGCCTGGTGACAGCCCGCAACTGAAACACCTGACAGCCCGCCGCTCACACGCCGATGGGGCGCACCCTGTGTCCAGGGGTGCGCCCCATCGGCGTGTGCGTCCGCGCGGGCGGGAGGGTCAGGCGAGCGGAATACCGTTCACCGGGAGCCCGCCGAGCAGCTTGGGGGCCGGGCCGTTCGGGCCCTGGGCGAGCAGCTGCCCGGCGACCGGCTCGGCGGCGGCGAGACCGGTACCGGCCAGGCTCTGCCCCTGGCCCACCGCCTCGCCCGAGCCCGCCGGCAGCGTCTGGGAGAGCTGCTCCGCCGGGAGGGCGTGGGTGACGCTCTCCAGCGCCTGGGTGGCGTCCGGGACGGCCGGGGCGGCGTTGGCGGCACCCGCGCCGGTGGCGGCGAAGGCGGCACCGAGAGCGGCGACACCGAGGGACTTGGCAGCAGACTGCTTCATGAAAACGCGTCCTCGCAATGGGATGACGGGGTGTGTGAGCGGTGCGGCGACCGTAATCACGCGGCACCACCCGCCGCAAACATCGAAATGCGGACGGCTTGTGAACACCGCCCGCATTCCCTGTGCGCACATTCCCCCGGGCTCAGCCCTCCGAATCCGCAGAGCCGCTGGTGGAGGCGGTCTGCCGGAACAGCCATTCGGATTTCAGCTCGGCGTATCCCGGCTTGATCACGTCATTGATCATGGCCAGTCGTTCATCGAAAGGAATGAACGCTGATTTCATCGCATTGACTGAGAACCACTGCATGTCGTCGAGCGTGTAACCGAACGCCTCGACAAGGTGCTCGAATTCCCGGCTCATGCTGGTGTAGGACATGAGGCGATTGTCCGTGTTTACGGTGGCCCTGAAATGCAGCCTCCTCAGCAGCCCGATGGGGTGCTCGGCGTACGAGGACGCCGCCCCGGTCTGGAGGTTGGAGCTCGGGCACAGCTCCAGCGGGATGCGCTTGTCCCGGACGTACGCGGCGAGCCGCCCGAGTTCGACGCGGCCGTCCTCGTGGACCTGGATGTCGTCGATGATCCGCACGCCGTGCCCGAGCCGGTCGGCGCCGCACCACTGCAGGGCCTGCCAGATGGACGGCAGCCCGAAGGCCTCGCCGGCGTGGATGGTGAAGTGGTTGTTCTCGCGCTTCAGGTACTCGAAGGCGTCCAGGTGCCGGGTGGGCGGGTAGCCGGCCTCGGCACCGGCGATGTCGAATCCCACCACTCCCAGGTCCCGGTGGCGGTTGGCGAGTTCGGCGATCTCCAGAGCGCGGGCCGCGTGCCGCATGGCGGTGAGCAGGGCGCCGACGCGGATGCGGTGGCCGTTCTCCCTGGCACGCCGCTCCCCTTCCCGGAAGCCCTCGTTGACGGCCTCGACCACCTCTTCGAGGCTCAGTCCGCCCTCGAGGTGCTGCTCGGGGGCGTAGCGCACCTCGGCGTAGACGACGCCGTCCTCGGCGAGGTCCTCGGCGCACTCGGCGGCGACCCGGACCAGGGCGTCGCGGGTCTGCATGACGCCGACGGTATGGGAGAAGGTCTCCAGATACCGCTCCAGGGAACCGGAGTCGGCGGCCTCGCGGAACCAGATGCCGAGCTTCTCCGGGTCGGTCTCGGGGAGCTGCGTATAGCCGGTTTCGCGGGCGAGTCCGACGATCGTCGCCGGGCGCAGGCCGCCGTCGAGGTGATCGTGCAGCAGAACCTTGGGCGCCCGGCGGATCTGGTCCGGTGTCGGGGTGTTCGCGATGGTCTGGCTCGTCATTTCCGCACTGTAACTCCTACGCGCGTAGACGGCGCCTCTTCGGCACCTTCGGGATTTCGTCGATACGTAACGGTGACCCCGAGGACGGGCCGAGTACACCCGCGCTTCTGACACTGTTCTGTCATGGCACACCAAGCGACGCCGGTTCGCAGGGCCCGGCTGGGCAGGACACTCGGTCCGGAGCCGACGGCGGTGAGCGGCGTGGTGCTGCTGCTGCCCAACGGGGACGAGAACTCCGGCCGCAGACCGTCTCCCATGCTGGCGACCGCCTCCGTACGCGCCCTGGGGCGCCGGCTGGCCCGCGCCGGCCGGGACGAGGGTCTTTCCGCGCACGTGGTGCACTACCGCTGCCGCGGGTGGAACGGCGGCGAGGCCAATCTCGCGGCCGATGCCGCCTGGGCGGCCGACGAGGTGGTACGGCGGTACGGGGACGTGCCCGTCTGCCTCGCGGGGGTGGGGATGGGAGGCCGCGCCGGGCTGCGGACGGGTGGGCACGTGGCCGTCAACTCCGTGCTGGCGCTGGCCCCCTGGCTGCCGGAGGACGATGTGGCGGCGCCACCCGAACCGGTGAAGCAGTTGGTGGGGCGGCAGGTGCTGATCGTGCACGGCACGAACGACGAGCGGACGGATCCCGAGTTGTCGTTCCGGCTGGCGGCGCGGGCGAAGAAGGCGAATCGGGATGTCTGCCGGTTCGAAGTGCACGCGGACGGGCACGGGTTGCATCAGTACCGGGATGAAGTGCTGGCGCTGGCCGAGGACTTCGTGATGGGGGCGGTGTACGGGCGGGCGGTGTCGCGGCCTGTGCGGGACGCGTTCGCCGCGCCGCCGCCGCTGGGGTTGCGGATGCCGTTGGCTGCTGGGTTTGGTTCTTCGTTGCGGCGGTAGCGCCGTTCGGGGTGCCTGTTCACTGGCCTGTGCGGGTTGTACGTGGCTTGTCGCGCGGTTCCCCGCGCCCCTTAGGTGGGGAGCAAGCTGCCTCTTCTGGAGAGCAGGAACCTCTTGAACGCTGCCACCGGGAGTGTGTCGGGGTGGCCTTCCAGCCAGGCCACGCCGATTTCTCGGACTGCCCGGGGGGCCGTCACCGTCAGTTCGACCACTCCTGGGCGGGGGACCGCCGGTGGGGGCAGGAGGGCCACTCCGAGGCCTGCCGCCACCAGGCCTCGGAGGGTTTCCGCTTCCTCGCCCTCGAAGGCGATACGGGGCTTGAAGCCCGCCTCCTGGCAGAGGTCGTCGGTGATGCGGCGCAGGCCGTAGCCGGGTTCGAGGGTGACGAAGGTTTCGTCGGCCGCTTCCGCGAGGCGGATACGGCGGCGGGTGGCGAGGGAGTGGTCGGCGGGGACGACCAGGCGGAGTTTCTGTTCGTCGAGGCGGCGGGCCACCAGGCCGGGGGCGTCGGGGACGGGTGACGTCAGGCAGAGGTCGAGTTCGCCCGCTCGGAGGCGTTCGAGCATGGCCTCGCCGTAGTTCTGGACCAGGCTGAAGCGGACGCGGGGGTGGTCGGCGCGGAAGGCCTGGAGGAGGCCGGGGACGGTCTCGGCGCCCATGGTGTGCAGGAAGCCGAAGGCGACCTTGCCGGTGAAGGGGTCGGCGTCGGCGCGCACCTCCTCGGCGGCGCGCTCGACCTCGGCCAGGGCGCGTTCCACGGAGGCGAGGAAGGTGCGGCCGGCCGGGGTGAGGGAGACCGTACGGCCGTGGCGGGCGAAGAGGTCGACGCCGAGGTCCTGCTCCAGACGGGCCATGGACCGGGAGAGGGTCGACTGCGGGACGTTCATCTCCTGGGCGGCACGGGTGACGTGCTCGGTACGGGCCACGCCTGCGAAGTAGGCGAGGCGGGGCGCCAGCACCTTGGACATCTCCGCCATGTCTTCTGTGTCACTGGATGGTGACAGGCGAGCCGCTGAACTGGATTGATGCACCATGGGAACGATTATCTCCGTTCCATGCATTGGACGGATCAGTGGGAGCGTACGTAATTTCGAAGCATGTCTCCCGCCAGTACCGGGGCGTCCACCACCGTGGGCGCCGATGTCTCTGTCCCTGCTTCCGACTCCCGTATGTCGCCGGGCGGGCCCGGCTACCGCCGGATGAGTTTCGCCCTCTTCCTCGCGGGTGTCGCGACCTTCGCGCTGCTGTACTCCACCCAGGCGCTGCTTCCGCTGATCTCCGGCGAGTTCGGGGTGGCGGCGAGCGACGCGAGTTGGACGGTGGCCGCCGCGACGGGCGGGCTGGCGCTGTTCGTGCTGCCGATGAGCGCCCTGTCCGAGCGCTTCGGACGGCGTGCGGTCATGACGGCGTCACTGGCCGTCGCCGTCACCATCGGACTGCTGGTGCCCCTCGCCCCGTCGCTGGGTGTGCTGGTCGTGCTGCGGGCGCTCCAGGGCGCGGCCCTGGCCGGGCTGCCCGCGTCGGCGACCGCGTACCTCGCGGAGGAGGTCAGCCCCAAGGCGCTGGTCACCGCGATCGGGCTGTTCGTCGCGGGCAACAGCGTCGGCGGGATGAGCGGCCGGGTCATCACCGGCTGGGTCGCGCAGGAGTGGGGCTGGCGGGTCGCCGTCGGTGTCATCGGCGTGATCGCCGTGGCGTGCGCGGTGGCCTTCCGGGCGCTGCTTCCCGCCCCGAAGCACTTCAAGGCCGGCTCGCTGCGTCCGCGGGTCCTGGCTCGCACGGTCCGCGACCACCTGTCCAACCCCCTGCTGTGCCGGCTGTACGCGATCGGCGCGCTGTTCATGACGGTGTTCGGCGGCGTGTACACGGTCATCGGGTACCGCCTGACCGAGGCCCCGTTCTCGCTGCCGCAGGGCATCATCGGCTCGATCTTCCTGGTGTACCTCGTCGGTACGGTGTCGGCGTCGACCGCGGGCCGGCTGGTGGGCCGGATGGGCCGCCGGGGCGCGCTGTACGCGGCGGGCGGCACGACGGCCACGGGCCTGCTGCTGTCGCTGGCCGGGTCCATGCCGCTGGTCCTGCTGGGCCTGGTCCTGATCACCGGCGGCTTCTTCGCGGGCCACGCGGTGGCCTCCTCGGCGGTCAGCAAGACGGCCACAACGGGCCGCGCACAGGCCTCGGCGCTGTACCAGTCCGCCTACTACATCGGCTCCAGCGCGGGCAGCACGGTCGGCGCCGTCGCCTTCCACGCGGGCGGCTGGGCCGGGACGGTCGGGGTCGGGCTGCTGGCCGTGCTCGGCGTCGTGACGATCACGGTGTTCGGCACGCGGGCGGCTCGGCTGCAGCGGAGGCAACTGGCCACGGCGGCCTGATTCCTGGCGACGATCCCCCTGGTCGGGGCCGGTTGTCAGTGGGTGCGGATAACGTCCGCGTCTGCTGACCACCGGACCGAGCAGGGGGATTTTTCATGGAGTTCCGCATCGACCGTACGGCGTTCGCCGAGGCCGTGGGCCGGGCGGGGCGGGCGCTGCCCGCGCGGACGCCGGTGCCGGTGCTGGGCGGGCTGCTGCTGGAGGCGGACGCGGGACGGCTCGCCGTGACGGGGTTCGACTTCGAGGCGGCGGTACGGGTGGAGGCCGAGGCGGTGGTGGGGGTGCCGGGGCGGGTGCTCGTCCCGGGGCGGCGGCTGCTGGATGTGTGCCGGGTGCTGCCGGAGGGGCCGGTGAGCTGTGCGCTGGAGGCGTCGCGGTTCACGGTGGAGGCGGACGGTACGCGCTTCGGGCTCTCGACGCTGCCGCTCGCCGAGTACCCGGCCCTGCCGGTGGCGCCCGCGCCGTACGGCACGGTGGACGCCGCCGCGTTCGCGACCGCTGTCGCGCAGGTCGCGGTCGCCGCCGGGCGGGACGACACGCTGCCGCTACTGACGGGTGTCCAACTGCGTCTCGACGGCGAGGAGATGATGCTGTCGGCCTCGGACCGCTACCGGTACGCGGTGCGGCGGCTGGGGTGGAAGCCGGAGGCGGCGGCCGACGGGGTGGTGGAGGCCCTGCTGCCGTCGCGGCGACTGCTGGACGTCGCGCGGTCCCTGGGGCGCTGCGGGGACGTGGTCATCGGGTGGGATCCGGCCGGTGGCGACGGGCTGATGGGCTTCGAGGGCGGGCGGTCACGGACATCGCTGCGGCTCCTGGACGGGCGGCTGCCCGCCTACAAGTCGCTGTTCGACATGGCGGGGGCTGCGGTCGCCGAGGTGGAGTGCGAAGGGCTCGCGGAGGCGGTGCGGCGGGTCGCGGTGGTGGCGGAGGCGAACAGTCCGGTGCGGCTTGACTTCTCGGCCGAGGGGGCCGTCACGCTGCGGGCCGGCTTCGGGGACGACGTGGCGGCCCAGCGGCTGCCGGCCACGCTGAGCGGCGCCGACGAGGTGCCGGTGGCCTTCAACCCGGCCTATCTGCTGGACGCGCTGACGTCCTTCGAAAGTCCGCGGGTACGGCTGGAGCTGCTGGGGGCGGGGCAGCGGGCGCTGCTGCACGGGGTACCGGAGGGCGGGGAGGACGGGGAGGCCGTGTCGCACCGGCACCTGCTGATGTCCGTGAAGCAGCTCGTGTGAAAGGACCACTTCTACCTGCGCGTTTGTGCGCTCGGGGGGCCGTTGTCAGTGGGCTGCGGTAGCTTCCGGAGTACTGGGCGCAAAGGCGCGTGACAGACATTCCACAGGGGTGGGTGGACGATGACGAACGGCACGGCGGCACCGACGGACCTGGACAGCAGGCTGGAGGCACACCGCACCGAGCTGACCGGGTACTGCTACCGGATGCTGGGCTCCTCCTTCGAGGCCGAGGACGCGGTGCAGGACACGATGGTCCGCGCCTGGCGCAGCTACGACAAGTTCGAGGGCCGCTCCAGCCTCCGCTCCTGGCTCTACCGCATCGCGACGAACGTGTGCCTGGACATGCTGACCGCGGGCAACAAGCGCGCCCGGCCCATGGATCTCACCGAGTCCACGCCGCTCGCCCAGGCGGCCCTGTCCCCCCGCCCGGACAACACCTGGCTGGAGCCGATGCCGGACGCCCGTGTGCTGCCCACGACCGACGATCCGGCGGAGGCGGCGGTCGCCAAGGAGTCCGTACGGCTCGCCTTCATGGCCGCGCTGCAGCAGCTGCCGGCCAAGCAGCGGGCGGTGCTGATCCTGCGCGAGGTCCTGGCCTGGAAGGCCAGCGAGGTCGCCGAGCTGCTGGACACCTCGGTGGCGTCGGTCAACAGCGCCCTCCAGCGGGCCCGCGCCACCCTGGCCGAGCGGCAGCAGCCGGGCGCCGAGGCGGTCGTCTCCGACCCGCTGGACGAGGACCAGCAGAAGCTGCTGGACCGCTATGTGGCGGCCTTCGAGGGCTACGACATGGCGGCGCTGACGGCCCTGCTGCACGAGGACGCGGTCATGACGATGCCACCGTTCGACCTGTGGCTGACGGGTACCGACGACATCACCGGCTTCATGACGACGCTCGGCGCGCCCTGCGCGGGCTCCCGGCTGATGCCGGTCGAGGTCAACGGGCTGCCGGGGTTCGCCCAGTACAAGCCCGACCCGGAGGGCGGCGGCTTCGTGCCGTGGGCGGTCCAGGTGCTGGAGATCTCAGACGGCCGGATCACCGGGTTCCACTGCTTCCTCGACACCGAGCGCTGGTTCCCGCTCTTCGACCTGCCCCTCCGTCTCGAAGCGGAGGCCGACCAGGTCGAGCAGAGCGCCTAGGGCCGGGTCGGGGTCGCGGAGCCTGATCCGGCCTCCAGCCCGGCGGGCGGCGAGCTGGAGCCGCGCCAGCAGGTCGACGGTGGCGAGGCCCGGCGGTCCCAGACCTCCGACATCGCACACCACGACCCGGGCACCGCTGGTGTGCAGCAGTGCCCGTACGTCGTCGCTCAGCCCCCTCACCTCGTCCCGGGTGACGGGGCCGGGCAGCACGAGCACGGGGGGTGTCATGGCGTCCACGATCGGTAGACCGGGCGGGCGGTCGTAACTCATCGCGACGGTCCTTCCTGTCGGCGCGCCGTGAAGATCACATTGACCGGGACATGGCCTGCCCCGGAGGGTTGGCTGTATGCCCCATACACCTGCCCCTCCCGCGCTGCCTGATGCTTTCTTCGCCGGTGAGGGGGCGTCGTGCAGGGGGTGCTGAGCGGGTTCGCGGTCATCGCCGTGGTCATCGGGGTCGGTTATCTGATCGGCCGCCGGGGCTATCTGGGGGGCGGGGGCCGCGAGGTCCTGACCAAGCTGGCCTTCCATGTGGCGTCCCCGGCGCTGCTCTTCACGACGCTCGCGCGGGCCGACCTGTCGGTGATCTTCTCGGACCGGCTGCTGGTCACGGCGATGAGTACGGCGGCTGCGGCGGGGGTCTTCGTGGCGGTGGGCGCGGTGCGCGGGTGGGGGGTCGGCCGGACGACGATCGGCGCCCTGTGCTCCAGCTACGTCAACTCGGGGAACCTCGGCATCCCGATCGCCGTGTACGTCCTGGGCGACGCGTCGCTGGTCGCGCCGGTGCTGCTGTTCCAGCTGGTCGCCGTCACGCCGGTGGCACTGACGGTCCTGGACCTGGCGACCGTCACGGACGAGGACAAGCGCCCTCTGTGGCAGAGCCTGCTCACCCCGCTCCGCAACCCGATAGCGCTCGGCTCCCTGGCCGGGGTGGCGGCGTCGGCGACCGGCCTCCGCGTCCCGGGCCCGCTGATGGACCCCCTCACCCTGATCGGCAACATGTCGGTCCCGGCCGTCCTCCTCGCCTTCGGAATCTCCCTGCGCGGCAGCACACTCCCCCTGCGCGGCGCGGAACGGGCCCCCGTCCTGCTGGCCGTCGCCCTCAAGGCCATCGCCCAGCCCTTGATCGCCTGGTCCCTGGCAGCGGGCGTCTTCGGCCTCCACGGAGCGTCCCTGCTCGACGTGGTGGTGACGTCCGCCCTGCCGGCGGCACAGAACCTGTTCACGTACGCGAGCAGCTACCGGGTTGGTGAGGTGCTGGCGAGGGAGGCGATCTTGTTGTCTACGGTGTTGGCGGTGCCGGTATTGGTGGTGGTGGCGGCGTTGCTGGGGTGAGTCAGTTGTCGGGGAACTCGCGGGTGTCGAGTTCGAGGCCGAAGGGGTCGGGCAGCGTGATGCGATCTCCGAATTTGCCCTCATCCAGAACCCGGTAGACGTCCCCTCGCGGTTCGCCGTAGAGCGTAATGGCAGGACCTCCGGGGGCCCAGCCATCGATGAGCAGGTACAGCGGAACACCGGCCTGGGCATAACCGGCGGCTTTCTTGATCCGGTCGTGGGTCGCATTCGACTTGGACGTGATCTCGACAATGAGTTCTGCGGCAGCCGCCGGGATGAAGTAACCGCCCTCGTCACGCAGCACCTGCCTGGGGGCGACTGCGAGGTCGGGGATGTAGAGCCCGTCACGAGACGGGACCGCCGTACCCAGGGTCTGGTAGATGCCCCAGTGCCTGGGGATGACCTCGTACAGGACTCGCTGAACCAGGTCAGCGATGTCGTTGTGGGCATTGGACGGCGGTGGTGCCACGGTGACGATCCCCTCGATGATCTCCACCTTGCAGCCCTCGGGTGCGTTCGTCTCCTGCCAGATCCGAACGAGGTCGTCCCACTCGTGGCCGTTGGCAGCCGAGTGGTCGACGGTGAGTGCGCTCATGGCGGTTCTCCAATCAGTGCGTCACCGATCCCAGCATGCCGAACGGGACCGGCGGAGGTCCACCGATCCCGTTCACCCGAAAGGGAAAGCCCCAGGTCAGGCGATTCGTTCCAGCACCACCGGCGGCGCCGTGAAGTCCGTGCCCGGGGCCGCGATGTCGTAGGAGCCCTCCACCGACTGCAGGGCGTAGTCGAAGCGCTCGGGCGTGTCCGTGTGGAGGGTGAGGAGGGGCTGGCCCTCCTTCACCGTGTCGCCCGGCTTGGCGTGGAGTTCCACGCCCGCGCCCGCCTGCACCGGGTCCTCCTTGCGGGCACGCCCCGCGCCGAGACGCCAGGCGGCGACGCCGATGTCGTAGGCGTCGAGGCGGGTGAGGACGCCCGAGGCCGGGGCCTTGATCACGTGCTGCTCGCGGGCCACCGGGAGCACCGCGTCCGGGTCGCCGCCCTGGGCCGTGATCATGCGGCGCCAGACGTCCATGGCGGAGCCGTCGGCCAGGGCCTTCGCCGGGTCGGCGTCCTTCACACCGGCGGCGTCCAGCATCTCCCGGGCCAGGGCGATGGTCAGTTCGACCACGTCCGCCGGGCCGCCGCCCGCCAGGACCTCCACCGACTCGCGGACCTCCAAGGCGTTGCCGGCGGTGAGGCCGAGCGGGGTGGACATGTCCGTCAGGAGCGCGACCGTCTTGACGCCGTGGTCCGTGCCCAGGCCGACCATCGTGGAGGCCAGTTCGCGGGCGTCCTCGATGGTCTTCATGAAGGCGCCCGTGCCGACCTTGACGTCGAGGACCAGGGAGCCCGTACCCTCGGCGATCTTCTTCGACATGATCGAGGAGGCGATCAGGGGGATGGCCTCGACCGTGCCGGTGACGTCGCGCAGGGCGTAGAGCTTCTTGTCCGCGGGGGCCAGGCCGTCGCCCGCCGCGCAGATCACCGCGCCGGTGGTGTCCAGGACGTTCAGCATCCGCTCGTTGGAGAGCAGGGCCTGCCAGCCGGGGATGGACTCCAGCTTGTCCAGCGTGCCGCCGGTGTGGCCGAGGCCGCGGCCCGAGAGCTGGGGTACGGCGGCGCCGCAGGCGGCGACCAGGGGGGCCAGCGGGAGTGTGATCTTGTCTCCGACGCCGCCCGTGGAGTGCTTGTCGGCCGTCGGGCGGGACAGGGACGAGAAGTCCATGCGCTCGCCGGAGGCGATCATCGCGGCGGTCCAGCGGGCGATCTCACGGCGGTTCATGCCGTTGAGCAGGATGGCCATCGCGAGGGCCGACATCTGCTCGTCGGCCACCTCCCCGCGGGTGTACGCGTCGATGACCCAGTCGATCTGTTCGTCGCTGAGCTCGCCGCGGTCCCGCTTGGTGCGGATGACGGAGATGGCGTCCATGGCCATGGCTTGGCCTTCCTTCCGAGGATTTCCAGAAGCCGTACGGCCCCTCTGAGCCGGTCGCGTGAGCGACTCGGAGGGGCCGTACGGGAATGACTACTTGCTGAGGTGGCCGGGTCCGAAGGCCTGGGGAAGCATCGCCGACAGCGGCAGGATGCCCGCCGGGGTCTCCAGCAGCAGGTCCGGGCCGCCGAACTCGTGCAGCAGCTGGCGGCAGCGACCGCACGGGACGAGCGGGTCGCCCTCGCGGTCGACGCAGGTGAAGTGCGTCAGACGGCCGCCGCCGGTGTTCTGCAGCTCCGACACCAGACCGCACTCGGCGCACAGGCCGAGGCCGTACGAGGCGTTCTCGACGTTGCAGCCGGAGACGATCCGGCCGTCGTCGACCAGGGCGGCCACGCCCACCGGGTAGCCGGAGTACGGGGCGTACGCCCGGGACATGGCGTCCCGGGCCACCGCGCGCAGCTGCTCCCAGTCGACTGCCGGGCCGGTGCCGGTCACTTGCCCTGCCCCTTCCGGTACGGCATGCCGTCCGCCTTGGGCATCCGCAGGCGCTGCGCGGACAGGGCGAGCACCACCAGGGTGATGACGTACGGCGTGGCGGAGACGACCTGGTTCGGGACCTCGTCGGTGGTCGCGTACCAGGCGAAGACCAGGCCGCCGATGACCAGGGTGATCGCGGCGTGGACGTACTTCTTGCTGACCACCAGCCAGATGGCGCCGATGAGCAGCAGGAGCGCGCCGAGCAGCAGCAGGGCGTGGACGTTGGCCGAGCCGCCGCGCAGGTTGAGGCTGTCGGTGTAGCCGAACAGGCCCGCGCCGAGGGCGAGGCCGCCGGGCATCCAGTTGCCGAAGATCATCGCGGCGAGGCCGATGTAGCCGCGGCCGCTGACCTGGCCCTCCAGGTAGAAGGGGTTGGCCACGATGGACAGGAAGGCACCGCCGAGGCCGGCCAGACCACCGGAGATGACCACGGCGATGTACTTGTACTTGTAGACGTTGACGCCGAGGGACTCGGCGGCGACCGGGTTCTCGCCGCAGGAGCGCAGCCGCAGTCCGAAGGCGGTGCGCCACAGGATCCACCAGGTGGCGGGGATCAGGGCGATGGCGATCAGGGTCAGCCAGGAGACGTTGGTGACCAGGCCGCCGAGCAGGCCGGCGATGTCCGAGACCAGGAACCAGCCGTGGGCGTTGAGGTCGCGCAGGGCGTCGGAGAGTCCCGGCACCGTGAAGTTGCCGAGGGAGTCGATCGCCGGGGACTGCTTGGCGGAGCCGCCCGTGTGGCCCTCGAAGGCGAGGGGCGCGAGGTAGCGGGTGGCGCCGAGGGCGAGGATGTTGATGGCCACACCGGAGACGATGTGGTTGACGTTGAAGGTGACGGTGACGAAGGCGTGCAGCAGGCCGCCGATCGCGCCGCCCGCGATGCCCACCAGGACTCCGGTCCACGGGCCCCACTGGAATCCGGCCCAGGCGCCGAACCAGGTGCCGAGGATCATCATGCCCTCGAGGCCGATGTTGACGACGCCCGCGCGCTCGGCCCAGAGGCCGCCGAGACCGGCGAGGCCGATCGGCACGGCGAGCTGGAGCGCGGTGGACATCTGGCTGACGTTGGTGATGCCGTCGGCGCCGGTGATGATGCGGACGATCGAGGTCAGCGCCAGGCCGCCGGCGATGACCAGCAGCAGGACGGGCCACGACAGGCGGCGGCCGGTGGGCGCCGCGGGCTGCAGCGTGGGCTGGTTGAGGTCGGTCACGGTGGTCATCGGCCAGCCACCTCCTTCGTGGTGTTGTGGGTGGTGGTGCCGAGGACGTGGCCGGCGGCCAGTTCGGCGCCGACCCGGCGCTGCTGGCGGCGCAGGCCCCATTCGCGGACGGCCTCGTAGGAGACGACGACCGAGAGCACGATCAGGCCCTGCATGATGACCGCGATCTCCTTGTCGTAGCCGTGGAAGTCCAGTTCGGGCGAGGCCTTGTCGAGCCAGGCCCACAGCAGGGCGGCGAAGGCGATGCCGACGGGGCTGTTGCGGCCGAGCAGGGCGATGCCGATGCCGAGGAAGCCGATGCCGGTGGGGAAGTTCAGGCTGTAGGTGTGGGTGTCGCCGAGCAGGATCGGCAGGCCGGCCAGGCCCGCGAGGCCGCCGGAGAGCAGCATGGCGGTCAGCACCATGCGCTTGGGGTCGACTCCGCTGGCCGCGGCGGCGGTCGACGAGGCGCCGGAGGCGCGCAGGTCGAAGCCGAAGCGGGTGCGGTTGAGGACGACCCAGTAGCCGATGCCGAGCAGCACGGCGAGCAGGACCAGGCCGTAGATCTCGCCGGCCGCGCCCATGCCGATGCCGGGGATCCAGCCGGACTCGTGCATCTCGCCGGTGGTGTTGTTGTTGCCGATCTTGACGCCGAAGACGTCCGGCAGCCACAGGTAGGCGATCACGGAGGTGGCGATCGCGTTGAGCATGATCGTGGCGACGACCTCGCTGACGCCGCGGGTGACCTTGAGGACACCGGCGATGCCGGACCAGAAGGCGCCGGTGAGGACGGCGGTCAGGAGCAGCAGCGGGACCTGGAGGGGGGCCGGCAGGCTGGCGTGGGCGCCGACGATGGCGGCCATCATGGCGGCGAGCTGGTACTGGCCGTCGACGCCGATGTTGAACAGGTTCATCCGGAAGCCGATGGCCACCGCGAGCGCCGCGATGTAGTACATCGACGCCTGGTTGATGATCAGCACCTGGATGTCGGAGAAGCCGAGCTGCTCGAACATCAGGGCGAACGGCTCGATCGGGTTCTTGCCCGACGCGACCAGCACGATCGCGATCAGGACGAAGGCCACGGCGAGCGCGATGACCGGCCCGGCCACCGCGAGGAGCACGCGCTCCTTGTCGAACTTCTTCATCAGCGGGCCTCGTCTTCCGGAGACTCGGGGGCGTCGGCCTTCGAGATCTCGGGGGTCTCTTCGTGCTCGAGGTGTCCGGTCGCGGCGCCGGTCATGGCCGAGCCGAGCTCCTCGGGGGTGATGGTGGCCGGGTCGGCGTCGGCGACCAGCCGGCCGTTGTAGATCACGCGCAGGGTGTCGGACAGGCCGATCAGCTCGTCCAGGTCGGCGGAGATCAGCAGCACGGCCAGGCCCTCGCGGCGGGCCTCGCGGATGAGGTCCCAGATGGCGGCCTGGGCGCCGACGTCCACGCCCCGGGTGGGGTGGGCGGCGATCAGGAAGCGGGGCTTGTGGCTCATCTCGCGGCCGACGATCAGCTTCTGCTGGTTGCCGCCGGAGAGGGAGGCGGCGGTGACGTCGATGCCCGGGGTGCGGACGTCGTACTCCGTGACGATCCGGCGGGTGTCCTCCTGGGCTGCCTTCGGGTCCAGCCAGACGCCCTTGGCGAGGGGCTTCTCGGTGACGTGGCCGAGGATGCGGTTCTCCCAGAGGGGGGCCTCCAGGAGGAGGCCGTGGCGGTGCCGGTCCTCGGGGATGTAGCCGATGCCCTGCTCGCGGCGCCTGCGGGTGGGCCAGGCGGTGATCTCCTCGGCGGCGAGGGTGATCGTGCCGGAGTCGGCGTGCTTGAGGCCGATGAGCGCGTCGACCAGTTCGGTCTGGCCGTTGCCCTCGACACCCGCGATGCCGAGGACCTCGCCCTCGTGGATGGTGAAGCTGATGTCGTCGAGGAGGGCCTTGCCGCCGGGGGCCTCCAGGCGGAGCTTGTCGACGGTGATGACCGGGCGGTCGGTGACCGTGGACTCGGCCGTCTCGGGCGTGGGCAGTTCGCTGCCCACCATCATCTCGGCGAGCTGACGCGGCGTCGTCTCGGCGGGGACGGCCGTGCCGACGGTGGTGCCGCGGCGGATGACGGTGATCTCGTCGGCGACGGAGAGCACCTCGCCGAGCTTGTGCGAGATGAAGATGACCGACAGGCCCTCGGACTTCAGTTCGCGCAGGTTGGCGAAGAGGGCGTCGACCTCCTGAGGCACCAGGACGGCCGTGGGCTCGTCGAGGATCAGTGTGGTGGCGCCGCGGTAGAGGACCTTGAGGATCTCCACGCGCTGGCGGGCGGCGACGCCGAGCTCCTCGACCAGGAGGTCGGGCCTGACGCCGAGGCCGTAGCGCTCGGAGAGTTCCTTGATCCTGCGGCGGGCCTTGGCGCCGATGCCGTGGAGCTTCTCGCTGCCGAGCACCACGTTCTCGAGGACCGTGAGGTTGTCGGCGAGCATGAAGTGCTGGTGGACCATGCCGATGCCGCGGACGATGGCGTCGGCCGGCGAGGAGAAGGCGACCTGCTCGCCGTTGACGGCGATGGTGCCCTCGTCCGGCTTCTGCATGCCGTAGAGGATCTTCATCAGCGTCGACTTGCCGGCGCCGTTCTCACCGACGAGGGCGTGGACGGTGCCCTTGCGGACGCTGAGGTGGATGTCGTGGTTGGCCACGACGCCGGGGAAACGCTTGGTGATCCCGGCGAGTTCGACGGCGGTCACCGATTCGTTGACCGCCGCTCCGGCCGGAGGGCTGCTGGACGCGTTGATAACGCACTCTCCTGGGGACGGGGGTCGTCTACGCGCGTAGCGCCCCTACGGCATACAAAGGGGCCGTGCCCCCGCGGGGCGGGGTGCGGGGAGCGATCTCCCCGCACCCCGCCCCGCGGACGCGACCCCCGGGGGTCACCGCCTGTTCGAGGCAGTAAGTCGTCAGCTGCTCTTGACCTTGATCTCGCCGCTGATGATCTTCTCCTTGGCCGTCTTGATGGCTTCCTGAAGCTCGGCGTCGTCCGCGAACTTCGGGTTGGAGTCCGAGAGGCTCACCTCACCGGTCTTCAGATCGCCACGAACGATACCGGTCTCCGGCTTGCCGTCCTCAACCGACTTCGCGAGGTTGTACACCGCCTTGGCGACGTCCTTCATCGCCGAGGTCAGGATGAAGTCCTTGTACTTGGCGAGGGCGGCCTGCTCGTACTGGTCGGAGTCGACGCCGATCGCCCACACCTTCTTGGCGGCGGCGGCCTCGATCACGCCCTGACCGGACAGACCGGCGGCCGCGTAGACCACGTCGGCCTTCTTCTCGATCTGGCCCTCGGCGGCCGTCTTGCCCTTGTCGGGGCTGGCGAAACCGCCCTCCTCGGCCGTCTGGGTCAGGTACTGGGAGAGCACCTTGACCTTCGGGTCGGTGTCCTTGACGCCCTGCGCGAAGCCGGCCTGGAACTTGTGGATCAGCGGGATGTCCACACCGCCGACGAAGCCGACGACCTTCGACTTGGTGCTCCTGGCGGCGGCGACACCGGCCAGGTAGGAGGCCTGCTCCTCGTTGAAGACCAGGTCGGCGACGTTCTTCTTGTTGATCGTGGCGTCGTCGACGATGCCGAAGGTGGTGTCCGGGAACTTCTCCGCGGCGCCCTTGACGGCCGAGGCGTACGCGTAGCCGACGCCGATGACCGGGTTGTGGCCCTGCTTCGCCAGCGAGACCAGACGCTGCTCCTTGTCGGCGTCGGTCTCGCCCTCGGTGGGCTCCACGTCGGCCGTCTTGTAGCCGAACTCCTTCTGCGCCTTCTCCAGACCCGCGTACGCGGCGTCGTTGAAGGACTGGTCGCCCTTGCCGCCGACGTCGTACGCGATGGCGAGGCCCTTGTTCCCCTTCGAGTCCGACGACCCGGCAGAGGTCGAGGTGCTGCCGCAGGCGGAGAGGGCGAGGGCCAGGGAGGCGGTCGCTGCGCCTGCGACCGTGATCCGGGAAATCCGGCGCATGTGTGGGTACTCCTGTCGTACAAGCGCCGGGGGTCGGTTCAGCTTCGGCGCTGGTTTCGCCGCAGATTAACGCGCGTAGACCTGCCTGAAAACCCCTTCTGTCCACCTTGTTATGCGCCCGTGCCCTGCCATCACCGTGCCCTGGCCCGGGCGTTGCCGACCGCGAACGCGGAGTGGCGCTGGGTGATCCGTCCCCTGGGAACGCCGCAGAGGGCGGGCACCCCGGGTGCCCGCCCTCTGCGGCTGTCGCAGACCGCTACCTCTACTCGGTCTTGACCTTGATGGAGCCGTCGATGATGCCCTTCTTGGCCTTGTCCACGGCGTCCTTGAGCCCCGCGACCTGGCCGAACTCCGGGTTGGCCTCGGAGACTCCGACGCCGTTGACCTTCAGGTCGAAGGTCTGGACGCCGGAGAGCGGCTTGCCGTCGTGGACGGACTTGGACAGCGCGTAGACGGCGCCGCCGACGTCCTTGAGGGCGGAGGTGAGGATGTACTGCTTGTACGCGGCGAGGGGGGCCTGCTTGTACTGGTCGGAGTCGACGCCGATCGCCCAGACCTTCGCCTTGGCCGCGGCCTCTATCACGCCCTGACCGGAGAGACCGGCCGCCTGGTAGACGACGTCGGCCTTCTTCTCGATCTGGCCCTCGGCGGCGGCCTTGCCCTTGTCGGGGCTGGCGAAGCCGCCCTCCTCGGCCGTCTGCGTCAGGTACTGCGAGACGACCTTCACCTTGGGGTTGGTGTCCTGCACGCCCTGCTTGTAGCCGGCCTCGAACTTGTGGATCAGCGGGATGTCCACACCGCCGACGAAACCGACGGTGTTCGACTTGGTGACCTTGGCGGCGGCGACACCGGCGAGGTAGGAGGCCTGCTCCTCGGCGAAGACGAGGGAGGCGACGTTCTTGCCCTCGACCACGGAGTCGACGATGCCGAAGGTGGTCTTCGGGTACTTGGCGGCCACGGCCTTCATCGCGGGGCCGTAGGCGTACCCGACGCCGATGACCGGGTTGTAGCCCTGCTTGGCCAGCGAGACCAGCCGCTGTTCCTTGTCGGCGTCGGTCTCGCCCTCGGTGGGCTCGATGTCGGCCGTCTTGTAGCCGTACTCGTCCTTGGCCTTCGTCAGGCCCGCGAAGGCGGCGTCGTTGAAGGACTGGTCGCCCTTGCCGCCGATGTCGTAGGCGATGGCGAGACCCTTGTCTTCCTTCGTGTCGCTGCCACCGCTCTCACTGCTGGTGCTGCCACAGGCCGTGGCGGCGAGCCCGAGCGACGCGACCCCCACCGCGACACGGGTCAGTTTGGAAATCCGACGCATCTGAAGTTCCCCATTCTCCAAAGCCCCGCAGTGGGCGCTCAGTGCGGCGCACATTAACGCGCGTAGACACCCTTGGGAACGGTTCGCCGTGGGGCCGTTATCCATTCGTGCCGATGGCCGGTTACGCCGTTGTGAACCACGGGAGCGAACGGGGGCGAAAAGTGCGGTCCGGGACACGGCGCGATCCTGTTCGTCACGCGCCGTCGCCCATCCCCGCCCGGAGTCCTTTCCGGGGGCCGGGGGCAGCCCCAGCGGAGGCCGGGGCTTCCCTAACGGAGGCCGGGGCCGCCCTAACGGAGGCCGTTGACCAGGGCCGCCGCCGTGAAGAGTTCGACGCCTACGGTGATCGCCGACTCGTCCACGTCGAAGTCGCCCTGGTGGAGGTCGCGGACGTGACGCTCGCCGGGAACGCGTACACCCAGCCGTGCCATGGCGCCGGGGACGTGCTCCAGGTACCAGGAGAAGTCCTCGCCGCCGAGGCTCTGCTCGGTGCCCAGGACGGAGTCGACGCCGCGACGGGCGATCATGGCGTCGCGCAGCAGTTCGGTCACGCCGGGCTCGTTGACGACGGGCGGCACGCCGCGTACGTAGTTGATCTCCGACTTGGCGCGGTACAGATTGGCGATCTCGTCGATCACGGCGACCACGACGTCGGGGGCCTGGCGCCAGGCGTCGATGTCGAGGCAGCGCACCGTGCCGGAGAGCTCGGCGTGCTGCGGGATCACGTTCGGGGCGTGCCCCGACTCGACGCGGCCCCAGGTGATGGCGAGCCCGCTGCGGCTGTCGAAGCGACGGCCCACCAGGGCGGGTACGTCGGTGACCACGCGGGCGGCCGCGGTGACCAGGTCGGTGGTGAGGTGGGGGCGTGCGGTGTGGCCGCCCGGCCCGTCGAGGGAGATCTCCAGCCGGTCGCAGGCGGAGGTGATGGGACCCTCGCGGAGTCCGATCTTCCCGGCGTCCACGCGGGGGTCGCAGTGCACGGCGATGATCGCGCCGACGCCCTCCAGCGCCCCGCACTTGATGACGTCGGCGGCGCCGCCGGGCAGCACTTCCTCGGCGGGCTGGAAGATCAGCCGGACGGGGCGGGGCAGCAGGCCCTGCTTGTGCAGTTCGGCGAGGACCAGGCCGGCGCCGAGGACGACGGTGGTGTGCACGTCGTGGCCGCAGGCGTGGGCGCGGTCGGGCACGGTCGAGCGGTACGGGCAGTCGGCCTTGGTGTCCGGGATGGGCAGGCCGTCGATGTCGGCCCGCAGGGCGAGCATGCTGGGGCCTCCGTCCCAGCGCTCGCCCTCTACGCCGATGTCGCAGACGAGTCCGGTGCCGACGGTGAGGACACGCGGTTTGAGGCCGGCCCGCTCGAGCCGCTCCTTGATCGCGGCGGTCGTGCGGAACTCCTGGTTGCCCAGCTCCGGGTGCATGTGCATGTCGCGCCGGAACGCAATGAGCTCTGCGCGCAGGGCGTCGGGCAGTGCGCCGGGAAGTACGGCTTCGCCGGGAAGATCGACCTCGGACTCCAGTGACATCAATTGCTTCACCCTCTGAAGGGTAGGGCGCCAGGGCGGTCGGCTGACCCTCGATCAACAAAATTTCAACCCGTTAGGGGAAGAAAATATGACCGCCGAACGTATAGCTATCAAGTGAGATGGGTAAACTGGCCTGCCTTTTGGGTCGAGCCGATCACCGCACTCCGGGGAGTGTGATGTCGGCCACACCTCAGCGCGACTGTGGTATCCATCCATCCTCTCCACGGATACCACGCCCCGCGCGGGGAACGCTGTCTTGTTCGTCTCACTGACCCACGGCCCCGATAGTGTGCGGCCCGTGCGTGCCGACAGCCCCGAGTTCCTCACCGCCACCCAGGCCTCGTACGACGCCATCGCGGAGGCCTATGCCGCCGGGTTGCCCGACAGCCTGGACGGGAGACCGCTGGAGCGGGCGCTGCTCATGGCCTTCGTGGATCTGGTCCGGGCGCCCGAGGTGGCCGGGGCGGCCGGGGTCGCCGGGGCGGCGGTGCGGCCCCCGGTCGCGGACATCGGCAGCGGCCCCGGGTATGTCGCGGCGCGGCTGCACGGGCTCGGGCTGCCGGTGTTCGGCATCGACGTCTCGCCCCGCATGGTGGCCCTGGCGCGCCGGGCGCACCCGGAGCTGCGGTTCCATGTCGGTTCGATGACGGCCCTGGACCTGCCGGGCGAGACACTCGGCGGCATCGTCGCGCTCTACTCGATCATCCATGTGCCGGACGATCATCTGCCGGCGGTCTTCGCCGAGTTCCACCGCGTGCTGCTGCCGGGCGCGCCGGTCCTGCTCGGCTTCCAGTCGGGCGACGAGGACGGGCACCAGCGTCTCACCGAGCGCTTCGGCAGTCCGATCTCCCTCGACTACTACTGGCGCACCCCGGAGTCGGTCGCGACCGCCCTCACCGAGGCAGGCCTGCGCCTCCACGCCCGCGTGTTCCGGGAGCCGGAGGGCGAGGAGAAACGCCCTCGGGCGTTCCTGCTGGCCCGCAAACCGGGCGCTGCGGAGGCATGAGCGGAGACATGAGGCATGAGGGGAGCCCCGCCGGGGCGTGAGCCGGTCGCGGCCGGGGCCCGGCCCTGCGAGGGCACCGGTCCCCGGCCCCCGAAAGCCCTGCCCGGCGTCAGCCGGTGGCCACCGCGCCCGCTCGACGAACCCGTCGGATCCGTGGCACTCGCCGGGCCGGTCATGGTCGTCGGGTCCGGGATGCTTCCCGGGTCGGTCGGGTCCTCGGCGGCGTCAAGAGACCGGTGCCGTCAGGGCCGGTCCCCGGCCCCCGAAAGCCCTGCCCGGCGTCAGCCGGTGGCCACCGCGCCCGCGGCGTCCGCCGGGCCCGTCCTGCCTGCCGGGCGGACCGACCCCGCCGGGCCGGACACGCTCGCCCTTGCCGTCGGGCCCGGGATGCCGGGCGGACCAGCCGAGCCGGTCGTGTTTGCCGAACCCGTCGGGCCCGTGGCACTCCCCCGCCCGACCGAACCCGTCGTGCTCGCCGAACCCGGGACACCCCCCGGGCCGGCCGGGCCGGTCATGGTCGACGAACCCGTCGGATCCGTGGCACTCGCAGGGCCGGTCATGGTCATCGGGTCCGGAATGCTTCCAGGGTCGGTCGGTCCTCCGGCGGCGTCGGGCGTACCCCCCGTGGACAGTCGGTGGACGTCCCGGGCCGTGCCCGTGACGCCCGAGAGGAAGCCCTGGGCTCGGGGGGACGCGTTCTCGGTCAGCCAGGCGGGGTCGATGTCGCAGACCGCTACGCGGACCTCGGTGCCGGAGAGGGCCAGGGGGAGGGTGTGGACGACCGTGGAGGGGAAACTGAGGATCGTGCGGCCGATGGGGCCTCGGCGTGCGATCAGTTCCAGGGGGAGTTCGGGGCGGACGATCTCCAGGCCCGTCTCGACCGCGAGGCGGCGGAGTTTCGTCGGGCTCTCGCGGCGGTGGGCGAAGTAGCGGGTGGCGCCGTGGGCGGCGGCCAGGGCGCGGACGGCCTCCAGGTAGCGGTCGTCGTCGACGACCCCCGTCTCCACCAGGGACGTGCCCACCATGTCGGCGCCCTTGGTGATGCGCGGCGGGCCGAAGCGGGCCCGGGTCCAGGCGAAGTCGTTGGCGCTGATCGTGACGCCCTCGGGGGTCTCCTCCATCGGCATGGAGGAGAAGATCTCGACTCGGCGGCTGCCGCCGGGGGTCAGGCGGCGGCGGGCCGAGGAGGACACCGGCGCGAAGACGAGGTCGCGGGGGCCGGGGCGGCCGCCCTTGCGGTGCCAGCGCACCAGCCGCTCGCCCCGGGCCAGCTGCCCGACGAACTCCATCGTCGCCGTGCCGTCGTCGACGACGACCAGGTCACGGGCGCGGGTGATGGTCAACAGGAGCTGAACGTAGCGGGAGAAAGGGTCACCCAGGACGATGCGGCGGGCCCTGCGGAGTACGCCCGTCAGGCCGCCGATGGTCTGGAAGGGCGCCAGGGGCCCGCCCCGCGCTTCCTCCCAGCGGACCTCGTGCCCCTCGTCACGGGCCAGGTCGGACATCCGCCGCAGCTGGCCGCGTGTCATCGGGTCGACGGGCGACAGCACCACGAGGGTGAGCCCCACGCCGGGCGCATGCGCGTGCGCCCACTCCAGCACGTTCAGCAGCTGTACCGGACTCTCGACGAAGGCGAGAGTGTGGGGGCCGGCGTTCCCGGCGCGGGGGCTCATCGACGTACGACCGTCCCGTCGTAAGGGGGGTTGTGGGGGTGTGGGATCAGACGCCGACCGGCTCGCCCGCCGCGTCGGCGATCTCCGCCTCGGCGACCACACCGCTGACGCGGCGCAGCTTCTTCATCGGGCCGAGCTCGGACTCGTAGACCTTCTTGACGCCGTCACCGAGGGAGGCCTCGATGGTGCGGATGTCGCGGACGAGGCGCGTCAGGCCCTGCGGCTCCACGGAGGCGGCCTGGTCCGAGCCCCACATGGCGCGGTCGAGGGTGATGTGGCGCTCGACGAACGTGGCGCCCAGGGCGACCGCGGCGAGGGTGGTCTGCAGGCCGGTCTCGTGGCCGGAGTAGCCGATCGGGACGTTCGGGTACTCGCCCTGCAGGGTGTTGATGACGCGGAGGTTGAGCTCCTCGGCCTTCGCCGGGTAGGTCGAGGTGGCGTGGCACAGGAGGATGTTCTCGCTGCCCAGGACCTCGACCGCGTGGCGGATCTGCTTCGGGGTGGACATGCCCGTGGAGAGGATGACCGTACGGCCGGTGGCGCGCAGGGCGCGCAGCAGCTCGTCGTCGGTGAGGGAGGCCGAGGCGACCTTGTGGGCGGGGACGTCGAACTTCTCCAGGAAGGCGACGGCCTCGGTGTCCCACGGGGAGGCGAACCAGTCGATGCCACGCTTCTTGCAGTAGGCGTCGATCTGGCCGTACTCGTCCTCGCCGAACTCGACGCGGTGGCGGTAGTCGATGTAGGTCATCCGGCCCCAGGGGGTGTCGCGCTCGATGTCCCACTGGTCGCGCGGGGTGCAGATCTCCGGCGTGCGCTTCTGGAACTTGACCGCGTCGCAGCCGGCCTCGGCGGCGGCGTCGATCAGCTTGAACGCGTTCTCGATGTCGCCGTTGTGGTTGATGCCGATCTCGCCGGTGACGTAGACGGGGCGGCCGGGGCCGGCCTCGCGGGTACCGAACTTGCGGATGCGGGAGTTGTTGCTCATGGCGCAGATGTCCTTACTTGGTGAGGGAATCGAGAGAGGGGCCGAGGATCCAGCTGGCGATCTCTCGGATCGCGCCGTCGCCACCGGGGACGGTGGTGACCGCGCGTGCGGCGCCGCGCACGACGTCGTGGGCGCTCGCGACCGCCACGGGCCAGCCCGCGAGGGCGAAGCACGGGAGGTCATTGACGTCGTTGCCGACGTAGAGCACGCGCTCCGGCGCGATGCCCTGCTCCTCGCACCACTGCTTCAGCGCGAGGTCCTTGCGGTCGATGCCGTGCAGCACCGGGAGCTTGAGCTTCCGGGCCCGGGCGGCGACCACAGGGTTCTGTTCCGTGGACAGGATCAGCATCTTCAGGCCGCTGTTGCGCAGGGCCGCGATGCCGAGTCCGTCCCCGCGGTGCACGGAGACGAACTCCCGTCCGTCGGAGTCGACGAGCACCCGGTCGTCGGTCTGGGTGCCGTCGAAGTCGAGGACGACCGCGTCGATGTCGTCGGCGGTCGGGAGCGCGCCGGGCCGGTCCGCGTCGAAGAGCGGGGCCAGGGCCCGGGCGCGGGCGAGGTCGTGCGGGTCGTCGATCTCCAGCACGCGCGCGGGGTCGGTGCGCACCAGTTCGGTGCGGCCGAAGAAGCGGTGCTGGTGCTTGCGGAAACCGACGGCTTCCATGCCGTAGGCGGCGCCGGTCTCCAGGAGGTCCTGGGGGCGGTCCTGGCGGCGGGGGCGGAAGGACTTGTCGTGGTTGACGCCGTAGCCGCCGCCGGCGGCCGCGTCGGCCTCGGAGACGCTGCCGGCGGCCACGGCGTCCTCGGCGTCCCGCCAGATGAACCCGTGGAAGGGCGCCACGGTCACCGCGGTGTCGGCGCCGTTCTCGACGATCGCGCCCGCGACCCCGTCGATGTCCTCGCGGGTGATGAACGGGCTGGTGCACTGCACCAGCAGCACCACGTCCACGACCGCGCCGTGCAGGGCCTCGTGGGCGTCCACGGCGTGCAGGACGGCGGCCTCGGAGGTGGCGGTGTCGCCGGCGATGGCGGCGGGCCGCAGCACGACCTCGGCGCCCGCCTCGCGGGCGGCGGCGGCGATGGCCTGGTCGTCGGTGGAGACCACGACGTCCGTCACGAGCCGGGCGGCGCGGCACTCGCGCACCGCACGGGCCACCAGCGGGACGCCGCCGACGGGGAGGAGGTTCTTCGCGGGCACGCCCTTGGAGCCGCCGCGCGCGGGGATCACCGCGAGCACGCGGCGCACCGAGGCGCCTTGGCCCGCTTCCGGTTGTGTCATGGGGACTACTCCTTGGGCAGGGGATTCGGGGCGGCTCACAGCTCGCCCATCCGCCGGATGACGGGCGCCACGCGCTGGACGCCGTGCCGGTAGGCGCCGCGCGCCGCCCGGCGCACGATCTGCCGGACCGGTCCGGGGTCCTTGTCGGCGGCGGGCGCGCCGGGCAGCGGGGAGCCGTCCGGGCCGAGGTGGTGGCGGGCGAGGATCCCGGGCAGGTAGCCGGGCGCGGTGACGGGGGTGTAGTACGGGGCCAGCGGGGGCAGGCCGCCGGGCCGGCCGAGCAGCTTGGCGATGCGTTCGCGGGCCGCGTCGAAGGCGGAGTCGTAGGAGCCGTCCGCGGCGACGCCCTGCCGGGCGACCCACTCCTCGTCGGGCGTGGGCCGGTGCCCGGCGTCGAGCTGGTCCCAGGAGGCGAGGCAGCCGGAGCCGACGAAGTGGTGGTTGCCGAGCGACTCGCGGATGCCGAGGTCGGTCAGGACGACGGTCGGGACCCGGCGGTGCAGCGACTCGAGCGCGGCCGTGGAGCTGATGGTCACCAGCAGGTCGGTGCGGTCGAGAACCTCGCCCATGTTCCCGTAGACCAGGCGGAAGTTGTCCGGCGGGTCGAGGCGCTGCACCAGCTTCTGGTACGGCAGTTCCTCGATGTGGGTGGTGTGCTCGCCCGGCTTGGAGCGCAGCTTCAGCAGCACCTCGCGCTCGGGGTGCCTGCGGGCGTGCTGGACCAGCCGGTTCAGCAGGTACGTACGGTCCCCCCGGCTGTCCGGGACGGAGGGCTGGGCGGCGAAGACGACCGTGTAGGGATCGTGCTCGCCCTCGTACGGCGCACCGCCGAGGAACGGCAGGGCCACCTCGGTGACCGACGAGGCGTCGGCGCCCACTCCGTCGTAGACGGCGCGGAAGCGGTCCGCGTCCTGGCGGGAGTTGGCGAGGACGAGGTCCGCGCCGTGCCGCAGCAACAGGCCGTCGGCGAGCTTCTCGTAGACGACACCGACGTAGCCGGTGACGACGACGGGCCGCTCGGCGCGGTCCTGCCAGACGCGCGCCAGGCCGTGCAGCATCGCCTGCACACCACCGCCGACGAGGGCGAGGACGAGGAGGTCGTACGGCTCCTCCTCCATGGCGCGCAGGAACTCGACGGCGGTGACCTCCCGCAGCGAGTCGGCGCGCACGCCCACTTCCTCCAGCTGGCGCGGAGTGGGCGTCGCCCGGCCGCGCAGCAGGTAGCCGTCGAGGACCGGGCGGACTTGCGCGCCCTCGCGCGGTCCGGCTTCCATGGACGGGCCCGGGGCGATGCGGTCCGCGGTCAGCGCACCCCATTTCCATCGGGTGTCTGAGTCCGCGAGGACGGCGATTCGCGGGCGCTTCGGTGTACTTGCTGGCACGTCGATGACGCTAGGAAGCGAATCCGAGGTATGGCGGAACCGCGACTCAACGAAAAGTTAACAACACCCCACCGAGAGCCGAACTGGCCCGCTGGAAGGCCGGAAGTACACGCGGTGCACCGTTCTGACACATTGAGTTCACCCGGTGTACGTTCATCGGAAAGTTGCGCTGCCGGGCGGGCTCCTAACGTTTTGCGGGTGCCTAAGCTTTCCGTGATCGTGCCGTTCTACAACGTGCAGCAATATGCCCCGGACACCCTCAGAAGCCTTCGGCTGAACGCCGACCGTGATTTCGAGTTCATCCTGGTCGACGACCATTCGAAGGATGAAACCCCGGCCATTCTCGAACGAGCGGCCGAGGAACTTTCGGACGTCGCCCAGGTGCGTTACATCCGCCATGAGGAGAACGGCGGGCTCGCCACCGCCCGGAACACCGGCCTGGACGCGGCCCAGGGCGAGTACCTGACGTTCCTGGACGGCGACGACTGGCTGGCCCCCGGCTACTTCACCGAACTGGTGTCCGCCATGGACGAGTTGGGATGCGACTTCGTGCGCACCGACCATGTGCAGGCCACCGCGCGCGCCCGTTCCGTGAGCCGGGTGCCGGTGGGCCGCCGCTGGGAGGCGTTCAGCCCGCGGGACGCCATCCTCCCCGCCCATCGCTCGACGTCGGTGGACTACGCCTACGCCTGGGCCGGCGCCTATCACCGCCGCCTCCTGGACAAGGGCGTGCTCCACTTCACCCACGGGCTGCGCACGGCCGAGGACCGGCCGTGGATCTGGAAGCTGCACCGGGAGGCGGAGTCGTTCGCCGTGGTGAGCCTGCTGGGCGTGTTCTACCGCCGCGGGGTGGCCTCGTCGCTGACCCAGATCGGCGATGTCCGCCAGCTCGACTTCATCCGGGCCTTCGACCAGGTGATCGAGGAGACCGCGTCGGACCGGGAGGCCGACCGGCTGCTCCCCAAGGCGGTGCGGACCTACTGCGCGATCATCGCCCACCACCTCTCCAACGAAGACAGGTTCGAACCGGCCGTGGCCAGACAGCTGCGGTCGATGAGCGCGGCGGCCATCAAGCGCATGCCGCAGGACGCGCTCGGTGACGCACTGGAGGCGATGGACATGGACCGCTCGTCCAGGCTGCGGCGGCTGCGGCGCAGGGCCACCACCACGGAGGCGGCCGCCTGATGCCCGGGACCACTCAGATCTTCTGCGCCTCGACGCTGTACGGCGTCGCCACCCTGGCCGCCGCCATCGACTCGGACCTCTTCGAAGAGCCGGACCGCCGGGTGCTGCTGGTGTTCAACAACTCCGCGACCCCGGAGACCACCCCGGCGCTCGACGAGATGCCGGGCTTCGCGCCGCTGCGCGAGCACTTCGACGAGGTGCTGTCCTGGAACGAGGCCATCCGGCCCTTCCACCCCGGGGCCTGGGCGCCGCGCTCCGACGACATCCCGCTGTTCGAGCGCTATCTGCGGATGCTGTGGGGCCTCGGCGACGACCGCGTGAGCCTGGTCCTGGAGTCCATCCAGGTCGCGCCCGCCCTCACGGTGGCCCAGCTGTTCACCGACGCCCCCATCGACGTCTACGCCGACGGGCTGATGAGCTACGGGCCCACGCGCAACAAGCTCGACCCGCTGGTCGGCACGCGCGTGCGGCGGCTGCTGCACCTCGACCTGGTGCCGGGGCTCACGCCCATGCTGCTGACCGAGTTCGAGGTGCCGGCGCACCTGGTGCCGTCGCCCGCGTTCCTGAAGGTGCTGGGCGAGGTCACCGAGACCGTCCCCGAGCTGCCCGCCGTGCCCGGTGACGCGGCGCTGCTGCTCGGCCAGTACCTGTCGGCGCTGAACATCCTCTCTCCCGAGGAGGAAGAGGACCTGCACGTGCGGATGATGCGGGGCGCGGTCGCCCAGGGACACCGCACGGTCGTCTTCAAGCCGCACCCGACCGCACCGGCCCGTTACAGCCGCGCCCTGGAGAACGAGGCCGAGAAGCTCGGCGTGGACCTCACCGTGCTGGACACGCCCGTCCTCGCCGAGGTCCTCTTCGACCGGGCCCGGCCCGCGCTGGTCGTCGGCTGCTTCTCGACCGCGCTGTTCACCGCCAAGGAGCTCTACGACCTGCCGGTCGCCCGCATCGGCACCGAACTGCTGCTGGAGCGGCTGACGCCGTACCAGAACAGCAACCGGATCCCCACCACCCTGGCGGACGCGCTGCTGCCCGACCTGGACGGCGGGACGGACGGCGACGTGCTGCCGGCCGAGCGGCTGTCCGGTCTGGTCACCGCCGTCGGGTTCACCATGCAGCCGCAGATCTATCCCGATCTGCGCCCGCAGGCGGAGGGGTTCCTCTCCCGGTATCTCGGTCCGCGCACCCGGCGCTACTTCAAGAAGCGCCGCCTCACCTCGCTCGGCCTGCCCGGCGGTATTCCGCAGCGGCTGGCCTTCCTGCCGCGCAATTCCACGGCACGCCGGGTGGTCCGGCGGGCCAGGGCGCTGCGCAAGGCGGTACGCCGCTGAAGACGTATGCCGAGCACCGCAAAGGCGTCGGTCCGCCACGGAGGCGGGCCGGCGCCTCCGCGTTTTCGCCACTGGTTACCGACATCCAGATGAATCCCTGGAAACAGGAAGGCGAAGCCTGTTTCCGTCGAACGTTTAAGCGTCAATTCCCGCCCTAGGGTGACAGGCGGCGCCCTGCCCGCCCACAGGCGGCTCAGGTGAAGGACACACGAGCTACAGAGGTTTCCAGCGTGACCGAGACGGTCGTCAGCACCCGCAAGCCCCAGTCCGACGTCACCGTGCTGGTCGAACCACCGGTAGCCACGACCGCCCCGCGGCGCAGGAAGGGCTCCGGCGGCCGGCTGCGTGCCCTGGACGGCCTCAGGCTGGTGGCCGCGCTGATGGTGGCGGCCTACCACTACGGCGGCCGTGACGGTGAGGTCTCCGAGGCCTGGGGCAGCTCGCCCAAGGTCCAGTTCCCCACGCTGCACGAGTTCTTCGCCTACGGCTGCCTCGGCGTCCAGGTCTTCTTCGTCATCAGCGGCTTCGTGATCTGCATGAGCGGCTGGGGACGTCCCCTGAAGTCGTTCTTCGCCTCCCGCGCCTCCCGGCTGCTGCCCGCCTACTGGGTGGCGGTCGCGATAGTGACGGTGGTGTTCGCCCTGCCGGTGGTGGCCTACAAGGCGGTGTCACCGAGCGACGCCCTGGTCAATCTGACCATGTTGCAGATGCCGCTCGGCGTGGACCGGGTGCTCGGGGTGTGCTGGACGCTGTGGGCGGAGGTCCGCTTCTACGCCCTGTTCGCGCTGTGCGTGGTGTTGCCGGGGGCGAGCCGCCGCCGGGTCATCATGTTCTGCGCGGGCTGGATGCTGGCGGCGGTGATCGCGGACAACGCCAACATGCCGCTGCTCGACATCGTCCTGATGCCCGAGTACGCCCCGTACTTCATCGGCGGTGTCGGCCTCTACCTCGTCCACCTCGACCGGCGGGACGCCTACGCGTGGGGCATCGTCGCCGTCAGCTGGCTGATCGGGCAGCACTACGCGGTGCAGAGCCTGTGGCACGCGGCCGGCGAGGACGGCTTCTCCTACCGCTCCTCGACCGGCATCGTCCTCGTCGCGAGCTTCGGCTTCCTGGCGGTCGCGGCGATCGCGCTGGGCTGGCTGCGCTGGGCCGACTGGGGCTGGCTGACCGTGGCGGGGGCGCTGACCTATCCGTTCTATCTCGTCCACGAACACCTCGGCTGGGTGGTGATCCACGCGCTGCACCGCGGCCTGGGCCTGCCATCCGGGGCGACATTCGCCCTCACCGCCGCCTCAATGCTGCTGCTGGCGTGGTTGCTGAACCAGTATGTGGAGAAGCCCCTGACGCCACGGTTGCGGGCAGTACTGGCGAAGGATCGCTGAGCTGTTCACGGGACGTTCAACCGTCCGTCGGTTCGGGCAACGCTCAGAGAGAAGGCTCGTCTCATGACCAACGCACAAGCGACCGACAAGCAAACCGACAAGCACCCCGGCGAACTCACGGACGTCCCGGGCTGGTTCCCGCCGCTGGACCAGATGCTGTTCACCTGGTTCCTGGAGCGGCAGCGGAAGCAGGGGATGAAGGGCGACCTGCTGGAACTCGGCGTCTACATGGGCAAGAGCGCGATCCTGCTCGGCCATCACCTCCAGGACGGCGAGAAGTTCACGGTCTGCGACCTGTTCGAGGGCGACGCCCCGGACGGGGCCAACCAGGCGGAGTCGGCGAAGTCGTACGCCTCGCTGACCCAGCAGATCTTCGAGCGGAACTACCTCTCCTTCCACGACGACCTGCCCACGGTGATCGCGGCCCCCAGCTCCGTGGTGCCGGAGAAGGTGGCCCCGGCCTCCTGCCGATTCATCCACGTCGACGCCTCGCACCTGTACGAGCACGTGCACGGCGACATCGGCGCGGCCCACGACATCCTGGTGCCCGACGGCGTCGTCGTCCTCGACGACTTCCGCTCCGAGCACACTCCCGGTGTCTCGGTCGCCGCCTGGGAGGCCGTCCTCAACCGCGGTCTGCGCCCGATCTGCCTCAGCACGCAGAAGCTGTACGGCACCTGGGGCGATCCCGAGCCGCTCCAGGAGGAACTGCTCGAGATGCTGCGGCAGCGCTCCGACGTCGGGCTGAGCGTGCAGTCGGCGGCCGGGCACCGGCTGGTCCGCGCCCGCTCCCGGGGCATGAAGCCACCGGCGTTCCCGACCTCCCGGCACTACGTGGCCCCGTCGGCGGCACCGAAGGCCCCCGCCGCCGAGGTGACCGAGTCCCGTGCGGCGCGACCGGCCAGGCCCGCCCCGTCCCGGGCCCGCCGGCTCGCCAAGGACCTGCTGCCGCCCCTGGTCACCCGGGCCGTACGGCGGGCACGCGCGAAGCGTTCCTGACACGGGGCCTCATGAGACCCCGTAGCGCGCCCCGATCCCGTCGATCACGAGGGCGAGTCCCTCCTCGAAGTGCCGCTCGTAGTCCTCGAAGATCTCCGCGCCCGCCTGGGCCGACAAGGGAAAGTCGGCCATCAGGCGGGCGCGTTCGTGTACGTCGTGCCCCTCGCGACGCTCGTCCGGCAGCGGCCGCACGCCCTGCTCCTCGGTGACGAAGCCGAGCGTGTACATGTACGCGGTGGTGAGCGCGCGGACCGCCTGGGCGAGGGTGAGACCGGCAGCCGTGAACAGGCGCAGGTTCTCCTCCATCTGCCCGGCGTGCCCGGGAGACCCGCACCGGCCCCGGACCAGTCCGGGCCGGGGACCGCGCACCCGACGGGACGGTGGACGGGACGCGCCTCTTCGACGCCTTCCGCGGACCGCACTGGACGGTGCCGGCACTGGGCGGGGCGGCGTGGCTTCCCGCCCTCGGCGAGCGAGTGCGGACCGTCCACGGCCCGGCGCACGGGGCCTACGGGGCCGGGCTGTTCCTCGTACGGCCCGACGGCTACGTCGGCTGGGCCGGGGACTCGGCGACCGGGCTGGCGGAGTACTTCGCGCGGTTCGGCCGGAGCCGGTGAGGTGCTACGCGCCGCTCGCCAGGGACAGCTTCACCGCGAAGCCCAGGAACAACGCGGTGCGCATACCGCGTCGCGCGGCGACGGAGATCACGTACAGCGAGTTGGGACCGGGCAGCAGGACGATCAGGACGAGGCCCACGAGGTAGGTGGGCAGATCGATGACACCGAACATGCGAAGGAGTGTCGCACGCGGGTCTGACACTCTCCCTCCCCCGGTCATCGGCCCCGTTCAGAAGACGTCCGAGGGGACATACGCCCCCCACACCTCCCGCAGCGCGTCGCACACCTCGCCCACGGTCGCCCGTGCCCGCAGGGCCTCCCGCATCGGGTACAGGACGTTGTCCGAACCCTCCGCGGCCTTCCTCAGAGCCGTCAGTGCGGTGTCCACGGCCCGCTGGTCGCGCTCCGCCCGCAGCCTGGCGAGGCGTTCGGCCTGCCGGGACTCGATGGCCGGGTCCACGCGCAGTGGCTCGTACGGTTCTTCCTCGTCGGACCGGAAGCGGTTGACGCCGACCACCACCCGCTGGCCGGAGTCGGTCTCCTGCGCGATGCGGTAGGCGTTGCGCTCGATCTCGCCCTTCTGGAAGCCGTGTTCGATGGCGGCCACGGCACCGCCCAGCTCCTCGACCCTGGCCATGAGCTCCACGGCCGCGGCCTCGACGTCGTCGGTCATCCTCTCGATGGCGTAGGACCCCGCGAAGGGGTCGACGGTCGCCGTCACGTCCGTTTCGTAAGCGAGGACCTGCTGGGTGCGCAGGGCCAGACGCGCGCTCCTGTCGGTCGGGAGGGCGATCGCCTCGTCGAAGGAGTTGGTGTGGAGGGACTGGGTGCCGCCGAGGACCGCTCCCAGGCCCTGCACGGCGACCCGGACCAGGTTCACCTCGGGCTGCTGGGCCGTCAGCTGCACCCCTGCCGTCTGCGTGTGGAAGCGCAGCATCAGCGACTTGGGGTTCCTCGCGCCGAACTCCTCCCTCATCACCCGCGCCCAGATCCGCCGCGCGGCACGGAACTTGGCGACCTCCTCCAGGAACGTCGTACGGGCGACGAAGAAGAACGACAGGCGCGGTGCGAAGTCGTCGACGTCCATGCCGGACGCGACCGCCGTACGGACGTACTCGACACCGTCGGCCAGGGTGAAGGCGATCTCCTGCGCGGGCGAGGCGCCCGCCTCCGCCATGTGGTAGCCGGAGATGGAGATCGTGTTCCACCTCGGGATCTCGGCCCCGCAGTATTTGAAGATGTCGGCGGTCAGGCGCAGCGACGGCTTCGGCGGGAAGATGTACGTGCCCCGGGCGATGTACTCCTTCAGTACATCGTTCTGGATCGTGCCGGTCAGCCGGTCCGCGCTGACACCCTGTTCCTCGGCGACCAGCTGGTAGAGCAGGAGCAGCAGGGCCGCCGGGGCGTTGATCGTCATCGACGTCGAGACCTGGTCCAGCGGGATGCCGCCGAACAGCACCCGCATGTCGTCGAGGGAGTCGACGGCCACGCCGACCTTGCCGACCTCGCCGTGCGCGATCGGGGCGTCGGAGTCGTGGCCCATCTGGGTGGGCAGGTCGAACGCGACGGACAGACCGGTGGTGCCGTGGGCGATCAGCTGCCGGTAGCGGGCGTTGGACTCCGTCGCCGTGCCGAAGCCCGCGTACTGGCGCATCGTCCAGGGGCGGCCGGTGTACATCGACGGGTACACGCCCCGCGTGAAGGGGTACGTCCCCGGCTCCCCCAGCTTCTCCGCGGGATCCCAGCCCTCGAGAGCCTCCGGCCCGTAGACCGGCTCGATGGGCAGCCCGGACTCCGACTCACGCGCCATGGTGTGTGCCTCCCGCCGAGCAGTGGATGGTCAGGACCTCGCTCACCACCATGCCCCTTGGTTCACGACGGGTCACGCCGGGGGAACATCTCGGGTGGCATCCGGGCACACCGGTGAGACGACAGGGGGCCGCGTGCGTACTACGGGCATGGGGAGAGCGATCACAGCGGCACTCGCCGCGCTGGCCGCACTGGCCGCGCTGCCCGGTTGCACGGTGCAGCCGCCCGACGGCGACGGAAAGCGCCGCTCGCCGGTGCACATCGAGTTACCGAGTGGCATCCCGTCCCCGGCGCGCACCCCGCCCGGCGGCGGCAGCCGGAGCACCGCGCCCTCCGCGCCCGCCCCGCCCGACGACGACAAGCCCAGCGCGGCACCGCCCGCCCCGGCCCGTGTGCTGTGGTCCCGCGGTGCCACCGGCCGGGACGTCCGCGAGCTCCAGGCCCGGCTGCGGCAGGTCGCCTGGCTCTTCGAGGGACCGACCGGGACGTACGGCGAACAGACGGAGCGGGCGGTCAGCGGCTTCCAGGGCAAGCGGGGGCTGCCGCGCACCGGGCGGATGGACACCGTCACCTGGCAGCGGCTGCTGCGGATGACCCGCGAGCCAGGCAGATGGGACCTGTACCTGATGGGCGGCCAGCCGGCCGACCCGCCGGACCCGCGCTGCACGAGGGGCCGGGTGCTGTGCATCGACAAGACCAGCAGGACGCTGCGCTGGATGATCGACGGGCGGACCGTGTCGACGGTGGCCGTCCGCTTCGGCTCCAGCGGCACGCCGACCCGGGAGGGTGTCTTCTCGGTCTACTGGAAGTCCCGCGACCATGTGTCGACGCTCTACGACTCACCCATGCCCTACGCGATGTTCTTCAGCGGCGGCCAGGCCGTGCACTACTCGGCGGACTTCGCCGCCCGGGGCTACGCGGGGGCCTCGCACGGCTGCGTCAACGTACGGGACGAGGCGGCGATCGCGGAGCTGTACGCGCGGGTCCGCGACGGCGACAAGGTCGTCGTGTCCTGGTGAGGACTCGGGAGGGAGAGGCGGGAAGTTGGGGCGCGGGCGGGACCGGGGGAACGTGTCCCGCCCGCGCTCAGGTGCACGAGCCGTAGGTACGGGGGGAACCCCGGCTCTGTGCGACGGCCGATGACCAGTCGGCTCACTCATTACTGCGCCGGGGCGGCCGAAAACGTCACACCGCCGGCCGGGAGATTTTCACGGAGTACGAAACCGCAGGTCGGAGGGGTGCGAGGGACTGCCGGGAATGGCTGCGGTCCGCGTGGTCGTCGCCGTCGTTCCGGTGGTGCCGGTCGCGGTCCTGCTCGCGGTCCCCGTTCCGGTCCCGGTCCCTGGCCTTCCTCTTGTCCCTGTCGCCGTCCTTGTTCTCGTCTGTGTTCCCGTCCTTGTTCTGGCGCCTGCCCTGGTCGCCGCCCTCGTCGTCGCCGTCCGTGGAGCGGGTACCTGTCGTGGACAGGACGCCCTTGCAGTACTTCCACACCCGGGTGCCGCCCGCCGCATCCCGCAGGGCGCGCCTGCGGTCGGCGTTCAGCCGCTTGCCGTCGCGGAGGTCGCGGCAGGCCAAGGCGAGCTTTCCGCGGCTCTCGCCGGGGCGGTCTCCCCGCTCGCCTTGGCCGGGCTTCGGGGCGGCTTCGTCGCGTGTGTCGTCCCCTCCGGAGGCACCGGCGCCGCCCGCCGCGGGGCCGCTCGGGGCGTCACCAGGGCCGTCGTCCGGAGTGGATCCGCCCTGCACGGCGTCGCTCGGCGAAGGCGAGGTCGGCGACCGCCCGGGGGGCGAGACGGCGGCGGAGACCGACGCGCCGGGGTCGGGCTCGTCGCCGCCGAACGGTGTGAGGACTCCGGTTCCGGCCGCGACCGCGATCCCGCCGACCATTCCGACAGCCAGCACGGCGGCCAGGGCGAGGCGTGCGGGGCGGGCCGTGCGAGGCCGCCGGACAGCGCCGGAGCCACCGCCGCGAGAGGTACCGATCCGGACGAGTCCGGCGTCGACCACGTCGTCGGCGGCCTGTCCGCCCGTGCCCTCCGAGGCCGCGAGGGCCGCCGCGGCGTCGGCACGCTCCGCGCGCACCTTGCGGAAAGCGGCCATCGCCGCGGCCTCACCGGGGAGTTCCTCGCTGGTCAGCGGGGGTGACGCGGACAGCGCCCCGAGGGACTTGGCAAGTCGTTCGGCCTGGGCCCGGTCGGCGCCGTCGACAGCTTCGAGGGGCTCTCCGCTCAGCAAACGCTCCGCCGTTTCGCGGTCCAGCCACCTGTACTGCTCGTCGGCCATCACACATCCTTCTGCGTCCGCGGGACGCTTTGCGTCACACCTGCGGACGTCACCGCACCTCCGCGCGGTTCTCGCGGAGGCGGCAGGGCGTCGAGCACCCCGGCCGATTCCGGATCAGCCTGCGGGGCGTCACCCAGCAGTTCGGCGAGCCGCTTCAGACCCCGGTGCGCCGCCGTGCGGACCGCGCCCGGGCGCTTGCCGAGCGTCTCGGCGGCGGTCTTCGCGTCCAGCCCCACGACCACCCGCAGCACGACCGCCTCGGCCTGGTCCTGCGGCAGCCGGGCGATCAGGGAGAACGTGCCGTCCGTGGCGAGCGCTTCCATGGCCTCGCCCGCGGTGTCGGACTCCGCGGCCCGGCCGGTCAGTTCGGTCTCGTCCCCGCCGATCGCGGGCCGGCGCCCGCGCATACGTATATGGTCCAGCGCACGATTTCGGGCGATACGGGCGGCCCAGCCGCGGAACCGGTCCGCGTCGCCGGTGAACCGCTCCAGGTCACGGGCTATCTGCAGCCACGCCTCGGACGTGACGTCCTCGGCGTCGGGGTCGCCGACCAGCGTCCGTACATATCCGAGCAGCCGCGGGTGCACGGCTCGGTACACAGTCCGGAACGCGGTCTCATCTCCGTCCTGTGCCGCACGCACCGCGGCGGTCAGCTCCGCGTCGTCCCCCAGCACCGCGCGCCCTTCTGCGCCTGAGCCGGCGCCGCTCTCGCGGACCGGGTTCTCGCCGTCGTGGTTCCTCAAGTGATGGTTGCGGTATTAACTCCGCAGGTGGTTGCGGTGGTCTTGCCGCCTTCGCGTTGGCGCGAAAGGCACGTTACGTCCTGAAACCATTCCCCGTCCATGCCCGTCCGCGATGCAACTAAGCCGTGACACGGCAGGTGTGACAGAAAACGCAGACATGGCGCTGTAGGGAGTACGGGCCGCCGCGCGGCCCGTGCCGCGCGACGGCCGGGGCCTCTCCTGTGGGGGGTGGCGGCCCTGGCCGTTGCCATGGCACCCCCGGGACTCGCTTACTGCGCCGGATGTACGGCGAACACTCGCGCCGGGAACCCTGAACCGCCCTGTGGCTTGGGCCACGTCGCGATGATCAGAGCCCCCGCCTCGGGGAGCCGGTCGAGGTTGGTCAGCAGTTCGATCTGCCAGCGGTCGCGTCCCAGGACGTATGTCTCCAGGCTGTAGTCACCCGCGGAGGCGGCGAGGCCCGGGTCGGTGTCGGCCTGTTCGTGGCCGATGGCCGTGACGCCCGCGTCCTCGAACAGATACCGCAGCACCTCGGCCGACCAGCCCGGCGTATGACTGACGCCCGCTTCGTCCCGGTTGGCCATCGCCACCTGGTCCGGCCAGCGCCGGCTCCACCCGGTGCGCAGGGCGACGAACGAGCCGGACGGGACACGGACGTTGCGCTCCTCCCATGACCTCACGTCGTCCAGGGTGGGCGTGGCGTCGGGGTCGGTCTCCACCCGGGCTGTGATGTCGAGCACGACCAGCGGCAGGATCATCTCCTCGACCGGGATGCGGTCCAGCGGACGTGCCCCGGCCACGAAGTGCGAGGGCGGGTCGACGTGCGTGCCCCACTGGCCGACGAGGGTGTGGCGGTGGACGGTGAAACCGTCGCCGCGCTCCAGGTCGAAGAGCGTCTCGCGCCGCTCGTCCCCGAAGCCCGGGAAATGCGGCTGCCCGGGCCCGAAGGCGTGGGTGAGGTCCGTGAAGACCGCCTTCTCGGTCAGCGCGCGATAGGCCGACCAGAGCCGGGGCTCGGATCCGCCGAGGGTCACCGGGCGTTCTCCAGCAGCGTGCGCCCGGGGGTACGCCGGGGAGTGTCACCGCGGCTCGGCTCCGCGGAGTCCGGCTTCGCGGCAGCGGGCGCAGCGGAGGCCGGCTGTTCGGTGCCGGCCGCTTCGAAGCCCGGCTGTACGGTGCCGGCCGCTTCGAAGCCCGGCTGTACGGTGCCGGGCTCCTCGGAGGCCGACTGCCCGGAGGCCGGCTGTACGGTGCCGGCCGCTTCGAAGCCCGGCTGTACGGTGCCGGGCTCCTCGGAGGCCGACTGCCCGGAGGCCGGCTTCTCCGTCGCGAGCCCCCTGGCGCCCCGCTCCCCCGAGTCCCCCGCCTCGTCGATCTGCGGCTCGGAGCCCACGCTCCCGCCCCCCGGAGCCGAACCCGACGCCACCGCCACCGCCACCTTCCGCCGTGTCAGCCCGACGCCCACCAGCACCACGACCATGCCCAGCACCACCCGCGCGCTGAGGCTCTCGCCCAGGACCACCGCGCCCAGCAGGACCGAGACGACCGGCAGCAGATAGCCCACCACGGCCGCGTTGGTGGCGCCCTCGTCGTTGATGATGCGGTAGGTGAGGTGGAAGGTGATCGCCGTGCAGAAGACGCTCAGGACGACGGCCGCGGTCACGACGGCCGGGCCGACGTCGACCGACTCCAGGCCCCCCACCGGCATCGCGAGCGCGGTCAGCCCGCTCGCCGCCACCAGCTGGGCGGCGGACAGCGAGATGGTGGGAGTGCCCTTGCGGACCAGCGTGCGGCCCATGTAGGTGAACGCGACGGCGTAACTGGCGGCCGCGCCGAGGATCGCGAGGGCGCCCCAGCCGGTCGCGCCGGTCGTCTGCCAGGGGGCGAAGATCACGATGGTCCCGGTGAAGCCCAGCAGCAGCCCCGCCAGCCGTACGGGGCGGAGTCCGCGCTCCGAGCCGAGGGCCAGGCCGAGGGCGATCGACCAGAGCGGGGTCGTGGCGTTCAGGACACCGGCGAGACCCGAGTCGACCGTCTGCTGGCCCAGGCTGAACAGCGCGAACGGCAGCGCGTTGCAGAAGAAGGCCGCGACGGCGATGTGCCGCCAGACGGTCACGCCCCGGGGCATCCGATGACCCGTCGCGTAACAGGCGACGACGAGGACCAGCGCGCCGAGGGCGCAGCGGACGAACGTGACCTGGAGCGGGGAGAGCCCCCGCAGCGCCAGCTCGATCCAGAGGAAGGTCGATCCCCACAGCAGGGCGAGCACCGCCACCCGCAATCCGCCCCACAGACTCCGCGTACCGCTGTTCACGATGTTCCTCCGTCCCATGAAGCCCGCCCGGTGCGTTCTCGTCCCGGTCCTACGAAGGTGCCTGAGTCAAGCTTTGAGGACAAGCAAATGATTCTACCTATTCTGTTAAGCTCAGCTACATGCTTGATGTGAGGCGGCTCCAGGTCCTGCGCGCGGTGGTCACCAGCGGCACGGTCACCGCCGCCGCGTCCCACCTCGGCTACACACCGTCCGCCGTGAGCCAGCAGGTGGCGGCACTGGAGAAGCAGGCCGGTACGGCGCTGCTGGAGCGGGTCGGCCGAGGGGTGCGCCCCACCGCCGCGGGCCTGCTGCTCACCGAGCACGCGGCCCTGATCAGCTCGGCGGTCGCGCAGGCGGAGTCCGCCCTCGCGGACCTCCGCGCCGGGCGCACCGGCCTGCTGTCGGTCCGTTACTTCGCCACGGCCGGTTCCACCCTGGTGGCGCCCGCCCTGGCCCGGCTGCGCACCGAGCACCCCGGCGTGCGCGTCGACCTCGAACTCACCGACCCCGAGGACCCGTTCCAGGAGGTGGTACGGGGCCGGGCCGACCTGGCCGTGGTCGTCCAGGACCGTGACCGCGCGGGCGACGGCTTCCGGATCGTCCACCTCCTCGACGACCCGTACGCCGCCGTGCTGCCCCTCGGCCATCCGCTCGCCGACAGGGAAGTCGTCGACCTCCATGAGCTGTCCGGTGAGCAGTGGGTGGGCAGCGAGCCCCCCGGGCCCTGCCTCGAACCCGTCATCGACTCCTGTGCGGCGGCCGGCTTCAGCCCCGACTTCGTCATCCAGAGCGAGGACTACGCCACCGCGCAGGGCTTCGTCGCGGCCGGTCTCGGCGTGGGTCTGATGCCGGGTCTCGGACTGCGCAACCGGCACCCCGGCGTCGTCGTACGCCCGGTCCGCAACCCCGAACCGGTCCGGGTGATCTCGGCCGCCGTACGGGAGACCGCCCTCGAACAGCCCGCCCTGCGCGGCCTGCTGGACGCCCTGCGGGACGCGGCCGCCACCGCCGACCCGCCCGGCGGACCCGGGGCGGACTGACCGCCGCCCTGGGGGCGCGGGTCGGCGGAGAGAGCGGAAGAGGCACATGTCAGACGCGGTGGTCGGTGGAATCGGCGGGCGCGGCGGCCAGGGTCACCACGCTGGCGAAGATCTCCTTGCCGTGCTGCCGGGCGCTGATCCTGACCTGGTCCGGGTCCGCCAGCTGCTCCGCCTCCAGCCAGCAGGGGACGTCCATCTCGGCGTAGCGCACGAAGTCGTTGTCCATGCCGGTGACCGTCACGGTGCCGGGGTGGGCCGTGGCCAGTGCCGCCTGGCGGGCGGCCTCCAGCAGCAGCATGCCCGGGGCGTGGTCCACGAGGTGGTCGAAGAGGATGGGGTGGGTCGTGTCCACCCGCAGCTGCCAGCGGTCGGGCCGGTCGGTCGCGGCGAGCACCACGTCCTCGAAGCGGTCGCGGCCGAACGGGGTGAGACCCGCGGGAGGCGGCAGCGGCACGGCGCGCGCGGTGGCCGCGGCCGCGTCGGCGTACGGGCCGCGCAGCCGGTTGTAGACGGTGCGGTCCTGGATGGTGAAGCGCGAGCGCACCGAGGCCAGCGGGCGGCCGGCGCGCTCGACGTCGACTCTCAGGGATATCGCGGACGCCCGCTCACGACGGTAGGTCACCTCGTCGCAGGTGATGTGCAGTTCCAGCTCGGCCGGCCCCCCGTCGGCGCGAGCGGCGGCCGGGTCGAGCGTCCAGCTGAAGTCCTTCCACAGCAGCTGGTGGCCGAACGGCACGCCGTAGGCGCCGTGGGACAGCAGCGGCAGCGTCTGGCGTACGGTCTCGCTGAGCATCAGCGGGTCGTGCAGACCCAGCCGGTTGACGTAGAACGGGTGGGTGGCGGGCCAGGCGGCCGTGACCGTGAAAGCGTCGGGCGCGGTCCGCCGCCAGTTGCGCAGCAGCACTTCGTCCTGGTTCGTCTTGTGGGTGAGGACGGGCGAAACCGTCTCAAAACGGTTCTCGACGCTGTACTGGGCAAGGCTGATGGACATGGTGTTCCCCCCTGATGCGGTGACTCTCCAATGGGCACGCGCAAGTGAAGCGAAGGCGGCCGCAGTGACAGGGCGGCGCCGACGTGAATAAAATAGAGGTCGTTCTTTTTGTTTGTCTACGGGTGTGAGGGAGTCTGCCGATGGCACGACAACGGCAGGAACGCGCGGAACGGACTCGGGCCGCGCTCATCCACGCTGCTGCGGAGGTGTTCGACCAGGCCGGGTACCACGGCGCGGGTCTGAACGCGATCCTGCAGAGAGCCGGCATCACGACCGGAGCCATGTACTTCCACTTCAAGTCGAAGGAGGAACTGGCCCGCGCGGTCATCGTCGACCAGGCCGCCGAGCTGCAATGGCCCCAGGGCAAGAAGGGGTTGCAGCAGCTGATCGACGTGTGCCAGTACCTGGCCGTGGAGATGCGCTCCAACGTGCTGTTCCGGGCGGGCGTCCGGCTCGCCGTCGAGCAGAGCGAGGTGAACCTGCTCGACTACTCGATCTACGACTGGTGGTCCGAGCAGTTCCGCACCCATCTGACCGAGGCGCGTGAACTCGGCCAGCTCAACCCGGAGGTGGACGAGGCCGCGTTCGCCCAGGTGATCGTCGCCTCGTACACCGGTACGCAGATCATGTCCCGGCTCTCCACCAACCGGTCCGACCTGCCCGCGCGCATAGAGAACATGCTGCGATGTCTGTTGCCGGCCATCGCGCCGGCGGAGGTGGTCGCCTCGCTGGAGTTCCCGGGGAACGGGGAGACGGCGGGGGAACCGGCGGTGGCGCCCGAGCCCGAGGAGGGTGCGGCTTCATGACACCGGTCCGGGTGTTGCTGACCGGCTCGACCGGGTTCGTCGGGCGGGCGGTCCTGCGCCGGCTGCTGCGGGCACGCGGGGCCGACGGGCGTGGGGTCGAGGTGCGGGCCGTCGCCCGCGCGGTTCCCGCCGACGCGGGGGAACGGGCGGGCGTGGAGTGGGTGCGCGCGGACCTGTCGGACCCCGCGTCCCTCCATGGAGCGGCGAGCGGTACGGACGTCCTCGTCCACCTCGCCTGCCGGGTCTCCGGCGGGGCGGAGGAGTGCGAGCGGACGAACGTCGGCGGCACCCGGGCGATCGTCGACGAGGCGCGGCGTGCGGGGGTGGGGCGGGTCGTCCAGCTGTCCACGGCGGCGGTGTACGGGCCCGGTCCGCACCGGGGCATCCCCGTCGGCGGGGTCGTGCCCGCGCCGGTGTCGGCGGCCAGCCGTACGCGGCTGGCCGCCGAGCGGATCGCGCTCGACGCGGGAGCCGTCGTGCTGCGCCCCGGGCTGGTCCTCGGTCCCGGGGACCGCTGGGTCGTACCCGCGCTCGGCGAACTGCTCCGGCGGGTACCGGCCCGCTGGGACGGCGGACGCGGCCAGGTCTCCGCCGTCGACGTCGACGACCTGGCACGCCTCGTCACCGCCCTGGTCACTGCACCGGACAGTGACGCCGTGGCCGCCGGTGTCCACCACGCCAGCCATCCGGTGCCGGTGCGGGGCGGCGACCTCATGGCGAGACTCGCCGAGCTGGACGTGCTGCCGTCGGCCGGCGCCGACGACTGGGCCTGGGAGAAGTGCCTCGTGCGGCTGCGGGAGACGCCGGGGCGGATCAGCGAGCGGCAGTTCGCCCTGCTGGCGCGGGACCACTGGTACGAGAGCGAGGAGATCTGGCGGCTCACGGGCTGCGCCCCCGGGCCGGGACCGCTGGAGCGGCTGGCCGGGGCGGCGGCCTGGTACCGGGAGCAGCTGCGCGCCGGGTGACACCGCCTGGGCGCCGAGCCGGGCCGGCTGGAGCTGTGGTCCTCGGCTGAAGTCGAGGCGACCCCGCCCGACTTGGCCAAGTGGTTGCGGGGTTGGGCACGGAAGGCGTCCGCGAGGAAAAGCGGCGGTACGTTCACAGGACGGGGGGCGTGGCCCTCCGCCCTCCCCCGCGCCCCCCGCCCGCCCCCGTCCGCGGCGGGCCCGTGGGAGTCATTTCCCGTGATGGATGCAGAGGTCGAGCCCATGGTGAAGCAGGTGAGAGCGGAACGTACCCGTCAGGCGCTGATCGCGGCGGCGGCCGTCGAGTTCGACCGGCAGGGGTACGCCGGGACCTCGCTGTCCGCCGTGCACCGGGCCTGCGGGGCGACGATGGGAGCACTCACCTTCCACTTCCCCGCCAAGGCGGACCTGGCCACCGCCGTCTGCCGTGAGGCCGAGGCCCTCACCGGCGAGGCGCTCGCCCGGCTCGTGCCGGCCGGACCGCTGCCGCCGGTCGCCGAGTTCACCCTTGAGGTGGCCCGGCTGCTGGAGCGGGAGGTCACCGTCCGCGCGGCGGCCCGGCTCACCCGGGAACGGGCCGTTGCGTCCTGCTGGTACACCCTCTGGCGGGCGGCCCTGCGGGACCTGTTGACAGCGGCCCCGGAACCGGCCGGTGCCCGGCCCGCGCCCGACGAACTGGAACTGCTGGCGGTCTATCTGACGGCGGGCGCCGAGGCGGCTCTGCGATCGGGGAGCACCGGCGCGGAGGTGCAGGCCCAGCTGAAGTGTCTGTGGGCCCTGGTGCATCTATCGAATGAGTGTCCGGTCGGGCCTCGATGATTCGCTTGTTCTCTCTGACCTCTCCAATGAAAAGGCTCTTCCCATGACTCGACGCTGCGCGCTCGTCACCGGTGGTTCCCGGGGCATCGGAGCCGCCATCGCGACCGAACTCGCCGCCGACGGACACCGCGTGGCGGTGCACTGCCGTGCCGACACCGCCGCCGCGAAGGCCGTCCTGGACGCCCTGCCCGGCACCGGCCACGCCCTGGTCACCGGTGATGTCGGCACACCGGGCGCGGCCCGCGGGGTCATCGAGTCCGCCGTGGCGCAACTGGGCACCGTGGACGTCCTCGTCAACAACGCCGGCGTCTACGCCGAGCAGCCCGTCGCCACCACCTCGTACGAGGACTGGCAGGCCGACTGGCGGCGCCTCGTCGACGTCAACCTGCTCGGGCCCGCCGACCTGATCTGGCACCTCGTCGACCACCTCCGGCAGCGGCCGCAGGGCCCGCGGGGCGCCCGGATCGTCAACGTCGGCTCGCGCGGCGCCTACCGGGGCGAACCCGACGCGCCCGCCTACGGCGCGACCAAGGCCGCCCTGCACGCGCTGACCCAGTCGCTCGCCCAGTCCCTGGGCCCGCTCGGCGTCGCGGTGACCGCCGTGGCGCCGGGATTCGTCCGTACGGACCTGGCCGAGAGCATGCTCGTCGGGGACGCCGAGGAGCAGGTGCGCCGGCAGAGCCCGCTCGGCAGGATCGCCGCGCCCTCGGACGTCGCCGCCGCCGTGGCCTGGCTCAGCGGTGAGCGGGCCGAGTGGTGCAGCGGTGCCGTGATCGACGTCAACGGCGCCTCGTACCTGCGCTGACCCACCCCCGGCCCTCCGGGCCGCACAACACCTCAGGGAGATCCCGTGCGCGCCGCGCTGTCGCAGATCGCCGTACGACCGGACGAAACCGTCGCCGAGCGGCGTGCCCGTGTGGCCGGTCTCGTTCGTGAACAGCACACCGCCGACCTGGTGGTCCTGCCGGAACTCTGGACGGTCGGCGCGTTCGCCTTCGACGAGTTCCGCGCCCACGCCGAGCCGCTGGACGGGCCCACGGCCCGGGCGCTGGGCGCGGCCGCGGCCGCGGCCCGGGTCTGGCTGCACGCCGGCTCGATCATCGAACAGGGCCCGGACGACGCGCTGTTCAACACCTCCCTCGTCTTCGCGCCCGACGGCCGGCTGCACCGGACGTACCGGAAGATCCACCGCTTCGGCTTCGACCGGGGCGAGGCCGCCCTGCTGGGCCGGGGCGAGGAGACCGTCACCGTCACACTGGGCGACGGCGGCCCGGCGGAGCTGACGGCGGGGCTCGCCACCTGCTACGACCTGCGCTTCCCCGAGCAGTTCCGGCTGCTGGTGGACGCCGGCGCGGGGATGTTCGTCGTCCCGGCCGGCTGGCCCGCCGCCCGGCGCGCCCACTGGTCGCTGCTGGCCCGCGCGCGGGCCGTCGAGTCCCAGGCGTACGTCCTCGCCTGCGGTACGGCCGGTACGCACGCCGGGGTGGAACAGGCGGGCCACAGCGTGGTGGTCGATCCATGGGGCGAGGTCGTCGCCGAGGCCGGGGCGGGAGAGGAGACGCTCGTCGTCGACCTCGACCCGGCGCTCGTCGCGAAGACCCGTGCCGAGTTCCCCGCCCTTCGTGACCGTGTTCTCGGTGTGCCGACGCCGGGCTGACCGGCCCCCGGCGCCAGGTGCCGTCCGCCCCGCGAGGACCGGGGCGGACGGCACCTGTCGTCTGTGCGCGGCCAACTACCAGGCGATACAGACTTGTTGGATATTTTCCGGTGGGCTCTTGCGGCCCATGCGGCAGACGTGTAACACTCTTTCGCGAGGCAGTCTGCCCACTTCCAGGAGCCTTCGCACTGCCATCGCGTCGCCGTCGAGCGGCGCTTTTTTGTTTTCCGGGGCTCCGTTTTCCGGGGCTCCGTTTTCCGGGGCTCCCCGTTTCCCCGCATCTCCTTGTCTCCCGAAGGTGAGGCGACCAGTGACCATGGCCGACCCGACCCCCTCGCAGCCCCTCCCGGAGCGGTGCGCGTCGAACCGCTGCCGCCGCGCGGCCCGCTCCGACGGGCTGCGGCGCAGGACCGCCGCGCCCGGCGCCCGGCTCTGCCGCCCCTGCAAACGCGCCCTCGCGGCCGATCTGACCGCCCTGCCCGCGCTCCACCACGAGAGCGAGCAGCGGCTCGTACTCCCCGCCCGGCAGGGGGGCCTCGCCCGGGTCACGGGCCACCGTCCGGACACGCCGCCGGTGAGCGACGCGGCGCTGGACGCCCGGCACGACGCCGTCGTACGACTGGCGTCCTGGGCCCGGCTCGTCCTGGACGAGGACCCGGCGGCCGGAGTCCCGCCGGAGCGGTCCGTCCCCGAGCTGGCCGTCTTCCTCGGCCGGCACATCGACTTCCTGGCCGCCCACCCCGCCGCCGGCCCGGCGGCCGACGAGATCGCCCGCACCGCCACCGCCCTGCGGCTGGTGGTCGCGCCGCCCAAGCCGGACCTCGTACCGCTCGGCCGGTGCGTGGAGGCGGGCTGCGACGCCGAGGTGTCGCTGCCCGGGCGCGGCGGCGACGAGCTGGTGCTGCGCGGACCGATGTGCGGAGCGGGACATGTGCTCACCCCACGCCAGTGGCTGCTCATGAACCATCGTCAATCGACGCTCGAGACCAAGGAGCCGGCATGAACGACGACCTGCGCGCCCCGCGCGGCAAACGCGTGCCCACCTCGCTCGCCGCCCTCGCCCTCGGCGTCCGCGAGGGCACGATCCGCCAGTGGGCCAACCGCGGCAAGATCACCCGGTACGGGACCAAACGCCAGGCCCTGTACGACCTGAACGAGCTGGCCGCGCTCGCGGCCGGGGAGAACGGCGCGTAGCCCTCCACTCCGTGGAGCCCCTCCCCGCACCGAAGACCTCCCGCATTCCGTAGCACCCACCCCACCGTTCGGCCACCGCCGCGCGGCCCTTCGGCATGCCCGAAAACAGGCCGCCGGCACAGCTCTTGAGGAGAGACAGCCATGGAGACGCACGGCACATCGCAGTGGCAGCAGCACTGGCAGGACCGGCGCGACCCCTTCGTCGAGGAGTGCTTCCGGGCCCGTGAGAGCCTGCTCGCCGATCTGAAGGACCCCGGCGCCGCCCAGGCCCGTGTCCTCGACGACCTCATCGACATCGGCACCGCCTCGCTGCACTGGAAGGAGCAGGGGTACGACGCCGTCGCCGCCGCCCCGGAGACCTTCCGGGCGGTGCTGCCGATCATGCGCTACAACGACTTCGTCGAGCAGATCGACCGGGAGACCCACACCAAGGGCGGCATCCTGTCGTGCAGCCCGGTACTGCGCTGGCTCAAGACCAGCGGGACGACCGGCACCCCCAAGCGCGTCCCGTACACCCTGCACTGGCTGCTCAAGTACCGCATCCCCGCGATGAAGGCGATGTGGGGCACCTATCTGGAACACCACCCCGAGATCCTCGCGCACCCCTTCGCCACCCTCGACACCCAGACCGTCCGCGAGGACGTGTACGACTTCGTGCACGGCGTCGAGCACCAGGCGATCAGCAACCGGCATCCGCAGATCAACAGCCGGGACTGGAACCCGCCGTGGTACGAGTCGCCGTGGTTCGGCCCCGACACGCCCACCAGCCACGCCGGGCGGATGTACCACCGCGTACGGCACCTCGTCGGCAAGGACCTGCACTACATCTCGGCGATCAACCCCAGCACCCTCGTCTCGCTGCGCGACCTGATCGCCGAGCACGGCGCCGAGCTGGTGCGGGACCTGAGAGAGGGCACCCTCCAGGGCAGGCCCTGGACCGAGCCCGACGAGAAGGCCGCGCTCCACCTCGAACAGGTCCTGGCCAAGGGCGAGTTCAGCCTGGTGGACCTCTGGCCGACGCTGACGCTGTACAGCTGCTGGCTGTCGGCCTCCGCCGAGCTGTACAAGCCGCGCCTGGACGCCGTGCTGCCCGGTGTCGCCAAGCTGCCGTTCATGAGCTGCGGGACCGAGGGCGTCACCACCATCCCCGTGGACGACACCCTGGAGAGCCAGCCGCTCGCCGTCAGCCAGGCGTACTTCGAGTTCGTCCCCGCCGACGTACCGCTCGGCGCGCTCCTCGACGCCGGCGAGAAGGTCGAGACGCTGCTGTACGACGAGGTCGAGGAGGGGCGCGACTACCACCTGATCATGTCCCAGGGGAACGGTCTCTACCGGCTGTGGACCGGGGACATCTACCGCGTGGACCGGATCGCGGACGGCACCCCCTGGGTCCACTTCACCCACCGCGACGGCGTCTTCCACTCCTTCACCGGCGAGAAGATCACCGAGGGCCAGGTCACCCAGGCCATCCGGCAGGGGCTCGAAGGCAGCGGGCTCGACACCGGGCTGTACATGTGCGGCCCGCGCTGGGACGAGCCGCCGTCCTACACCGTCGTCGTCGAGGTACCGGAACCCGGGGCGGACCTCGACGAGGTGCTGTCCGCCGCGATCGACCGCGAACTGTCCGTCATCAACATCGAGTACGCCTCGAAGCGGGACAGCGGCCGGCTCTCCGCGCTCCGGGTGCGGACCGTGGCGCAGGGCGCGATCGCCGCGTACGTCGAGTCACGGCGGCAGCGGGGCAACGCCACTCAGTACAAGTACAAGCCGTTCCAGAAGGACATCGACTTCGTCGACGCGATCCTCGGCGGCTGACAGCCGGCCGGCACACGTCCGCCCCGCACCCACTCATCAGTACCGATCAAGGAGAGTTGACCATGCTGGAGACCCTCAGGCCCCCGCAGAACACCCGCCGCGAGATCATCGACCTGCCCTGCGGCGACACCCGGCTCGCCCTGCACGTGTGGCGGCCGGAGCAGATCAAGGGAGCCGTCTTCTACTTCCACGGACTGCAGAGCCACGCCGGGTGGCTGTGGGAAGTGGGCCCGCAGTTCGCCGACAACGACATCGCGTTCTTCGTCCTCGACCGGCGCGGCAGCGGCATCAGCCCCGGTCCGCGGCACGAGATACCGGACGTCGACACCGTCCTCGGCGACTACGCGAACGCCGTCGCGTACGTCCGGGGAATGATCGGCGACGCCGTACCCCTGTCCCTGTTCGGGCACTGCCTCGGCGGCTCCTTCCTGGCGGCCCTGATGGCGTACGAGGGGTTCACCACCTCGTACGACGCGGCCGTGTTCTGCTCGTCCTGGCTCGGCAAGATGCACGCGACCCTCGACCCGGACGCACGCGAGGCCATCGCGGCGAGCGGGAGCGAGGACTTGTGGGACGCGGGGCTGAAGGCCGAAGACTTCACCGACGAGGTCAAGTACCAGCACTTCATCGACCACGACGACCTGGCGGTAAGGCAGTTGACGCGACGGTCGCGGGCGGTGCTGCTGGAACTGGAGCGGCTCTATCTGACGCGCGGACGCCTGAGCCCGGCGGTCCCCGCCGCGACCTTCGTCTCCGGGATGACCGACCCGATCGTGGACCTGGACGCCGCGCACTCCGTCTTCCAGGACCTGGTCTCCGGGCGCGGCTCGATCATGAAGTTCCCCACCGACAAGCACTACCTCTTCTACACCGACGTCAGCGGCGACCTGGTCGACTGGACGTCGACGTACACCCTGCTCCAGGGGGTGAACCGTGGCGCCTGAGGCGGGCAGGCCCGGACGGGCCCGGCTCTACCACGTCGAGCTGCCCATGCGGACACCGTTCGACCATCCGGCCGCCCGGCGTCGTACGTCCGACAGCCTGGTCCTGAGACTCTCGGCCGACGGCGTGGACGGCATCGGCGAGTGCGCGCCCCGGTCGTACGTCACCGGGGAGACCACCGCGAGTGTGCGCTCGGCGCTCGAAGAGGTCGACTTCGACGCGTTGTTCGCGCTGCTGACCGGCCGCGACCCGGGGGAACTGCTGGAGCTGCTCCACCGGGACGGCTTCGCCCGGATCTTCGGGATCGACGGCGGCAACAACCTGCTCTGCCTGCTGGAGACGGCGGTCCTCGACTGGCTGGGGCGCCGGACGGGTGTGGGCGGACGGGAGCTGCTGCCGGGCGAGCCCGACGAGGGACGCCGTTCGCTGCCCGTGTCGCAGGTGCTCGACCTCAGCCTGGACGCCGAGGAGTTCCTCGCCACCCGGGGACCCTTCCACTTCGTCAAGATCAAGGCGTCGGACGACATCGAGCACGACGCCCGTACCGTCCGGACGATCCGCGACAAGATCGGCGACGACATACCCATCATGGTCGACGCCAACATGTGCTGGACGCCCGAGAACTCGGTCGAGCATGCCCACCGGCTGCGCGAGGCCGGCGTCGACTATGTGGAGGAACCGCTGCCCAAGGGCTCGTGGGAGGCGCTGCGCGCGCTGCGCCGCGAGGGCGGGCTGCGGATCATGCTGGACGAGTCGGTGTGCACGGCCCAGGACGCCCGTACGGCGGTCGAGTCCGAGGCCTGCGACGCGTTCAACATCCGGGTGTCGAAGAACGGGGGGCCGCTGCCGGCCGCCGGGCTCGTCGCCTACGCCCGGGAGAACGGCGTCCGCTACCAGTTCGGGGTCCAGGTCGCCGAGGTGGGCCCGCTCATCAACTCCGGCCGGGCCCTGGCCTTCGGCCACCCGGACGCGCTCACCGTCGAGGCCGGGCAGTCCGACCGCTTCTTCCCGGAGATGATCGTCGCCCCGCCCCCGGCCGTCGACCGCCACACGAACACGCTGGCACCGGCGGACGGCACCGGCTGGGGCATGGACCTCGCCGCGCGCGCGGAGCGCTGGGCCGTACGGGACTACTGACCCGGCCTTCCCACGCGCACATCACTGACGCACACCACCGAAGCACCTCACCCACCACACCCATGCCTGAAAGGCGGGAACGTCATGACCGTACTGTTCGAATGCACCTACCGGGGTGGCCGTCACTTCGGCCTCGGACTGCCCGAGGCGGGCCGGCCGTTGAGCCTCACACCGCTCGGGAGCCGGGACCTGGGGAAGCTGCTCACCGAGGGCGGCGACGTCGCCGTGCTCCTCGCCGCCTCCGAGACGGTGACGGTTCCCGTGAGCGAACTCGACACCGTGTCCTTCCGCCCGCCGCTGCTGCCCGGCCACCTCGGTGACGCGGTCGTCGGCGGCTTCATGCAGACCCACAACGTCAAGGTGGACGCGGACACCCCGTCCCAGCCGAACTGGTTCCTCAAGGGCCTCGGCGATGTGCTGAGGACCTCCGGGGAGGAGCTGCGCGCCCCGGCCGGGTCCGTCGCGCTGACCGAGGAGGCGGAGGTCGTCCTCGTCTACGTCACCGACGCGGACGGCATGCCCCGGTACGTCGGCTACACCTTCGGCAACGATCTCACCGACATCGGCCGCTTCCGCCGCCACCGCGGGCACCTCTCGTACGCCAAGCTGTGCGACGCGGGCGTGGCGCCCTGGCTCTTCCTCGACGAACCGCCGCGCCACGTCACCGGGCACGTCACCATCGAGCGGGACGGCGAGCCGTGCTGGCGGGGAGAGTTCACCACCGGCACCAAGGCCCTGCACTACGGACTCGACGACATCATGTCCGAACTGTTCTCCTACGACGCCCTGCTCGCCCCCGGCCGTGTGCACTACGTCTACATCGGCGCCGACCGCAGCAGCTTCCACGACGGCTTCCGGATGACCGACCGCGACCGCGTCACCCTGGACTTCACGAGCCACGGGGTCACCCTGGCGAACACCGTGCGATGTGCGTCGCCGATGCTCGCGGCCGCCGCGCGCGAGGGATCGTGAGCGGCGGTGAGCGGGGGCGCGCGCGGGCTGGCGGGCCGCGTACGCCGGACGGCGGAGTGCGCAGGCTCAGTGACACGGAGGCGACCTTCGCGTACAGCCACGCCCTGATGCGCGGCAGGGGCGGAATCACCACCTCCTTCACAGTGGACGGCGTGTTCTCGCCGCAGCGGGTGGACGCGGCCGTGGAGTCGTGGCTGCGGCGGCTGCCGCTGCTGTCGCTGCGGATCGAGGACACCGGGGACGGCGGACTGTGGTTCCGGCGGGGGGAGCCCGGGCCGCCGGCGGGTGAGCGGCTGTGGGGGCTTCGGGTCGGGCGGACCGCGCAGGGGGCGACGCGTTTCTCCCTCAGCCTGCACCCCGCGATCTGCGACGGCCACTCGGTCGGGCGCCTCGTACGGCCGCTGCTGGACGCCCTGTCCGGCGTTCCGGGTGCCTGTGCCGGGGAGGAGGAGCTGCCGCCGGACACCGACGAGCTGACGTACGAGAGCGGCGGGGTGTGCGGGGTGTGCGTGCCGGGGCCGGCGCGGCGGGCCGTGACGTCGTACGGAGGAGGAGCGGGCGCGGGGCCGGGACCCGGGCGTGGGCGGTGGGCCGGGGTGGTGCGTGAGGCCGGGGAGGTGCGTGAGGCCGGGGAGGTGCGTGAGGCCGGGGAGGGTGTGACCCTCGCCCTCGGTCCGTACGAGAGCCGGCGGCTGCGTGACTGGTGCGGGGCGCGGCGGCTGACGGTCAGCGGGTTCCTCGCGACCGTGCTGGCCGACGCGTTCGCCCGGGAGAGCGGCCGCCGGGAGGTGACGGTCGCCAGGGCGGTGTCCCTGCGCCGACGGTACGCCGAGCGGGCGCTGATCAGCGAGCCCGGGTGTGTGCTGGGCGTGGTGCGGGCGCGGCTGCGGGCGGGCGGCGCCGGTCGCGACGGGGTGGGTGCGGGGGGTGACGTCGTGGGCCGGGCCCGGGGCCATGCGGAGGTGCTGTGCTCGGCCGGGCGGGAGTGGCGTCCGGAGCGGCGGGCGCACCACGCGATCCGCCGGGCCGTGGAACGGGACGCGGCGGGGGGCGGACCGGAGCTGCGGGTGACGGACGCCGGTTCGGTGGACACCGCGCTCGGACCGCACGCGGGGCGGGTCACGGGGTTCCGGACCGTGGTGGCCCGGGGTGACGGGGCGCTCGACGGCGCGCTGCATCTGTCGTCGTTCAAGGGGGCGTTGACGGTGGGGCTGGCCGTCGGAGGGCCTTGGGCGGCGGTGGCCGAGCGGGAGTTGAGTGACGCCATGCTGCCGCTCGACCGCAGGTGAGAGCCCTGCGGGAGCGCGGACTCCTCAAAGTCGTAGCTGGAGGTGGTCCCCTCGATTGAAAACAAAGAGTTCGTTCTCTATTTTTTAGGGGCGGGCTTCGAACCGGCGGGGCCCGCCCAGTGCGACCCGTCCGGTACGACCAGGTCCAGAGGAAGGGAACGCGTCATGGTGAGGACGTCTTCCAGAGTGACTCCCGGCACAGGGGGCGCGACCTCCGCACGCCGCTCCTCATCCCGCTCCTCTTCCCCCTCCCCCACCGGCGCCTTCGATGCCTTCATCGCGGAGATCTTCGAACGGCTGCCCCGTGCCGACCAGCGCGGATGGGCCCATGTCTACACACGTGGCCTGCTGGTGACGCCGGGTCGCAAGACGGTCCGGCGGCTCGCGGCGTCCGTCTCGGACTCCGCCACGGCGGCCCAGGGCCTGCACCAGTTCGTCAACGCCAGCCCCTGGGACTGGGAGCCGGTCCGCGCCCGGCTGGCCGACTGGGTCGTACGGCGGTCCCGGCCGGGTGCCCTGGTCATCGGTACGGCGGTGCTGCCCAAGCGGGGTGACCGCTCCTGCGGAGTGCACCGCCGCTTCGTCCAGCGGGACGGCCGTACGGTCAACTGCCAGCTCGGCGTCGGGGCGTTCCTCGCGCTGGAGCGGGGGACGGTGCCGGTCGACTGGCGGTTGCTGCTGCCCGGGCGGTGGGCCGAGGACGCGGAGGCGCGTGGGCGGACCGGTTCGGCTCCGGCCGCGGGGTCGGCTGACGCCCTGGCGCTGGACCTGGTGGACAGCGTCGGCCCGGACGGGGTGCCGGTCGTCGCCGACCTGCTCGGGTTCGCGGACACCGCCGCGCTGGCGGGCGGGCTCGCCGGCCGGGGACGGCGGTTCGTCGTCGCCGTACCCGATGACTTCGTGGTGCACCCGGACCGCGCGGCTCTCCCCGGGCCCGGTCCTCGTGCCGGGGCCGGTGCGGACGCCGGTGGTGTGACCGCGCGGAGCCTCCTCGCAGACCACCCGGCGCGAGTGGCGACGGGGGTGGTCCGCCTCCCCGGCATCCCCGTCGCCCTCCGATTGATCGGCGAGCCCGGAGACGGACGGATCTGGCTCACGAACCTCGCCGACAGGTCACCGCGCGAGGTGCTGGCGCTGGCCCGGCTGCAGGCGGGTGCCGTCGACACGGTGGAGCGGCTGGCCGACGACTTCGGTCTGCGCGCCTTCGAAGGGCGCTCGTACGCCGGCTGGCACCACCACAAGACGCTGGTCTCCGCCGCCTTCGCCTACAGCACGCTCGGCTCCACCGCCCCCGCCCCCGCCCCCGCCCACACCACACCGCACCGCCCACGCACCACCCGCCCGCCGCACCGGACCCGGACTTCGACGACCGGCGGACCCGCCGGCACGGCACCGGGGCGCGCCCCCGGGGTTCCGGCCCGGCCGTTCACGGCACCCGGGCGATCCCTGCCGGCTCCGACGCGCACGGCTGAGCCACCGACGCGGACCGCCGGGACTCGACGGCGGGCCGACGGGGCGCCGCCCTGGACCACGGCGGGTCCGGCACCGGCACTCGCGGATGCGGCGCGCGCCGAAGTCGTCGCGGGCGGCACTGTCGGAGCTCCTGAGCGGGGCGCGGAGGTACCGGCGCCTTCGGCGCACGCCGCCGGGGCGCCGGCGCGGGCTCGGCGGGCTCTCGGGCGGGATGCCGAGGCCGGGGCGCGAACTGCCATGAAGCGAGGGCCAGTCGCTGCGGGTCCCCTCCGGGCTCCGGAGCCTCCCGCCCAAACCGACACGGCCTCGGCGCGGACTCCCGAGCCGATGGCAAGGGCCGCCGGGGCACTGACGCGCACACCGCGACCTCTCGCGCGGGATGCCGGTGCCGGGACCGGGGCACGAACTGCCATGAAGCGAGGGCCAGTCGCTGCGGGTCCCCTCCGGGCTCCGGAGCCTCCCGCGCAAACCGACACGGCCTCGGCGCGGACTCCCGAGCCGATGGCAAGGGCCGCCGGGGCACTGACGCGGACACCGCGGGCTCTCGCGCGGGATGCCGGTGCCGGGGCCGGGGCGCGAACTGCCGGGAAACGAGGGCCAGTTGCCGACGGCACCGTCCAGGCCCCAGAACCTCCCGCCCAAACCGACACGGCCTCGGCGCGGACTCCCGAGCCGATGGCAAGGGCCGCCGGGGCATCGGAGCGGACCCCCGTTGCCCGGCCGCGGCCCCTCGTAGCTCCGCCGCGGACTCCGGCGGCACCGGCGCGGAGCTCCACGAGCGTGCCGCGCCCCCTCGCGGCATCGGCGCAGCCGCCCTCGGCACCGGCCCGGCCCTCCGGGCCCCCGGGACCGATACCGGCGTCCGCGAGACGCGCGCGGCCCGGCGCACCCGCCTCGCACTCCCTCCCCACCCCGATACGAACGGAATCCTGATGGCCCTTCCCAAAGCGTTCTGGTTGTTGTGGTTCGGGCAGACCGTCAGCCGGCTCGGGACGCTCGCCCCTGCCTTTCTCGTGCTCTACATGGAGCAGGACGGGCTCGTCGCCCCGGGTACGACCCCGCTGGTCGTCGGGCTCTTCGGTGCCGGTGTCGTGTCGTCGGGGCTGGTGGGAGGGGCGGTCGCCGATCTGATCGGGCCGCGTCGCACCATCGTCGCCGCCCAGCCGGTCTCCGCCGCGATGGCTCTGCTCTTCGCCGTCGCCGAGAACGTCGTCGCCCTGTGCGTGCTGTCGCTGATCACCGGGTTCCTGTCGGCCGTCGACCGGCCGGCCGGGGCCGGGCTGATCGCCGCGATCGTGCCGCAGGAGCAGTTCGCGAAGGCGTACAGCCTCTTCCTCGTCGGCTTCAACATCGGCATGTCGCTGAGCCCGGTCCTCTCCGGCTTCCTGCTCGAAGTCAGCCCGGGTGCCCTCTTCGTGGTCTGGGCGGCCTCCAGCCTCGTCTACGCGGCCCTCGTCTTCGCGGTGCCCGCCGATCCGGCGCCCGTGCGGGACACCGACCGGCCCGACGGAGCCGCGGCGGCCCTCAAGGCGGCCGCACGCGGGATCGCCGAACCCTTCCGGACTCCCGTCCTGGTCGCCTTCCTCCTGCTGACCTTCCTGCTGGCCTGCATCTACCTCCAGGTCAACTCCGCGCTGCCGCTCGACATGCGGGCCAGCGGGCTGACCACCGGGGACATCGGCTTCGTCCTCGCCGTCAACGCCGTGCTGTCCGTGCTGCTGCTCCCGCTCGTGCCCCGCCTGGTGGGCGGACTGCGGGCCCACGTCCCGCTGATCCTGGCGGCCTCGTTCATGGCGCTCGGCTTCGGCGGCAACGTCTTCGCCGGCGGCATGGTCTCCTTCACGATCGCCACCGTCGTATGGACGCTCGGCGAGGTGCTGTGGGCCCCGATGTCCGCCACCTTCATCGCCGACCGGGCCCCGGCCGGACGCAGCGGCACCTACCAGGGCTCGTACTTCTTCGCCTGGAACGCGGCGTTCATGGTGGGCAGCCCCGCCGGACTCGCCCTCGCCCACGCCCACGGCTACGAGGCGCTGTGGATGTCCGTCCTCGGCCTGGGGCTCGCGGTGGCGGCCGGCTTCGCCCTGCTGCCCCGGCTGGCCGGGTTCGTGACCAAGCCCGACGCCGACCCCGACCCCGACGCCGACCTCGACCCCGGCTCCCGCCTCGGCACGGACCTCGACGCCGAGTCCGTGGCCACCGCCCGGGCGACCACCCCGGAAACCCTGACCCGAGAGACAAGGTGACCCACCATGCCCGCACCCACCCCCCGCACCGCACTCCTCGTCGGCGCCGCCGGCGGCATCCTCAGGGAGGTCTCCCGCGAACTCGCCGAGGAGGGCCACACGCTGGTCCTGTTCGACCGGGACGCCGAGGCCGTCGGCAAGCTCGCCGAGGAGCTGGGACGGATCACCAAGGTCGAGACCGTCGTCGGTGACATCACCGACATCCCGGCGGCGGAACGCCAGTTGACCGACATCGTCGACCGGTTCGCCCCGTCCATCCTCGTCAACGGCGTCGGCGGCGACACCCGCGTGATCGGCTACGCCGACCTCACCACCGACCACTTCGACGAGTCCTTCCTGGAGAACGTGGTCAGCAGCTGGATCGCGGTCAAGGTGTGCGCCCCGCGCATGGCCGCCGACGGCTACGGCCGCATCGTCAACTTCGCCTCGGCGGGCGGCCGTACGTACAGCCGCTTCAACAACGCCGCGTACGTCGCCGCCAAGGCCGCCGTCATCGGCATGACCAAGCAGCTGGCGTTCGAGCTGGCACCGACCGGGGTCGTCGTCAACGTCGTCGCCCACGGGCCCATCGCCACCGAGCGGGTCGCCGGGGCGTTCGAGCGTCGTGACCCGGAGCAGCGGCAGGCCGTCCTGGCCAAGCTGCCGATGGGCCGCTACGGCACCGTCGCCGAGGCCGTCGGCAGTGTGCTGCACCTCTGCTCCGAGAGCGCCGGCTACTCGACCGGCTCCGTCATCGACATCAACGGCGGCATCTACATGTGAGTCCCGCCCGCACACCGTCCCACGCCCAGTGACACCGGAGGTTTCCATGGCGAAGTTCGTCGTCGAGTTCGAGTACAACGTCGACCGTGCGGGCCGGGAGCATCTGCACCGCGCCCACACCGACTATCTGCGGTCCCTCACCGACAGCGGCGTCCTGCTGCTCGCCGGGCCGCTCCAGGACACCAACGGCGGCCTGCTGGTCTACGAGGCCGAGGACCGCGACCGCCTCCAGGAGGTCCTGGACGCCGAGCCCTACGTCAAGGGCGGCATCGTCCGCCGGGTCCGTATCCGGCAGTGGGCGCCGGGCAAGGGCGCGTGGGCCGCCGCGGCGTCGGAGAAGACCGCGGCCTGAGCCCGGGGCTTCACCCCCGCCCCTCCCCGTAATGAAGCAAGCCTCCCCGAAAGGACCGACTGACGTGCTCGTGACGCCAGTTCAGCAAACCCCCGCCCCGCTGCGCCGGGAAGCCCTGCACGCCGGGATCGTCGACCCGGGCATGGACTCGATGCGGCTGCTCAGCGAGACGGCGATGAGGTTCCCCGAGGCGCTGTCGTTCTCGTCGGGGGCGCCCCACGACGGTACGCACGACCTCACGAAGCTCTCGTACTACGTCGACCGGTACATCGCGCACCTGCGGGAGCAGGGGGTGCCCGAGCAGCGCGTCACCCGGCTGCACTTCCAGTACGGACCCGTCAACGGGTTCATCCGGGAAGAGGTCGCCCGCATGCTCGCCAAGGACGAGGACATCGATGTCGCGCCCGACGCGATCATGATCACGCACGGCTTCCAGGAGGCGGCACTCGTCGCCCTGCGGGGGCTGTTCCGCTCGCCGGACGACGTGCTGCTGTCCGTGTCCCCGGCGTACGTCGGCATCCGCGGCGCCGCCCGCATGCTGGATATTCCGGTCAAGGGCATCACCGAGGGGCCCAACGGACTCGAACCGGAGGCCGTGGCCGCCGCCGTACGTGCCGTGCGCGCCGAGGGCAAGCGGCCCGCCGCGCTCTACCTGGTCCCCGACTTCTCCAACCCGTCCGGCACGGTCGTCCCCCTGGAGGCCCGGCGGCGGCTGCTCGAGCTGGCCGCCGAGGAGGGGTTCACCATCCTTGAGGACAACCCGTACGGGCTCTTCGCGAACGACGAGGAGCGGCTGCCGACGCTCAAGGCGCTGGACACCCGCGGTGACGTCGTCTACCTCGGCTCCTTCGCCAAGTCCGCGTTCCCGGGCGCCCGCCTCGGTTATCTGGTCGGTGACCGGGAGGTCGTCGGCGAGGACGGCACCCGGCGCACCCTCGCCCAGGAACTCTCCAAGGCCAAGGCGATGTTCACGGTCGGCTCGTCCTCGCTCTCCCAGGCCGCGATCGGCGGCATCCTCGTCGACGCCGGCTACGACCTGCGCTCCGCCACCCGCGACCTGGCCGCCGTCTACCAGGAGCGGCTCGCCGCCACCCTCGACGCCCTCGCCGAGCACTTCCCGCCCGAGCGGTACGCCGAGCACGGCGTGCGCTGGAACCGGCCGCGCGGCGGATTCTTCCTGGTCGTCGAGGTGCCCTTCGAGGCCGACCTCGTCGCCATGGAACGGTCGGCCCGCGACTACGCGGTCAGCTGGGCGCCGATGCGCATGTTCCACCTCGACGGCAGTGGCGAACGCGCCCTGCGCCTCGGCTTCAGCAACCTCACGCCCGCCGCGATCCGCGAGGGCATCGCCCGCCTGGCCCGCTTCATCGAGGCCGAGTCCACATCCGAACCGGAGGCCACCTCATGAGCAGCACGCCCACGCGCCCCGTGGCGGTGATCGTCGACGGCTACTCCGCCGGCAACTTCTACCCCGCCGCCTTCGCCGCGTACGGCACGGACGTCGTCCACGTCCAGTCCACCCCGGAGCTGATCCCGGCGATGGCTCCGCCGGACCTCACCGCCTACCGGGAGAACATCCCCGGACACGGCGACGAGAGCGCCCTCGTCGAGCGGCTGCGCGCCCTCGACCCCGTGTGCGTGATCGCCGGGCAGGAATCGTCCGTGCCGCTCGCCGACCGGCTGAGCGAAGCCGTCGGCGTCCCCTCCAACGGCTCGGCGCTGTCACCGGCCCGCCGCGACAAGTACGAGATGATCGAGGCGCTGCGCCGCGCCGGGGTGCGCTGCGCGCGGCAGCTCAAGACCGACGACCCGGACGCGGCGGTCGACTGGGCCGAGGAGCACGGCAGTTACCCGGTGGTCGTCAAACCGCTGAGCTCGGCGGCCTCCGACGGTGTCTTCGTCTGCGACGGCCCCGACGCGGTCCGCGCCGCCGCCCGGAGCGTCCTCGACGCCCCGAACATGTTCGGCCTCGCCAACACCGAGATCCTCGTGCAGTCCTACCTCAAGGGCACCGAGTACATCGTCGACACCGTCAGCCGCGGCGGCGAGCGGTACGTCTGCGGGGTCTGGGAGTACGAGAAGACGCTGCTGCCGTCCGGCAAGAACATCTACAACCGCGACCTGCTCGCCGACCCGGACGACAACCCGGTGGTCGCCGAGCTCACCTCGTACGTCGACGAGGTCCTCGCCGCCCTCGGCGTCGCCTGGGGGCCGGCCCACGCCGAGGTCATCGTCACCGACGAGGGCCCCGTCCTGGTCGAGATCGGCACCCGCCTCAACGGCAACATCAACGCCCCCTTCCACGACGTGTGCCTCGGCCACAACCAGGCGGCGCTCACCGCGCAGGCGTACACCCGGCCCGAGGAGTTCCTCGCGGAGCACGCCGGACGGACGTACCGGAGGCTGCGGCCCGCCGTCGTCTACAACACCCCGACCGCGCTCGACGGTGTCGTGGACTCGGTCGACGAGACGGCCGTGGCGGAGATCCGCGGCCTGGAGAGCGTCTTCCTCGCGACGGTCAAGTACGCGCCCGGCGCCCGGATCAGGCCCACGGTCGACCTGCTGACCAGCTCGATGCGGGTGTTCCTCACGGCCCCGGACGAGACGGCCCTGACGGCCGGCTACGAGAAGGTCCGCGCGCTCAAGGACGCCGTGTACCGGGTCGTCTGACCCCCACCCGCTCCCTGCCCCTCCCGTTCTTCTCTCTTCGCTTCTTCCACGAATTGCTTCCCGGAGGTCTGTCATGCACAGCCGTATCGGTCTCTTCCTGTCCCCCGTCCACGAGACCGGCCAGGACCCGCACCTCGCGATCCGCCGCAACCTGGACCTCGTCGAGTACGTCGACGACCTCAACTTCGACGAGGCGTGGTTCGGCGAGCACCACACGCTGGGCTGGGGCCTGGTCGGTGCGCCCGAGACGCTGATAGCCGCCGCCTCGCAGCGCACCACCCAGATCAAGCTGGCCCACGGCGTCGTACCGCTCTCCGGCCACCACCCCTTCCACGTGGCGAGCCGGGCGGTCCACCTCGACCACCTCACCCGCGGCCGGTACATCCTGGGCGTCGGCCCGGGCGTGCCCTTCGACGCGAAGATGTTCGGCCTGGAGCAGCCGGTGCAGCGCCGCCGCCTGGAGGAGGCCCTGCCGACGGTCCTGGAGCTGGTCAACGGCGAGGAGCGGATCACGCAGCAGACGGACTGGTTCGACCTGCGCGACGCCAAGCTCCAGCTTCCGCGCTTCAGCCCGCAGGGCATCGAGGTCGCGGTCGCGACGTCCGGCACCTCGCAGTCCAGCCCGCGCCTGATCGGCCAGTACGGGCTGAGCATGACCTCGTTCGCCCTGCCCTTCGCCCTCCTCACGCCGGGCGCCCCCGCGCACATCAACCTGGCCCACCAGTGGAAGTACGCGGAGGAGGCCGCCGCCGAGCACGGGCAGACCCTGGACCGCGACAAGTGGCGTATCGCGCTGCCGGTGCACGTGGCCGAGACCCGCGAGGAGGCGTTCGCGGACGTCCGCGAGGGCTACGACCGCTGGCTGTTCGAGTACTTCGGCAAGGCGGCGGGCCGTGAGGTCCTCAGCCCCGACGTGCCGCGCGAGAAGGCGCTGGAGGCCCGGGTCGAGGCGGGCGGCGCGCTCGTCGGCTCGGTGGACGACGTGGTCGCCGGCATCGAGCGGCTGCACGAGATCACCGGCGGCTTCGGCACGCTGCTCGTCTACGTCGCCGACTGGACCTCCTGGGAGAAGACCAACCGCAGCATGGAACTGCTGGCCCGTCATGTCGCCCCCCGCATCAACGGCTCGGCGGCCCGGCCGCAGGAGGCGGTGGACTTCGCGATCGCCAGCCGGAAGAAGTAGCGCGCTGTAGCACCTGGTGCGAGGAAGCGTCCTCGCCGAGCCCGCCGTATGTCACGTCATGTCACGCGAGGCCGGGCCGCTGCGTCGGCCCGGCCGTGCGTCCCACCCGATCGGAAAGAACTCATGCTGGAGCAACGCTCGTTCCGCGACATACTCGGCCGGTTCACCACGGGAGTGGTACTGGTCACCGCCGACACGGCCGAAGGCCCCAAGGGCATGGCGGTCAACTCCTTCACCTCCGTCTCCCTCACCCCGCCGCTGGTCGCCCTGTGCGCCGCGGACACCTCCTCGACCTGGCCGGCGATCCGCGAGGCCGGCTCCTTCGCGGTCACGATCCTCGGCGACCGGCATGCCGAGCTGTGCCGCCTGTTCAGCACGAAGGGCGCCGACCGTTTCGCCGCGGGCGCCTGGACCACGACCCGGGCCGGGCACCCCATCCCCGCCGACGGTCTCGGCTGGCTGGACTGCCGCATCACCACGGTCCATCCGGCGGGCGACCACGAACTGGTCATCGCCGAGGCCCTGGAAGGCGCCCTGACGGCCGAGGAGGGCCCCCTGGTCTTCCACGCCGGCCGCTTCACGGCCCTGGCAGCGGCCTGACGGGCCCTCCGGACACGACCGCCGGGCCCCCGGGCGCCCATGCCTCATGCCGGCCGGCACGGGTACCGGATCCCGCACGGGCACCAAGTCCCGCACGGGCACCAAGTCCCGCACGGGCACCAAGTCCCGCACGGGCACCAAGTCCCGCACGGGCACCAAGTCCCGCATGGGCACCGGTCCCTCCACAGGGGCCGAGTCCCGCACAGGCACCGAACCGGCCTCAGGCACCCGTCCGGACGAACACCAGGTCCAGCCGCGGGCACGACCCTGGCCGTGGCTACGGTCCCGCTCCCGCTCCCGCTCCCGCACAGGCCCGGCACGGGCAGGGGATCCCGCACAGGCCCAGGCCGTGGCCACGGCTTCAGTTCCCGCACCGGGCCCGGCCGTTGTACAGGCCAGGCCGCCAGGCAAGACGCGGCACTCCGTCGTTCACCACTCGCCACCCGCCACCCGAACCAGCACCAGCACCAGCACCAGCACCCGAATCCGCACCCGCACCCGCACCCGCACCTACCCTCCCGCCCGCCACCCGCCGATCCGAGGCCACCGGCGTCCTCGGCCCGGCGTGGGGCTCCGGATGGGGCTCCGGTCCGGCTGGACGGCCCGCTGAGCCCGGGACCCGACTCCGCCCAGCCCCGGACCCGACTCCGAACTCCGCCCGGCCCCGGACCCGACTCCGAACTCTGCCCAGCCCGGGACCCGACCCCGCCCAGCCCGGGACCCGACCCCGCCCAGCCCGGGACCCGACTCCGCCCGACAGGGCCCGGCCCGGCTTGCGAGGGCCCGCCCCGGGCCTGGCCCCGCCACCCCCGGGGATCCAGCCGGCCAGGGGCGCCCGCCCAGCCCGGGACCCGGTTCCCCGCTCCCCTCGCCCCGGACCCGGCCCCGCCCGCCCGGCGGACCAGCCCGGCTCGGAGGGGCCGGCCCCGCCCGGGACCCGCCCCGGGACGCGTTCGTCGCGTCGACGCCCATGAGAAAGGCAACCCGCGTGTCCCACACCGATCCGATACCCAAGACGGCCACCCTCCCCCTGGCGCCGGATGCCGGGCCGGAGGCCGACCTCCGCTTCGTCCGGACCGCCCCGCGTCACCTCGTCGACCGCAGCGCCGTGGCCGAGGTGCTGATCACCGACTGGCGGCGGCTGGGACCCGACACGTTCCGGCTGGGCGCGCAGTGGCCGCGCGGGCACCACTTCTACGCGCCCATCGCGGGCGCCTGGTACGACCCCCTGCTCACAGCGGAGTCGCTACGGCAGGCCTCCGTCCTGGTCGGGCAGACGTACTACGGGGTCCCGGCGGACCATCACTTCACCATCGCCGAACTGGAGTTCGAGGTCGTACCGGGTGTCATCCTGCTCGGCACCCGCCCCGCCGAGATGCGCCTGGAGGCCGCGGCCACGGACGTCCGGGGCGCGGGCCCCCCGACCGCGCTCACCCTGGAGGCGGACCTGCTGCGCGGCGACGACTTCGCCGGCGCGGGACGGCTGACCCTGCGCGCGTCCGCCCCCCGGGACCCCTCCGCAGGGGAGGGCGGCGGGTACCCCTCCCTGCCCGACCCCGTGCCTCCCGCGATCGTGGGGCGCCTCGACGAACGCGACGTCGTCCTCGGCGTCCCCCGCTCCGCCGCCGCCCGCCGGGGCCTGAACTGGGACCTGCGGATCGACCCCGGCCACCCGGTGCTCTTCGACCACCCCACCCACGAGATCCCCGGCATGGTGCTCCTGGAGGCCGCCCGCCAGGCCGCACAGGCGGCCTGCGCCCCGTACCGCGTACTCCCCGTGGAACTGCGCAGCGCCTTCCACTTCCCCCTGGCCCTGGGCCTTCCCTGCCGCGTCTCCGCGACCAGGCTCCCCGCGCAGGACGCGAGTGAGGACGCCGCGCTCCGGGTCACCGCGTGGCAGTCCGGCCGACTGGCCTTCGACAGCCTCGTGGTGGCGAGCCTGTGCGACTGAACTGAAGGGGGGCCGGAAGCCTTCAGGGCACTTCTAGGGTGTGGCGTGGCCGTCGTTCCCGTCCGGCTTCGGCTCGGCCAGCTGTGCCTTGCAGTACGCCGTGACGTTCTTCTCACCGCCCGCCGCCGCCACGAGACGCTGCCACACCGTCGCGTCCACGCCCTCGCCGTTTCCCCCGATCTCCTGGTAGGCGCGGCAGTCGTCCTCGGTGGCCGGGGCCGGGGCGGGGTTCTCGCGGCCGTCGTCCGCCGGGAATCCCGCCGCGCCGATCACGCCCATGGCGACGCCGACCAGCATGAGTCCGGCGAACAGCACGGAGAGCGTCGTCCGCGGGGACGGCACCGCGGACCGCCGCCCCCGGGGCTCCCAGGCGTCCCGGCGGCGGGCGCGGGTCGGGTGGTCCCCGGCGTGCCCGGCGTCCCGGGCGGCCCGGAACGCGGCCACGGCCCGCTGCTCGGCCTCGGCGTCGACACCGTCCCGGACGAGGCAGGCGACGATCAGCGCCTCGACTTCGGCGTCGGGCAGGGCGGGACGGGAACGGCGGCCGGGAGGAAGCCCGCCGCCGCGCTGCCGTTCGCCCATGTCCGATTCCGTTCCTGCTCAGTCCTGCCCGGTTCCCGCTCGGTCCGCACGCCGGCACGGCCGCAGGGCCGCACGCCGGCACGGCCGCAGGTCCACACGCCGGCACGGCCGCAGGTCCGCACGCCCGCCGGGCCACCAGTACGTCCCGCTCGTCCGGCCCGTTCAGGACGGAGCGACAGCGCGGCCCCGCCGGCGCCGCCCGGCCCGCCGGAGAAGCTGAGCTTCGTTCACGTCGACTCCCCCAGCGTCCGGGGAGCCTCATCCGTCACACCCTCCACGCCCAGCTGCCGGGCCAGGCGTCTGATCCCGCGGTGCGCGGCCGTGCGTACCGCGCCCGGCCGCTTGCCCAGGACGCGCGCGGCGGCCGGGCCGTCGAGGCCGACCACGACGCGCAGCAGCACGGCCTCGGCCTGGTCGCGGGGCAGCCCGCGGACCAGTTCCAGGGCACGCTCGGTGGAGAGGGCCTCCAGCGCCTGGTCGTGCGTGCTGTGCGGGCCGGGCAGGTCCAGGACGTCCTGTTCCAGCGCGGCCGGCCGGGGCCGTACCCGCTGCCGGCGCAGATGGTCCAGGGCCCGGTGCCGGGCGATGGTCGCCGTCCAGCCGCGGAAGCCGGCCCCGTCGCCCTGGAACCGCCCCAGGTCCCGGGCGATCTCCAGCCAGGCGTCGGACGCCACGTCCTCCGCGTCGTCCCCGACCAGGCCGCGCAGATAGCCGAGCAGGCCGGGCTGCACGAACCGGTAGGCGACCGCGAAGGCCGCCTCGTCTCCCTGCTGGGCCCGCGCGACGGCCGCGCCCAGTTCCCCGTCGTACTCCCGCATGCGCCGGGGTGCCGCTCCCTGACCCACGTACCGTCCCCGTCCGTACCGAGTGCGCGCCCTCCCGTACCACGCCCTCACGGTGATCAGCGCCGGTGCGCGCGGAAGTGTCACAGCGCGTCAGATGCCCGGGCGCCGACCACCGTTCGGGTCAAACCGACCCGCCGTCCTCGGGAGCGCGGGCCCGCGGAGGTTTGGGCCAAGTGACGTACCGGGGAGCTCTGTCACGCGATGCAACCGCCCGACGAAAGGCGAGCGCCGTATGCCGTCTCCCCTCCTGCGCACCGCCGTCGCCACCGCTCTGGCCCTCGGTGCCCTCGGTCTGGCCCAGCCCGCCCGGGCGTCGTCCACGGACGGCGTGTACACCGTCCGGGTGCCGGACGGTGATCCGCACAAGCGATCCCTCGCCCCGCGCACCACCGAGCCGTTCAGCATGGTCGGTGTCACCTGGGCGGACCCGGACGCCGCCCTGGACGGCACCGCGTATGTGCGCACCCGCTCCCGCGCGAGCGGCGAGTGGAGCGCGTGGCGGGCGCTGGACACCGATGTGCGCACGCCCGAGAGCGGCCCCGACCGCGACCACGCCGGGGTGCGCGGCGGCACCCAGCCGCTGTGGACCGGCCCCTCGGACGGTGTCCAGGTGCGCGTCTCGGGCGGGCGGCTGCCCAAGGGACTGCGCGTCGAACTGGTCGACCCCGACGGCGGCTCGGACGCCGTGCGGACCTCGGTCGTCGAACCCGGCGCCCCCGAGCCCGGCGTCGTCGAACCAGGCGTCCCCGAACCGGCCCCCGGAGCGCCGCCCCTGGCCGACCGCCCCACCGTGACGTCCCGCTCCGCCTGGGGCGCCGACGAGTCCCTGGTGAAGGACCCGCCCACCTACACCACCGGCACCCAGGCGATGTTCGTCCACCACACGGCGGGCACCAACGACTACACCTGCGCCCAGTCGGCGTCGGTCGTGCGCGGTGTGTTCCTCTACCACGTGCAGAGCAACGGCTGGAACGACATCGGGTACCACTTCCTCGTCGACAAGTGCGGAACCGTCTTCGAGGGCCGTGCGGGCGGCATCGACAAACCCGTCCTCGGCGCGCACACCTACGGCTTCAACACCGCCACCAGCAGCGTGTCGGTGCTCGGCGACTACTCCACGGCGGCCACCAACGCGGCGGTACGCGCGTCGGTCGCCAAGGTGGCGGCCTGGAAGCTCGGCCTGTACGGCCTCGACCCGGCCGGGACCGTGGTCCTGACCTCCGGCGTCGACAACGGCAAGTACCAGGCGGGCCAGAAGGTCACGCTCAACCGCATCTCGGGGCACCGCGACGGCTCCCCGACGGAGTGTCCCGGACAGAACCTCTACGACGACCTGCCCGAGATCCGCGCCCTCGCCGCCAAGGCCGGCACGCTCGTCGCGCCGCAACCGAATCCGGCACCACAGACGGAACCACAGACGGAAGCACAGACGGAACCGGAGCCTGATCCGGAATCAGGGCCGGACCGGGAGCAGGAACTCGCCGAGCTGGGGATCGAGGGCGTGCTCGCCCGCTGACACTACGGCCGGGGCGTCGTGCCCACCGCGTCCCGGCACAGCAGCCGCAGCGATCCATGACCGCCGTAGCAGCGGCGGGCCTCGTCGATCGGGTCCCAGAGGCGCCCGTCGGGGGTGCGTATCCAGTGGTCGCCGCCGGTGGCCCACCACTCGGCCCCGGTCTGCCGTGCCATCACCTCACCGGCATAGGCCCCGAATCCGCGCAGCACCTCCTCCACGGCCGCGTACGGCGCTCCTTCCCGCCGTATCCCGTCGATCATGCGGTCGATGCTCCACAGACTCTGTGCCGAGTAGTCGAGGCGCAGTCGTGCTCCCTCGCGCATCGTCGCCACCGTGTCCGCCGCCCACCGCAGCGGCTTCGCAGCCGCCGATGGCCTGGTCTCCTGCTGAGTCGTCACACCTCTTCAATGCGCCGCCGGGCGGCGTTTCGTCACGCGAAATCGGCGACTTCCCGGAAGTGGCGCAGGACCACCCCACCTCGGCCCTACGACAGTCACAGGACTCTTTCAGGAACGAGGTTTAGCCCCGCTGCCGGATCCGGCGGGAGACCACCGCGCGCAACACCCGGCGTCCCTCCGTCGACACCTCCAACGCCCGCCGCAGCCCGGCCGGCCCGTGCCCGGCCAGGACCTCCAGGACGACGACCTGCCGGCGCAGTTCGGCGGCGACGAGCGGCGACATGCCCTCCGTACCGCCCTGGCGTCGGGTGTCGACCGAGGAGGCCTCGTCCGGGGCGGTGTCGAGGAGGCGGTGGATCTGGAGGGAGGCGACGGAGCAGGCGTCGGCCCACACCCGCACCTCGGCGGCGGACCGCTGAGCGGGCGCGGCCTCGAGCATCCGGTGGGCGAGCGCGACGGCCTCGTCCCCGTCGGCCGCGGCGTCCAGCTTGCCGCGCGCCTGCTCAAGGCCGTCACCCCAGGCGCCGGCACCGGCGTCGTCGGTGAGGCTCGCCCACAGCGGCCGCAGGATCTCGTCGTCGCCGCCCAGCAGGGGCACGCACCGATCCAAACAAGCCAGCCCGCTCGCGGCCAACCCGCGTTCGTCGGCCTGTGCGATCAACTCCACCAGGCTCATCCACGCCTCCCTCCGCGGGCCTTCTCCAGGGCCCTATCAGGCCGCTACCAGCCCTCACCCCTCACGGAACCCGCACTTCCCCTTACTGCGCGCAACAGCCCCGGAGTGTCACAGGGGTACCACGCCCAGTCGGTCGAGGAAGCGGAAGAAGAGGTTTTCGGCCAGAGGATCAGGGTCTGAAGTCAGTACGTCCGTCAGCGCGTCGGCGTTCACTTCGTGCCCGGCCTCGGCCGCCCAGCGCACCGCGCGCTCGGCGGCGTCGCCGGGTTCGAGGAAGTAGTCCTCCAGCGTGAGGCCCTCCCGGTCCGCGCCCAGGTAGCCGGCCATCGCGGTCCGCGCGAGGCAGGTCGTCCACGCCCCGCTCTCCGGCGCCGCGGCCTCCAGCACCACGCACTCGCTGTTCATGACGTACCCGAAGAGCGCGGGCGCCCCGGTCTCCCGGGCGAGGTCGTTCATGTTCCCGATGTCGCCCTCGCCGCTCGGGTACTCCCACAACTGCCACCCGCCGGGCGCCGAGGCGTGCGGCGTCATACCGCCCTCGGCCCCCGGCAGCGCGGCCAGCTCCGCCAGCGGCTGCTCCGCTCTCCCCACGACGAAGTAACCCCAGTAGCCCATGTTCCGGTTCCCCCCGGCATATTCGGTCCGACTGCCGTCAGAAGACCACCACAGTCGTACGGGAGTTCGCAGCCGTATGGGCCAATTCGTGCGGAGTCAGCCGAGCCTGTCCGCCAGTGCCCGGAACTCCGCCCAGGACAGCGCGGGCTTGTCCGGGTCCCACAGCTTCTGGACCATCGCCCGCAGCGGCATCCGGATCCCGGCCGCCACCTGCCCCTCCGTCTGCGCGTTCGCCAGGTCGCACCAGACGGCGAAGGACCCGCCGAGGATCTGCGCGTTGTAGCGCTCGGGTACGGCCGTGGTGCCGCGCAGCACGAGCGGTGTCCACTGCTCGTAGATCCGCTGCCCCGTCGGATAGACGAAGGTCTGCGGCTCGCCGAGCACGTAGTACAGGAACTCGTCGTTGTAGTTGATCACCTTCCGGCCCGCCTCCAGGTACTCCAGAGGCTCCCGGGCGCCGATCTCCTTGCCGGTCCAGTAGGCGACCTGGATGTCCTTGTCGGCCTGGACCGACCCGCCGCGGAAGAACCCGTCGTTCCAGGCGCGCGGGACGCGCTGGTGCTCGCGGACGGTGGCGGCCCGGTCGTTGAGCCAGCCGGTGGTGAGGTCGGCGACCGTGGCGCCGGAGCCGTACTTCTCCCGCGCCGCTGCGGCCAGCTGCGGGAACGCGGCCTCCGGGTCGGAGCGGACCAGCGCCTGGTACTCGTCGGCCCCGAGGTGCCACGGCTTGCCGGGGAAGAGATCGGCGTACTCGTTCAGCAGGTCGTCGACGATGTCGGCGCTCTCGGCCTTGGAGATGTCGATGGCCCCCTGCACCGCCGACCCCTGCGCGGTGCGCAGCTGGAGGTCGGGGTGGGCGTCGATGACCGCGCCCAGGTGCCCGGGCGAGTCGATCTCCGGCACGACGGTGATGTGCCGGCTCTCCGCGAGGTCGACGATCTTCCGCACCTGCGCCTTCGTCAGATGCTCCTGGGACACGATCTCCGGATGCGAGTCGGACTCGATCCGGAACCCCTGGTCGTCGGAGAAGTGCAGGCCCAGCTGGTTGTACTTCAGATCGCCCAGCTCCCGGATCCGGTCCTCGATCCAGCCGGCCGTGAAGTTCTTGCGCGCGATGTCCAGCATGAACCCGCGCACCGGCTTGGCCGGCTCGTCCCGCACCACGCCCTCGGGCGCCGTCCCGCCGTGGTGCGTCTCCTGCTTGAGCGTGCGGGTGCCGTAGAAGACGCCCGCCTCGGCGGGCCCGGTGATCTCCGCGCGCCCGTCGCGCACGGTCATGACGTACGACTCCGGGTTCGCCTTCTTGTCGCCGCCGAGCGCCAGCCGCAGATCCCCGGCGCGCCGGTCGTCCTTCTCGCCCGCGTACGTCATCCCCAGCTCGCCGGCGACCAGGCGTCCCTCGTCGGCCAGCGCCGCGTCGGCCACGACCACGCGGTTGCCGCTCCCGGGCTGCCAGCCCGGGCCGCGCGCCGGCTCGTGGTCGCGTACGGCGGGGATCGTCTGCGGCGCCTTGGACAGGGCGTACGAGCGGGTCGGGCTCGGGCTGCTCTCCGGCGAGGTGCCGCGCGGGGCGGCGGCGGTCCGGCCGTCGGAGGGTCTGGCCTCGGCCCCTGTGGACCCGCCGTCGCCGTCCGAGGCCGCCCAGAGCCCCAGACTCACCCCGGCCGCGACCATGACCAGTGCGACGGCCATGGCCACGACCAGTACTGGCCGCTGTTTCACCTGCTTCGCCGTATCCCGGCGCCTGTGCTGACTCACACGGCCAACCTAAAACCCATGGCCGCCCGGCGCGCGTCCACCACACGTTCCGAAACTCTCTCCCCCGGGTGAAATTCGGGCATCCGTCGGACACGTCTCGGTCGCACTCGATAGCGTGACGTCACATCTCTCACACCTTGTCCTGCCGACACACGTGACGCCCACGAGGACCCACGCTGCCCGCGCACCGTCTCCCAGACCTCCCCGGCCGAGCCGCCATACCGGTGGAGCACTTCAACGCAGCCTCCGCGCAGGAACTGGAGCAGGCTCTCCTCACCTGCTTGCACAGCCACCCCTGGTCCCGGCGGGTCGCGGAACACCGCCCCTATCCGGACCTCGCCTCCCTGCTCGCCGCCTCCGACGAGGCCGCGTACGACCTGGCCTGGAGCGACCTCACGGAAGCCCTGGCGGCCGAGCCCCTGCCGGCCCTCCCCCCGGACACCTACGCCGCGGCCCACACGGCCCTCAGCGCGGCCTATGCCGCCTACGAGGCCCGCTTCGGCCATGTGTTCGTCATCTGCCTGGACGGTCTGGCACCGGACGAGGTCCTGGACCACCTCCTGGAAGCCATCCGGTCACGATTGACCAACGATCCGGAGGAAGAGCGAGCGGTGGTGGCCGACGAACTCCGGCACCTGGCAAAGGAACGACTGATCGACGCCCTCCTCAGGGGCGCGGGGAACTGCGCGAGCAACCACTGACGCCCCGCACCCCGGCCCTCTCTGGCGCCCCCCCACCCCCTGGCCCGCGCTAGCCCACCTGTACCCCTTTGCATGCCAGTTTGATCACACCCTGGGACCCCGGCGCAGCCCAGCGGCAGCGCATCGCTACGATGCTGGGGGCCGGTGGACCGTACCCGGCCGGGCCCGACCGACACACCAAGCCGGCGCGGCCCCAATCCCCGCTCCCGGAGGAAACTTCCGTGCCGGCTGGAACGCTGTACCGCGGCCGGGAAGGAATGTGGTCCTGGGTGGCTCACCGAGTCACCGGCGTCCTCATCTTCTTCTTCCTGTTCGTTCACGTGCTGGACACCGCTCTCGTCCGCGTGTCCCCTGAGGCCTACGACACCGTCGTGGCCACGTACAAGACGCCGATCGTCGCGCTGCTGGAGTACGGCCTCGTCGCCGCCATCCTCTTCCACGCGCTCAACGGCCTGCGTGTCATCGCCGTCGACTTCTGGATCAAGGGCGCCCGCTACCAGAAGCAGATGCTCTGGACCGTCGTAGCCCTGTGGGCCGTGCTGATGCTCGGGGCGATCTACCCCGTCCTCGGCCACGCCGCTCGTGAACTGTTCGGGAGCTGACGCCAATGTCCACGACTGAGAAGACCACCGCGGGCGTCGGCCCCGTCGAGGGCGACGCCGTCTACACCGTCGACAACCCGGCCCCCTTCATCGAGGCCCCGCGCAAGCGCACCAAGAAGTCCCCGAAGTCGACCCGGGGCAACTTCGAGATGGCCGCCTGGCTGTTCATGCGCCTGTCCGGCGTGGTGCTGGTCGTGCTGGTCCTCGGCCACCTGCTGATCCAGCTCGTGCTGGACGGCGGCGTGTCGAAGATCGGCTTCGCCTTCGTGGCGGGCCGCTGGGCGAGCCCCTTCTGGCAGGTCTGGGACCTGCTGATGCTGTGGCTCGCGATGCTGCACGGCGCCAACGGCCTGCGCACGGTCATCAACGACTACGCGGAGCGCGCGAACACCCGGCTGTGGCTCAAGGGCCTGCTCTACACCGCCACGGTGTTCACCATCCTGCTGGGCACGCTGGTGATCTTCACCTTCGACCCGAACATCCGCTAGGCACGGGGCTGCGAGAATCATGAAGATCCACAAGTACGACACCGTCATCGTCGGCGCCGGTGGCGCGGGCATGCGCGCCGCCATCGAGTCGACGAAGCGCAGCCGCACCGCGGTCCTGACCAAGCTGTACCCCACCCGCTCCCACACGGGCGCCGCGCAGGGCGGCATGGCCGCCGCGCTGGCCAACGTGGAGGAGGACAACTGGGAGTGGCACACCTTCGACACGGTCAAGGGCGGTGACTACCTGGTCGACCAGGACGCCGCCGAGATCCTGGCGAAGGAGGCCATCGACTCCGTCCTCGACCTGGAGAAGATGGGCCTGCCGTTCAACCGCACGCCGAACGGCACCATCGACCAGCGCCGCTTCGGCGGTCACAGCCGCAACCACGGCGAGGCCCCGGTCCGCCGCTCCTGCTACGCGGCCGACCGCACCGGCCACATGATCCTCCAGACGCTGTACCAGAACTGCGTCAAGGAGGGCGTGGAGTTCTTCAACGAGTTCTACGTCCTGGACCAGCTCATCACCGAGGTCGACGGCGTCAAGAAGTCCGCCGGTGTGGTGGCCTACGAGCTGGCGACCGGCGAGATCCACGTCTTCCAGGCGAAGTCCGTGGTCTACGCGTCCGGCGGCTGCGGCAAGTTCTTCAAGGTGACGTCCAACGCGCACACGCTGACGGGTGACGGCCAGGCGGCGGTCTACCGCCGCGGTCTGCCGCTGGAGGACATGGAGTTCTTCCAGTTCCACCCGACCGGCATCTGGCGCATGGGCATCCTGCTGACGGAGGGCGCCCGCGGTGAGGGCGGCATCCTCCGCAACAAGGACGGCGAGCGCTTCATGGAGAAGTACGCGCCGGTCATGAAGGACCTCGCGTCCCGTGACGTCGTGTCCCGCTCCATCTACACGGAGATCCGCGAAGGCCGCGGCTGCGGCCCCGAGGGCGACCACGTCTACCTCGACCTCACGCACCTCCCGCCGGAGCAGCTGGACGCCAAGCTCCCGGACATCACCGAGTTCGCGCGCACCTACCTCGGCATCGAGCCCTACACGGACCCGATCCCGATCCAGCCCACGGCCCACTACGTCATGGGCGGCATCCCCACGAACGTCGAGGGTGAGGTCCTCGCGGACAACACCACCGTCGTCCCCGGCCTGTACGCCGCGGGCGAGGTCGCCTGCGTCTCCGTCCACGGCGCGAACCGCCTCGGCACCAACTCGCTGCTGGACATCAACGTGTTCGGCAAGCGCGCGGGCATCGCCGCCGCGGAGTACGCGCAGACGGCGGAGTTCGTCGAGCTGCCGGAGAACCCGGCGGAGCTCGTGATCGAGCAGGTGGAGCGACTGCGCGACTCCACCGGCACCGAGCGTGTGACGGCGATCCGCCGCGAACTGCAGGACACCATGGACGCCAACGTCATGGTGTTCCGCACCGAGCAGACGATCAAGACGGCGGTCGAGAAGATCGCGGAGCTGCGCGAGCGGTTCAAGAACGTGTCGATCCAGGACAAGGGCAAGCGGTTCAACACGGACCTGCTGGAGGCCATCGAGCTGGGCAACCTGCTGGACCTCGCCGAGGTCATGGCGGTCTCCGCGCTCGCCCGCAAGGAGTCCCGAGGCGGTCACTACCGCGAGGACTACCCGAACCGCGACGACGTCAACTTCATGCGGCACACCATGGCGTACCGCGAGGTCGGCGCCGACGGTTCCGAAACCGTCCGTCTCGACTACAAGCCGGTCGTCCAGACCCGCTACCAGCCGATGGAGCGTAAGTACTGATGGCTACCCCTGTTGTGGACAAGGCGGAAGCGGCCGGCCAGCCCGAGCCCGGCTTCGCCGACTCCCCCTACATCACCGTCACCTTCCGGGTCCGCCGCTTCAACCCGGAGGTCTCGGCCGAGGCGACCTGGGAAGACTTCCAGCTGGAGATCGACCCCAAGGAGCGTGTCCTCGACGGCCTCCACAAGATCAAGTGGGACGTCGACGGCACCCTCACCTTCCGCCGTTCCTGCGCGCACGGCATCTGCGGCTCCGACGCCATGCGGATCAACGGCAAGAACCGCCTCGCGTGCAAGACGCTGATCAAGGACATCAACCCCGAGAAGCCGATCACGGTCGAGCCGATAAAGGGCCTCACGGTCCTGAAGGACCTCGTGGTCGACATGGAGCCGTTCTTCCAGGCGTACCGCGACGTCATGCCCTTCCTCATCACGAAGGACACGAACGAGCCGACGCGTGAGCGTCTCCAGTCGGCCGAGGACCGCGAGCGCTTCGACGACACCACGAAGTGCATCCTCTGCGCGGCCTGCACCACGTCGTGCCCGGTCTTCTGGAACGACGGCCAGTACTTCGGCCCGGCGGCCATCGTCAACGCGCACCGCTTCATCTTCGACTCGCGCGACGAGGCCGGAGAGCAGCGCCTGGAGGTCCTCAACGACCGCGACGGCGTCTGGCGCTGCCGCACGACCTTCAACTGCACGGACGCGTGCCCGCGCGGCATCGAGGTCACGAAGGCGATCGCCGAGGTGAAGCGTGCGCTGATCACGCGCCGCTTCTGAGGTCGTTCGCCGTACGGCTTCGAGGGCCCCGTTTCCGCTGGGAACGGGGTCCTCTGGCATATGCCACACCATCGAGTGAAGGCCTCCGGGACGGACGCGCGGGCGGCCTCGGACCTACGATGATGCTCTCGACACCAGCCCCCCAGGAGGCACCTGATGTCCGCAGCTTCCGTCGAGCAGCCCTTCCACGAGGAAGAGCCGGTCACCCTGACGACCATCGCCGACGAAATCATGGAGCGCCATCCGGGCTACCGCGTCGAGATCATCGGAGGCCATCTCCTCGTGACCCCGTCCCCGGATGCTCCTCATGCCCGCGCCCTGACCAAACTCATGCGCCCGTTCATCGCAGCAGGTCTGGATGACGGGGAAACCGAAGTCCTGCAGAACGTCGGACTCTGGCTCCCCACCGGCGCCGAGGACTACGCCATCCCTGACCTCGTCGTGGTGGACGCCGACATCGACGACCACTTCGTCGAGAACAACGCGTACGACCCGGCATGCTTCCGTCTCGTCCTGGAGGTCACCTCCGGCAACTGGAAGGACGACCTCAAGACCAAGGTCGCCGCATATGCCGAGGCCAAGGTGCCGGTCTACGTCATCGTCGACCGCAAGCACCAACGCCTCCACGTCCTGACCGACCCGGCCGGAAGCACTTACGAGAACCATCGTCCGCACGCGCCGGGCGAGCTCGTCACTCTCCCCGACTCCATCGGTGCCAAGGTGACCCTCGACGCGGCGGAAATCCTCAAGGCCGGCCAGCCGAAGACGAGCGACTGAGTCGCAGGGCCCGGGACCGGCCAGATTCGGGCGGGTCCGGCCACCTGTCTCACGGCTCCTGTGACTGGTGTGGCCGGGTGTCACCAGACTGTCGCCTTTGACGCCCCTGAGGAAAGCCGTCGTCGCGCTCTTGGCCACGGCCGCCGCAGCCGCCGCGCTCCTCCCCCGTCCTCGCATGGAAGACCTTCGACCGCCTCCCCCTCGGCCCGGTCACGGGAGCCCTTGTGCTTGTTGTCGTCAGGGCTGCCGTCAGGGGTATAGACCGCTGGTCGGGCTATGGCAGGAGTGTCAGCGCGGGGACGTGAGCGGGCTTGACGACGCTGAAGTGCCGCCGGTCGAGGGTGGCTACCCGGTCCACGCCGAAGCGCTCGGCCACCGCGATGACCGAGGCGTCGACCCCGCCGAGCGGGAAGTCGGCGTACTGGAGGACCAGCTCACCCATGCGCGTCAGGTCCGTGGGAGTGAGGTGGACCAGCTCGAATGTTCCCCGTGCGACCTCGGCGAGGAACGCTGCTTCGACCTGGGGCCAGCGCTCCAGCAGCCAGCAGACCTCGGTCATGACCGGGCTGGGCAGCAGACGGCGGCCGGTCAGCGACGTCAGCAGGGAGGCGCACTCCGGGTGACGCCGGTCAGCCGCGTTGAACGCCGCAGCCAGGGGTCCGGTGTCCAGGACCGTGGCAATCACGCCGAGTCGCCGAAGCGCTCGCGCATCCGCTCGCGGATGTAGTCGTCGTGCCGTTCAGCCAGATCCTCTGGGCCGTTCACGCTGCCGATCAGGGCCAGCAGCCCGGCCGGGACCGACTCCTCGGCCTCGTTCGCGTCGACTGCCGGCAGCGACTGGGCAACCTGGGACAGTTCCTCATCCTGGGTGACGAGCAGGCGCAGGCGTCGCACCTGGGTCGGGGTGAGCCGGTCCACCAGGTGGTGCATGTCCTCGTAGTCGAATGCAGCGGTCACGCCAGCAGTGTAGGACGGCCTCGCGGCCTCGGACAGCTGGATCGGCAGAGGTTCATCCCCGCCGGCGTGCGGGCAGTCGCCCGAGAAATGCCAGGAACTTGGTCGATGTCCCCGCGTGCGTCCTGTCTGGTACTTCCCCTGGCGGCCCGTTGCCGGGGAGTGCGGCCCTCAGACGTCGGGGCGGTGCCGGTGCCTCCGCCAGTGCGGCGGCGCGGAGGCTGGGTGGGGAGGGGTCCGCCCAGAGGGGGGTATCGCTCCCCGCTGGAGGCGGTGCCGGCCACCGCCCTCGGTGAGCCTGCGCGACGCACGTGAAGGATCGGCCCCCTGGTCGGCCCTCGCCTGCGATCCGGCCGTAGGACGGTCGTTGGCGACAACTTGCTCTGCCAGGAGCCCGACTCCGGTCAGCCCGACAAGCTGGCTGGTTGCCGCTCCCGCAGCCCTGGGTCATACCTCGGCTGCCGGGGCGGCTCGCCGCCTGCGGCGCCGCTGACCTTCCGAGCGAACGGCGGACTTGTCGGCGACGGCGGCCAGCTCCGGCGGGCGGGGCCTGCCTTGAACCTCGTAGAGAAAATCTGAACGCACACCCCCTTCCGACGGCCGGACCCAACGTGCTCTACGTCCGTGCCGTGGACGCTGCGGGCAACCCCTCGGATCCCACGAAGTACTTCTTCTGCGTCTCGCCCGGGACCAGGCCGACAGCCCCGGCGACTTCACCGGCGACAAGCTGCCCGACCTCATGGTCGTCACCGAGGGCGGCAACCTGGCCATGTACCCGTCCCAGGCCGACAAGGACGACCTGGCCAAGGGCACCGGCGACCTGGACTACTCGATGGCCGGCGCCTATCGGACCAACCCCGAGAAAGACCCCAACGGGGACGACCTGCCCCCGTACGCCCCCGCCCCGTCAGGGCACTTCAAGGGGGCCCTGATCACCCACAACGGTGACATCTACGGCGGCGACGGCCTTCAGGACCTCGTCGTCCGCCTCGGCGGCAAGCTCTGGGTCTACCCCGGAGACGGTTACGGCGCCGTCAACGTCGACAAGCGCCAGGAGATCCTCCTGCCCGACGGGGCGCCGAGTCCGGCCGACTTCACCCAGATCCTCAGCGCGGGAGACGCCACCGGGGACGGCCGCGCCGACTTCTTCGCCACGGTGAGGAACTCCGCCGGCGCCGACGACGAGCTGTGGGCCCTCACCGGCCATCACGGCGCCACGGTCGACCAGAGTGTCCGTCTGAACGCCACCGCTTGGAAGGAGCGCGACCTTGTCGTCACCCAGGACGTCTCGGGCGACGGTGTGACCGACATGGTCTACCGGTCCGACGTGTCCGGGAAACCGTGGCTGCGCAAGGGCACCCCCGCTTCCGGCGATGGGGTCGACCTGAGCTCGCTGGCCACCGCGGCGAACTCCTCAGGCGGGGCGGACAACGAGTACGGCTCGTCGGGCTGGTCGAGCAGGGACAAGCCTCATCTGATGGGCACGCCGAGCGCCAACGGCGACACGGTTCCCGACATCTGGGCCGTCCTCGCCGACGGATCGGTTCGCTTCCACGCGGGCAGCAAGACCTCCCTCACCGGCTCAGGGGCTGAGGTCATCGGCCGGGCCGACTACTGGAGGACCCGCATCGCCATCGGGTGACCCGCTGTCGAGTTGTGCGAACCGGGGCCGTCTTCGTCGAAGACGGCCCCGGTTTCGCGTGTTGAACACGTTCAAAAAAGGGTCTACAGTTTCCCTCGACAGCGTTTTGAACGTGTTCAAGAAGGGTGGGGCAATGGACCGCACGGTCATCGCCTATGTCATCTACCTGCTGGTCAGCGTCGCCTTGACGGTCTGGGTGGCTCGTACGCTCAGCCGGAACGGGAAGGTGTTCCTCGCCGATGTGCTGCACGGCAACGAGAAGCTCGCCGACGCCGTCAACCACCTTCTGGTGGTCGGCTTCTATCTGGTCAACCTCGGGTTCGTGGCGCTGTATCTGAGCGGGGACGAGACCATCACCGACACGCGCGGGGTCTTCGAGGCGCTGTCGACGAAGCTCGGTGTGGTGCTGCTGGTGCTCGGTGTGATGCACCTGGCCAACGTCTATGTGCTGAACCGGATCCGGCGGCGGGGTGTGATGGAGCGCGAGCAGATGCCGCCCGTGCCGCCGCAGGGCTGGGTGGCCCCGCAGGCGCGGGCCTGAGCGGAGACGGGCATGAACGCCACCGCACCGGTCCGCCGGCTCACCGTCCTGTACGACGCCGAGTGCTCCCTGTGCTCCTTCGTACGCGACTGGCTCGCGCGGCAGCCTCAGCTGGTGCCGCTGGAGCTGGTCCCGGCCGCCTCGGAGGAGGCCCGGCGGCGCTTTCCCGGACTCGACCACGGCGCCACCCTCGACGAGATCACCGTCGTCGGAGACGCCGGGCAGGTCTACCGGGGGCCCGCCGCCTGGGTGGTCACCCTGTGGGCGCTGCGCGCGCACCGGCGGCTCGCCCACCGGCTGAGCACCCCGGCCGGCGCCCTGCTCGCCAAGGGCGCGGTGCTGGCTGCCGCGAAGTGGCGCGGGTCGCAGTGGGGCGGGACGGGGTGGGGCGGCCGGGTGTACCGGGGCGCGGACGGGTGGGCGTACGCCCCGGACACCGGCTGGACCTACACCGCGCCGGGCTGCGCCGACGGCACCTGCGCCCCTCGATAGCCGCGCCGGTGCTGACGTTAGGCTCTCTTCCCGTGTCCGCGAAGAACGACGGCCCCGACGACGGCGCCACCCCCACGAAGTCCGAGCAGACCCGCGCCCTGATCCTGGAGACGGCCATGCGGCTGTTCCAGGAGCGCGGCTACGACAAGACGACGATGCGGGCCATCGCCCAGGAGGCCGGGGTCTCCGTCGGCAACGCGTACTACTACTTCGCGGGCAAGGAGCACCTGATCCAGGGCTTCTACGACCGGATCGCCGCCGAGCACCAGGTGGCGGTCCGGGAGATCCTGGACCGGGAGACCGATCTGGAGGCCCGGCTCGCGGGTGTCCTGCGGACCTGGCTGGACATCGCCGCGCCCTACCACGAGTTCGCGGTGCAGTTCTTCAAGAACGCCGCCGACCCGGACAGCCCGCTCAGCCCCTTCTCCCCCGAGTCGGAGCACGCGCGCGTGGAGGCCATCAGCGTCCACCAGGAGGTGCTGGCCGGGGCGACGAAGACGAAGGTGGCCGAGGAACTGCGGGACATCCTTCCCGAGTTGATGTGGCTGTCCCAGATGGGGCTCGTCCTGTACTGGATCTTCGACCGGACCGAGGGTCGGGAGCGCAGTTACCGACTGGCCGAGCGCGGTGCCCGGCTCACCTCGCGGGGCGTCGCCCTGGCCCGTTTCCGGGTGCTGCGGCCCCTGGTGCGGGAGGTGCACGAGCTGTTCACGGACTTCCTGCCGGGGATGACCCGGGCGATCCCGGACCCTGCGGCGCGTCGCACCGACTCCTAGGGCCGCGCGGGGCACCTCAGAGCCGCGTGAGGCTCCAGAGGCGGAAGACGCCCGTGCCGTCGGAGAGGTACTGGCCGCCGCCGATGTCCTCGGTGGTGACGACGTACTCCTTCGCCTGCCACAGCGGGAGCACCGGCACGTCCTGCGCCACGGTCTGCTGCACCTCGCGGAAGTCCCGGTCGGCCTCGCCGCGGTCGGCGTAGCGCTGGCTGTCCTTGATGAGCCGGTCCACGGTCTTGCTGCTGTAGCCGGTCTTCATGGCGCTGCCGGTGCCGACGAGCGCGGCGCCGAAGGTGTCCGGGTCGGGGAAGTCGGCGACCCAGCCGACGGCGTACGCGTCGAGCTCGCCGTCCGCCCACCGCTTCTGGAAGTCGGTCCACTCGTAGCCCTGGAGAGTGACCTTGAAGAGTCCGCTCGCCTCCAGTTCCTTCTTGATCTCGGCGGCCTCCTGCGCACCGGCGCCGCGCCCCTTGGCGTAGCCGTAGGTGATGCGGACGGGCAGGGTCACTCCGGCCTTGGTGAGCAGGCGGCGGGCCTGCCGCGGGTCCTGCTTCGGGTAGTCGTCGAAGAACGAGGCGGTGTGGCCGGTGATGCCCGCCGGGATGAGGGAGTACAGGGGGTCCACGGTGCCGTCGTAGACGGTGGCGGCCAGCCGTTCGCGGTCGATCAGCCAGGCCATGGCCCGGCGGACCTCGGGCTTGTGCAGGGGCTTGCCCGCGCGGGTGTTGAAGTACAGGTTGCGGGTCTCGGAGCCGTCCGCCTCGAAGACGCGCTGCGCCGGGTCGCTCGGGTTGAGGCTCGCGAGGACCTGGGGCGGCAGCTGACGGGTCGCGACCTCGACCTGCCTGTCCTGCCAGGCGGTGTCGAGGGCGGCGGGGGTGTCGTAGTAGCGCAGCTCGACGGAGCGGTTCGCGCCGCCCTGGACGGCGCCCTGGTAGCCGGTGTTGGGCGCGAGGACCGCCTCGGCGTTCTTCGTGTACGAGGTGAGGGTGTACGGGCCGGTGCCGTCGACACCGTTGCCGGTGCGCAGCTCGCCGGCCGGGTACGCGGTGCGGTCGACGATGGAGCCGGCGCCGGTGGCCACCTTGAACGGGAAGGTCGCGTCGGGCGAGGACAGGTGGAAGGTGACGGTCAGCCGGTCGGCGTCCACGGAACGCAGGGTGTCGAGCAGGGGCGCCGGGCCGACGGGCGACTTGATCCTCAGTATCCGGTCGAAGGAGTACTTCACGTCCTCGGCGGTCATCGTCCGGCCGCTCGGGAAGGTGAGGCCGGAGCGCAGTTCGCAGCGGTACGTCGTCAGGTCGCCGCCCGCGAACGCGCAGCTCTTCGCCGCGTCCGGTACGGGGGCGGTGCCGCCCGGCGTGAAGGTGAGCAGCGACTGGAAGACGTTGCTGAAAAGCGCCCAGGAGCCGGCGTCGTAGGCGCCGGCCGGGTCGAGCGAGGTGACGGCGTCCGTCGTGCCCACCGTGATGGTCCCGCGCTCGCTCCTCGACGGCAGGAACTGCCAGGCGCCCACGCCCGCGGCGGCCAGGACGAGCAGCCCCGCGAGTATCCGCATGCGAACCGATCGCATCGGCCTTGCCCTCCCCAGGCCCTTCGGGCCCGTTGCGGCCCTTGTGCGTGTGCCACACCCCTTCGTGGCGGCCTCACACAATCACAGGCTTTTGACCCCGGGGAAGGGAGATCTGCCGACTTGGGAAAGAACTTACCGATGGGCGAATCGGACCGTTTTCACAGCGGTCTCACAGGGTGACGGGCGGTCAGGCCCGCTTCGACGCCAGCTCGATCAGCGTGATGTCCGACGGCGCGCCGACCCGGGTGGGCGGGCCCCAGGCGCCGGCGCCGCGCGAGACGTAGAGCTGGGTGTCGCCGTAGCGCTCCAGGCCCGCGAGGGTCGGGTTGGCGGCGGAGGCAATGAGGTTGCCGGGCCAGAGCTGGCCGCCGTGGGTGTGGCCGGAGAGCTGGAGATCCACGCCGTGCTCGACGGCGTCGTGGATCTGCACGGGCTGGTGGGCGAGCAGCACGCACGCGCGAGCGGTGTCCCGGTCGCCGAGCGCCCGGGCGAAGTCGGGGCCCTGGCCCTCCTCCTCGCCGGCGAGGTCGTTGACTCCGGCCAGGTCGAAGTACGGGAGTTCCCGGCGGGCGTTCTCCAGGGGGTTGATGCCGAGGCTGCGGACCTCCTCGACCCACTGTTCGGCGCCGGAGAAGTACTCGTGGTTGCCGGTGACGAAGTACGACCCGTGACGGGCCCTCAGCCCGGCCAGCGGGGCCGCGGCGGGGCCGAGGTCCTTGACGCTGCCGTCGACCAGGTCGCCCACGACCGCGATCAGGTCGGGCTGGGTCGCGTTGATCGTGTCGACGACCGTCTGGGCGAAGCCGCGGCCCAGGACCGGGCCGAGGTGCACGTCGCTGACCACCGCGATCCGGAACCCGTGCGCCGCGCGCGGCAGCTTGGCCAGGGGGACGGTGACCCGCTTGACCTTCGGCCCCCGCAGCACGCCGTACGTCCCGTACCCGACCGTCCCGACGGCGGCGGCCGCGGCGGCCCCGGCGACGATCCGGGAGACGAAGAGGCGGCGGGAGGGGCCGGTGGGGGCGGCGGGTGTGGTGCCGGTGGGGGCGAGTGGCTGTGGGGTGGCCTCTGGGGCGTCGGGGGTGGGGTCCGTGAGCGGGTGGGGCTCGGTGGCGGGGGCGGTCGCTCCGCTCGCTCCGCCGCGGAGACCGGCCTGTGCGGCGGCAGCGGCGGCCATGCCGGGCGCGGCAGCGCCGACGCCGCCCTGCGGATCGGCCGCCGGCGCGGCAGCGGCCGATCCGCCATGGGGGCCGGCCTGGGCGGCGGCCGCCGGCGCGGAGCCCGTCGCTCCGCCGGGTGCGTCAGGGGTGTGCGGCCGGTCCGCGGGCGACGCCGTCGGCCCCGGCCCGGCTTCGGCTCTCGCTCGGTCCCGGTGTTCCAGGAACCGCCGCAGCAGGGGGCGTACGACCTCGCCCGCCACCACCGCCAGCAGCAGGTATATCGACAGGGCCAGCCACAGGAAGCCCGGCCAGGCGAGGGTCTGCTGGAGCCAGAAGGGGGCGCCGGAGCGTTCGGCGACCAGGGCCGCGATCGCCAGGACCCAGCCGCCGGCGATCAGGACCCCGCCCGCGCGGCGGGTGAGGCCCGGGCCGCGGGTCGTGTCGCGGAACAGGCGGCGCCACACGTACCAGTTGGCCGTCACGATGACGGCCAGGACCAGCAGTGCGACGAGTACGAAGACGATGGCCACGGTGTCGTGTCTCCCGATTGCCGTTATGACGTCCGGCGCAGTGCGCGCAGACCACGCAACCCGATGGCCCCGACGACCGTCCCCAATACGAAGGACACGACGGCGAGCAGCAGGTGCACCCAGAAGTACGCCGTGGGTTGACCGTCGTCGAAGGCGAGCCCGCTGCCGTCCTTGACAAGGTTTTTGACGAAAGTGATCCAGATGACCCAGCTCCACACCCCGAAGGCGAGCAGGAACCAGGAGACGGGGCGGCTGAGCTTCACAACGACAGACCTTTCCTCACGACGCCGTGCTTCCGGGACCGGCCGGGGGTCCGGGGGTTGTCCCCCGGATGAGCACGGCATGAGTCCAGTATCGCCAGAGCGTGTCCTGTTCCGTTCCCGGGGTGGGGGTGGAAGCGGGACTTCCCTGCGTATGGCATGTACGTTTCCGACCGTGCCCGCACCGAAGAAGACCACCAGGGGATCTCTGCTGGTCACCGCCGCCGTCCTGTCGTCCCTCGCCCTGGCCGCGCCCGTCGCCGTCGCGGCCCCGAAGCCCTCGGGCAGTCCGTCGGCGAGCCCCTCGGCCACTCCCCCGGCGTCGATGTCGACCGTGGGCGGCGCCCGGCTCGGGCGGCCGGGCACGCAGGTGAACCTGGCGAGCGGTGTGCCGGTGCTGCCGAAGGACGTGAGCGCCCGCTCCTGGATCGTCTCCGACGCCGAGACCGGTGACGTGCTCGCGGCGCACAACGCGCACTGGCGGCTGGCCCCGGCGAGCACGCTGAAGATGCTGTTCGCGGACACGCTGCTGCCGAAGTTCCCGAGCACGACCGAGCACAAGGTCGTGCCCTCCGACCTCGCGGGCATCGGCTCCGGCTCCAGCATGGTCGGGATAAAGGAGGACGAGACCTATACCGTCCACGACCTGTGGCTCGGCGTCTTCCTGCGCTCCGGCAACGACGCGGTGCATGTGCTGTCCGCGATGAACAAGGGCGTCGAGAACACCGTCAAGGAGATGAACGCGCACGCCGAGGAGCTGCAGGCCCTCGACACGCACGTCGTCAGCCCGGACGGCTACGACGCGGAGGGCCAGGTGTCGTCGGCGTACGACCTGACGCTGATCGCCCGTTCCGGGCTCCAGAAGAAGGACTTCCGCGAGTACGCCTCGACGGTGAGCGCGAAGTTCCCCGGCGAGACGAAGAAGGACAAGAAGGGCAAGACCGTCCGCAAGCCCTTCGAGATCCAGAACACGAACCGGCTGCTGAGCGGCGACGCGGACGTGCCCGTCTACCAGGGCATCGCGGGCGTGAAGAACGGCAACACCACCAACGCGGGGGCCACGTTCACCGGCGTCGCCGAGCGCAACGGCAAGGTGCTGCTGGTCACGGTGATGAACCCGGAGAGGGACGAGCACAACGAGGTCTACAAGGAGACCGCCCGGCTGTTCGACTGGGGCTTCAAGGCGGCCGGGAAGGTGCAGCCGGTGGGTGAGCTGGTGCCGCCGAAGAGCGCCGCGCAGGGCGCCGACCGGCCCGGCTCGAACCCCTCCGGCGAGGCCGGTGGCTCCGGCGACGCCGGGACCGGTTCGAAGCCGGTGGCGAGCGCCTCGGCCGCGGACGGCTCCAGCGGCATCGGAACGGCGCTCGGCATCACCGGCGGCGTCCTGGTACTGCTCGCGGCCGGCGCCTTCCTGATCAACCGCCGCTGGCCCCTGCCGGACCTGGTACGCCGCAGGGCCCGTTCGGGCGACGACGGCTGACGTCCCGGTACCGGCAGCGCCGCTGCGCTGTCGGTGTCTTCCCGGTCAGCCGCCGCCCGCCACCGCCGCATCGGCCGCCCCGCCCGGGCCCTCCGGCCGGCCCTGGCTCGCGGCCGGGAGTTCGTCCTGCTTGCTCTGTGTCGCCGTCCAGGACGCGCAGAACAGCACCAGCTTCGAGGTGAAGTTGATCCACAGCAGCAGGGCGACGGGGACGCCGAACGCGCCGTACATGCTCTTCGCGGCGACGCCCTGGAGGTAACCGCTGAGGAGCAGCTTGAGGAGTTCGAAGCCGACCGCGCCGGTCAGCGCGGCGACGACCAGGCGGTGGCGGGTCGGCTCCACGCCTGGCAGCAGGGTCAGGACGTAGAGCAGGAGCAGGAAGTCGGCGAGGACGGCTACCAGGAACGCGGCGATCCGGAGCAGGACCCCGCCCCAGCCGCCCTCGTCGATGCCCAGCTGCCGGATGATCCAGCCGACCATCGCGGAGGCGACGGCGGACGCGGCGAGGGTGACGAGGATCGCGCCGCCGAGGCCGACCAGGACGCCCGCGTCCTTGGCCTTGCGCAGGACCGGGTTCTCCTCCTCCTCGGGCAGCTCCCACACCGCGCGCAGACACTCGCGCATGGAACCGGCCCAGCTGATGCCGGTGAAGAGCAGCAGCGCGCCCGCGATGAGGCCGATGGCGCCGGCGTTGTCGACCAGCCCTGAGATGTCCAGCTGGTCGGAGATGCCGGGTACCTGCTCGGCGATCTTGTCCTGGAGCTTGTCCTGCTGGTCCTTGCTGAGCGTGGCGGCGGTGATCGCCGCGGAGACCGTCAGCAGCGGGAACAGCGCGACGAAACTCGTGAAGGTCATCGCGGCGGCCAGCCGCGTCCACGCCACGCGGTCCAGCCGCTCGTACGACCGCCACGCGTGGGTGATCATCAGCCGCTCCACCCACGGCCCGATCATCGGGAGCTTTTTCAGCCAGTCCATGATCCGCTTCTGCCCTCCGCCCGGAACACCCATGTACGGGTACCCCAGAACCGCAGAATCGTGGCCAGGGCCATGCCGACGACAGCGCCGGAGACGGTGTCCGCACGCTGGGAGGTGAGTCCGAGGCCATAGTGGCTGACGGTGAGACAGAGCAGCTGGACGGCGGCACCGGCGAGGTTCACCGCGAAGAACACGGCGTAGGGGCGCCAGCCCGGGGCCCGGGTGGTCCGGTAGGTGCCGAGGGCGTTGCCCGCGTAGGCCACCGAGCAGGCGGCCACGAAGGACAGGGTCTTGGCGGTGAGCGGGTCGAGTGCGGCGGGGCCGCGCAGGCAGGTGAACAGGGCCAGGTCGACGGCGTAGGCGAGGAGACCGACGGCGGCGAACCCGGCCAGTTCCCGGCGGCACGGGCGAGCCGGCCGGTGCCGCCACGCGCGCGTGGTCACCAATTGGCCACCGCCAGGCCGTACATCGCCATCCACACCAGTCCGATGAGGGCGAGCGCGCGGTCGCGCAGGACGACGTCCTCGGGTTCGCCGGCCGTGCCGCGGTCGGCGAAGACGGCGTATCTGAGGACGGCCAGGATGAAGGCGACCATGGACAGCTGCCGCCAGGGCAGCACGCTGGTGTGCGGGACGCCGCCCTCCTCCATGGCCCACAGGCAGTAGGCGAGGACGGCGGCCCCGGCGGCGAGCTGCCAGACGAAGCGGAGGTAGTCGGCGGTGTACTCGGTGAGCAACGCGCGCGTGGCACCCGCCTTTCCGGCCATCTGCACGGCCTCGGAGTAGCGCTTGGCCGACACCATGAACAGCGCGCCGAAGCCGGTGGTGATCAGGAACCAGCGCGACAGCGGGATGCCGAGGGCGAGTCCGCCGACCATCGCCCGCATCAGGAAGCCGGTCGTGACGACGGCGAGGTCGACGACGAGGACGTGCTTGAGGCTGACGCAGTAGGCCAGTTGCATGCCGAGGTAGGCGGCCAGCAGGGCGGCGACGGCCGGGGAGCAGAGCCGGGCCGCGGCGGCGGGCGCGAGGACGGCGAGGACGCCGCCGACGGCGTAGGCGACCGGCACGGGGACCTGCCCGGCGGCGACCGGCCGGTGCCGCTTGGTGGGGTGGGCACGGTCGGCCTCGGCGTCACGGGCGTCGTTGACGAGGTAGACGGCGGCGGCGCAGGCGGTGAAGAGGACGAAGACCAGGGCGAGTTGCACGACGGCGTGCCGGGAGAAGAGCTCGCCGGCGGCGGCCGGGGCGGCGACGACGAGGATGTTCTTGATCCACTGCCGGGGGCGCGCGGTCCTGAGGAGACCGGCCAGGAGACCGCCCCCGCGGGGTGGCGCGGGCCGTTGCTCGCCGACGCGCTGCCGCAGGACGGCCGTCTCGGTCATGGCGGGCGCCTCGGTCATGTCGGGCGCCTCAGTCATGTCGGGCGCCTCAGTCATGTCGGGCGCCTCCCTTCACCCAGCGGGCGCCGAGCCGGGCGGTGAGCGCGCCGAGGGCGGCGCCGGCCGCGACGTCCGAGGGGTAGTGGACGCCGGCCACCAGCCGCGAGACGCACACGGCGGCGGCCAGCGGCGGTACCGCGCGCGCTCCCAGGGCGCCGAAGGCGACGGCGGCGGCCGTGGCGGAGGCGGCGTGCGAGCTGGGGAAGGAGTGCCGGCCGGCGGTGCGCACCAGGGGCTCGACATGCGCGGGGCGCGGGCGGCGCACGACTCGTTTCACGCCCATGCTGACGAGATGCGCCCCGGCGGTCAGCGCCGTGCCGCGCAGCCAGGCGCCGCGCCGTCCGCCGTCCACAGCGGCTCCCGCGAGCCCCGCCGCCAGCCACAGCGCCGCGTGCTCCCCGGCCCAGGACAGGGCACGCGCGGCGCCCGCCACGCGTGGGTCGGTGCCGCACGCCCTAAGCGCCGAAACGATCCGATGGTCCATGTCGTGCAGGTCGTCGAGGTCGTCCATGCGGACTCACTGTTCACGCCCGCGCGGCCCGAACTCCGGCAATATTGAGCGACATCCCATTAATCACCCATTTCGGGGAGATATGCCATGTTCCCTAACTAATCGCCTACAAGAGGGCGATACGGTCACGGACATGTCTGCCGACACCGATTCCGACCCGGACGTCATGGGCCTGGACCACACCACCGTCACCGGCTGGGGCCGCACCGCTCCCACCGCGGGCCGGCTGATCCGCCCGAGGACGTACGAGGAGGCCGCGGCGGCGGTCCGGGAGTGCGGGGCCCGGGGCGGGATCCCCCGGGGCCTGGGACGGGCGTACGGGGACGCGGCGCAGAACGCGGGCGGTGCCGTGCTCGACATGACGGGCCTGGACCGCGTCCACGCGATCGACGCGGCCGGCGGCACCGTGCTGTGCGACGCGGGCGTCTCCCTGCACCGGCTGATGCGGGTGCTGCTGCCGCTCGGCTGGTTCGTGCCGGTCACCCCCGGAACGCGCTACGTCACCGTGGGCGGGGCGATCGGCGCCGACATCCACGGCAAGAACCACCATGTCTCGGGCTCGTTCGCGCGACACGTGCTGTCCTTCGAACTGCTCACCGCCGACGGCGAGATCCGTACGGTGGTCCCCGGCACGCCCCTGTTCGACGCCACCGCGGGCGGCATGGGGCTGACCGGCGTGATCCTCACCGCGACGCTCCGCCTCCAGCCGGTCGAGACCTCGCTGATGTCGGTCGACACCGAACGGGCCGCCGATCTCGACGATCTGATGGCCCGGCTGGCGGCCACCGACCACCGCTACCGCTACTCGGTCGCCTGGATCGACCTGCTGGCCCGGGGCGCCGCCACCGGCCGGGCGGTCCTCACCCGCGGCGACCACGCGCCCCTGGACGCGCTGCCCGCCCGGCTGCGCACGGACCCGCTGCCCTTCCGCACCGCCCGCCTCCCGGCCGCCCCGGGCTTCGTCCCCGAGGGCCTGCTCAGCCGGACCACCGTGGGACTCTTCAACGAGCTCTGGTACCGCAAGTCCCCCCGCGCACGGGTCGGCCGGCTCCAGCGGATCTCCGCCTTCTTCCACCCCCTGGACGGCGTGCCCCACTGGAACCGGGTCTACGGCCGGGGCGGCTTCGTGCAGTACCAGTTCGTCGTCGGCCACGGCCGGGAGGACGCCCTGCGCGGCATCGTCCGCCGTATCTCGCAGCGCCGCTGCCCGTCCTTCCTGGCCGTCCTCAAGCGGTTCGGGGAGTCCGACCCGGGCTGGCTGTCGTTCCCCGTGCCGGGCTGGACGCTGGCGCTGGACATCCCGGCGGGGCTGCCCGGCCTCGGGGCCTTCCTCGACGAACTCGACGAGGAGGTCGCCGCCGCGGGCGGGCGCGTCTACCTCGCCAAGGACGCCCGGCTGCGCCCGGAACTGCTCGCGGCCATGTACCCGCGCCTGGACGACTTCCGCGCACTGCGCGCCGAACTGGACCCGCACGGGGTGTTCGTGTCCGACCTGGCCCGCCGCCTCCACCTCTAGGCATCTAGGCATCTAGGAGCTGTCATGAAGGACGCCTTCGGTCTCCCCCAGTCCCTGCTCGTCCTCGGCGGTACGTCGGAGATCGCGCTGGCGACCGCCCGCCGGCTGATCGCCCGCCGCACCCGCACGGTCTGGCTGGCCGGCCGCCCCTCGGCCGCCCTGGAGGAGGCCGCCGGGCGGCTGCGCGGGCTCGGAGCCGACGTGCACACCATCGCCTTCGACGCGCTCGACCCGGGCTCCCACGAGGCGGTGCTCGGCAAGGTCTTCGCCGAGGGCGACATCGACATGGTGCTGCTCGCCTTCGGCCTGCTCGGCGACCAGGCCCGTGACGAACGGGAGCCGGAGGCGGCGGTGCGGGTCGCGCAGACCAACTACACCGGCGCGGTCTCGGCGAGCCTGGTGTGCGCCCGCGCGCTCCAGTCCCAGGGGCACGGCTCCCTGGTCGTCATGTCCTCCGTCGCGGGCGAGCGGGCCCGCCGCGCGAACTTCATCTACGGCTCCAGCAAGGCCGGCCTCGACGCGTTCGCGCAGGGCCTGGGCGACGCGCTGCACGGCACGGGCGTGCACGTCATGGTCGTACGCCCCGGCTTCGTCCGTACGCGGATGACCGCCGGCCTGCCGGAGGCGCCCCTGGCGACCACGCCCGAGGCGGTCGCGACGGCCGTGGAGCTGGGTCTGCGCCGCCGCTCGGAGACGGTGTGGGTACCGGGCGCCCTGCGCGTGGTGATGGCGGCGCTGCGCCACCTGCCGCGCGGGGTGTTCCGGCGGCTGCCGATCTGACGCGACCGCCTGTCTGACGCGGCCGCCTGTCTGACGCCGGATCAGCGCGTGGGGACCGAGCCGCGTTCCGCGGGGCCGGCCTGGGTCGGTACGACCGGGCCGCCGAAGGGGAACTCGCGGAGCTTGCGCCAGACGCCGTCGGCGCCCTGCTCGTAGAGGGCGAAGCCGGTGCAGGGCCACTCGGCCTCGTAGCCGGAGAGTTCCTCGAAGGCGCGGTCCATCGCCGCCTCGTCGATGCCGTGCGCCACCGTGACGTGCGGGTGGTACGGGAACTGCAGTTCGCGCGGGACCGGCCCGGAGGGGTCGCGGACCTGCTGCTGGAGCCCCGTGCAGGCCTCCGCTCCCGAGGCGATCTGGACGAACACGACCGGCGAGACGGGCCGGAACGTGCCCGTGCCGGACAGCCGCATGGGGAACGGCCGGCCGGCGGCGGCGACCTCGGTGAGATGCGCGTCGACGGCCGGCAGGTCGTCCTCGTCGATCTCCGTCGGCGGCAGCAGGGTGACGTGCGTGGGGATGCCGTGAGCCGAGGCGTCGCCGAAGCCCGCGCGCAGCTGCTGGAGCTCGCTGCCGTGAGGCTCCGGGACCGCGATCGAGACACCGATCGTTACGGTCCCCACGTCGTCTCCTGTCGTTCAGTTGGCGGGTCGCTGATACGACCACCCGGTTATCGACTGTACGGCCACGGGAGGGTTACGGGCAGGCGCAACCGGAGTGATGTACAGCGCTGTCGGGTGGTACGGCTGTGCGCGGGGGCGGGTTCAGTGCTTGGCGGGCAGGAAACCGACCTTGTCGTACGCCTGGGACAGCGTTTCCGCGGCGACCGCGCGCGCCTTCTCGGCGCCCTTGGCGAGGATCGAGTCGAGCGTCTCGGGGTCGTCCAGGTACTGCTGGGTGCGCTCCCGGAACGGCGTCACGAAGTCGACCATGACCTCCGCGAGGTCCGTCTTGAGCGCGCCGTAGCCCTTGCCCTCGTACTTGGCCTCCAGCTCGGCGATCGTCTCGCCGGTGAGGGTCGAGTAGATGCCGAGGAGGTTGCTGATGCCGGGCTTCTCCGCCGCGTCGTAGCGGATCACGGTGTCGGTGTCCGTGACCGCGCTCTTGACCTTCTTCGCGGTGGCCTTCGGCTCGTCGAGGAGGTTGATGAGGCCCTTCGGCGTGGACGCCGACTTGCTCATCTTGATCGACGGGTCCTGAAGATCGTAGATCTTCGCCGTCTCCTTGAGGATGTACGGCTTGGGGAGCGTGAAGGTCTCGCCGAAGCGGCCGTTGAAGCGCGTGGCCAGGTCACGGGTGAGCTCGATGTGCTGGCGCTGGTCCTCGCCGACCGGGACCTCGTTGGCCTGGTAGAGCAGGATGTCCGCGACCTGGAGGATCGGGTACGTGAAGAGGCCGACGGACGCGCGCTCGGCGCCCTGCTTGGCGGACTTGTCCTTGAACTGGGTCATCCGGCCGGCCTCGCCGAAGCCGGTGAGGCAGTTCATGATCCAGGCGAGCTGGGCGTGCTCGGGGACGTGGCTCTGGACGAAGAGCGTGCAGCGGTCCGGGTCGAGACCGGCGGCGAGGAGCTGGGCGGCTGCCAGGCGCGTGTTCGCGCGCAGGTCCTTCGGGTCCTGCGGGATGGTGATCGCGTGCAGGTCGACGACCATGTAGAACGCGTCGTGGGTCTCCTGGAGGGCCACCCACTGGCGGACGGCGCCGAGGTAGTTGCCGAGGTGGAACGAGCCGGCGGTGGGCTGGATGCCGGAGAGCACGCGGGGTCGGTCAGAGGCCATGTTTCTTATTGTCTCAGAGGGGTGTGGGTGGTTTCGGCGGGTGGGGAACCGCGGGACCGTTGTGGCTGGTCGCGCCCCGCGGCGGCGGAGCCGCACAGAGATGCGGCCCCGCGCCCCTTTCGGGGGCTTTCAGCCGAGGTCGATCTCCGGGTAGAGCGGGAAGCCCGCCACCAGGTCCGTCGCCCTCTGGGAGATCTCGTCCGCCACCTTCGGGTCGAGGACGTGCTGGGCCTTGGAGGGGGCGCCCGACTTGGTCGTGCCCGCTTCCGTGGTGGTGAGGACGCGGTCGATGAGGCCGGCGACCTCGTCCATCTCGGTCGTGCCCAGGCCGCGGGTGGTCAGGGCCGGGGTGCCGACGCGGATGCCGGAGGTGTACCAGGCGCCGTTCGGGTCGGCGGGGATCGCGTTGCGGTTGGTGACGATGCCCGAGTCGAGCAGGGCGGCCTCGGCCTGGCGGCCGGTGAGGCCGTAGGAGGAGGCGACGTCGATCAGGTTGAGGTGGTTGTCCGTGCCGCCCGTGACCAGCGTGGCGCCGCGCCGCATCAGGCCCTCGGCGAGGGCGCGCGAGTTGTCGACGATGCGCTGGGCGTAGTCGCGGAAGGACTCCTGGCGGGCCTCCGCGAGGGCGACGGCCTTGGCGGCCATGACGTGCGGGAGCGGGCCGCCGAGGACCATCGGGCAGCCGCGGTCGACCTGGTCCTTCAGGGAGTCGTCGCACAGCACCATGCCGCCGCGGGGGCCGCGCAGCGACTTGTGGGTGGTCGTCGTCACGATCTGGGCGTGCGGGACCGGGTCGAAGTCGCCGGTCAGGACCTTGCCCGCGACCAGGCCGGCGAAATGCGCCATGTCGACCATCAGCGTCGCGCCGACCTCGTCGGCGATCTCGCGCATGATCCGGAAGTTCACCAGGCGGGGGTAGGCCGAGTAGCCCGCGACGATGATCAGCGGCTTGAACTCGCGGGCGGTGGCGCGCACGGCCTCGTAGTCCAGCAGGCCCGTGGCCGGGTCCGTGCCGTAGGCGCGCTGGTCGAACATCTTGCCGGAGATGTTCGGACGGAAGCCGTGGGTGAGGTGGCCGCCGGCGTCCAGGGACATGCCGATCATGCGCTGGTTGCCGAAGGCCTGGCGCAGCTCGGACCAGTCGGCGTCCGTGAGGTCGTTGATCTGGCGGACGCCGGTCTTCTCCAGGAAGGGCAGCTCGACGCGGGCGCCGAGGACGGCCCAGAAGGCGACGAGGTTGGCGTCGATGCCGGAGTGCGGCTGGACGTAGGCGTGGCGGGCGCCGAAGAGCTCCTTGGCGTGCTCGGCGGCCAGCGACTCGACGGTGTCGACGTTGCGGCAGCCGGCGTAGAAGCGGCGGCCGATGGTGCCCTCGGCGTACTTGTCGCTGAACCAGTTGCCCATGGTCAGGAGGGTGGCCGGGGAGGCGTAGTTCTCGGAGGCGATCAGCTTGAGCATCTCGCGCTGGTCGGCGACCTCCTGGCCGATGGCGTCCGCCACGCGGGGTTCGACGGAGCGGATCACGTCGAGGGCGGCGCGGTAGGCGGTGGAAGCGGGGGTGAGCTGCTCGGGCATGGGGGACCTCCGGACGTTGCGTTCGGCGTTCACGGTACGGCCCAGGCGCACGGCTCTTGTCGTTCGGGCCGCTCCCCGATGGTTTGTCCATCCCAAGCGCGCCAGTCACGGCCCGGCGATCAGCCTACCGGCTGGGGCGGGGGAGCGGCTGCCGGGTTGCTCTGCGTTGCCGGGTGCGGGTGCGTTGTGGCTGGTCGCGCCCACGCGGCGGTAGCCGCACATCGATACAGCCCCGCGCCCCTGAGGGTGTCAGCCCTCCACCTCGTTCAAAGGATCACGTGGGGGAGGAACCTCGCGTACTCGTCCGTGATCAGGCCCGACGACTCGCGGATGCCGAGGCCCGCCGACTCGTTCTCCACCACCCAGGCGCCCAGGACCACGCGGTTGCCGTCGAAGTCGGGCAGGGGGGCGAGCTGCTGGTAGACGCAGGGTTCGTCCCGGACGAAGGGGTCGGTGCCGGGGGCGTGGATCGTGACGCCCGCGCCCTCTCGGCCGAGGAGGGGCTTGGCGACCCAGCCCGTGGTGGACGACAGGTCGCGGGGGCCGTCCAGGTACGCGGGGAGGAGGTTCGGGTGGCCGGGGTTCAGCTCCCAGAGGATCGCGAGCAGGGCCTTGTTGCTGAGGAGCATCTTCCAGGCCGGTTCGATCCACAGGGTGGAGCCCGTGCCGCCGCCGTTGTCGAGGGTGTCCAGGACGTGTCCGGCGAAGCGGTCGGTGGTGAGCCACTCCCAGGGGTAGAGCTTGAAGGCACTGCGGATGAAGCGCAGGCGGTTGTCGACGAAGCGGCCGGAGAGGCGGTCCCAGCCGATCTCCTCCATGGCGATCCAGTCGGTGGCCAGGCCCGCCTGCTCGGCCGTCTCCTTGAGGTAGGCGACCGTCATCATGTCCTCGCCGAGTTCGTCGGCGGAGGAGTACGCGAAGTACAGGGGGCTGCCGGGCGGGAGGAGGGCGGCCTGCTTCTTCCAGGCGTCGATGAGGCGTTCGTGGAGGGAGTTCCACTGGTCGGCGCCGGGGAAGCGCTCCTCCATCCAGAACCACTGGGGTGACGCGGCCTCCACCAGTGAGGTGGGGGTGTCGGCGTTGTACTCCAGGAGCTTGGCCGGGCCGGTGCCGTCGTAACGGAGGTCGAAACGGCCGTAGAGGGAGGGGAGTTCGGCGCGGCGGTGCCAGGACTCGGCGACCGCCTCGGCCACGCGGGGGTCGGTGATGCCCAGGTCGGCGAAGCGGTCCTCGGCGACGATGTGGGCGGCCGCCGCCAGGCACATGCCGTGGAGTTCCTCGACGACCTCTTCCAGGGCCTCTATCTCCGGAAGGGTGAAGACGTAGTACGCGCTTTCGTCCCAGTAGGGGCGCAGGGAGTCGTCGGGGTAGCGGGTCAGGGGGTAGATCAGGCCCTGTTCCTCGACGGTCTGCTGCCAGCCGGGGCGGGGCTCCATCGTGTGGCGTTCCATCGGCGCGGGCCCGGTCAGCCGCCGCCGCTGCCGGAGCCGGAGCAGCCGAAGCCGCCCCGGTCGACGGCCTCGCTGCGGCTGAAGGTGCCGTTGTCGGCGTAGCCGGCGCTGACGTCGGCGTCGTAGTACCAGTCGGCGTCCGCGGTCCCGCTCTTGCCGGTCTTCTTGCCGCCCTTGCCCTTGCCGTAGGAGGAGCCTGAGGACGATCCGGACTTGCAGTTCTTGTCGGCGACGATCTTGTAGCCGTTGATGTAGTCGTGGCTGTCCCGGTCCACGCAGCGGCGGTCCGGTTCCGAGCCGCAGGCGGACAGGGCCGCCGCGAGGACACCCATGCCGCCCAGCACCACCGTGCTGGAGCGCAGTCGCCGCCGTGTTTCGGCCATCTTCGTCTCTCCCCGTGTTCCCCGTCGTGTACCTGCCGAGCGGTCAGCCTAGAGAGGGGCGGGAGCGGGCGCGCATGCCCCCCTGCCCGCACCCCCTCCCCTACTGTCGTTTTGTGATCTTTGGAATGGTGTGCGCCCTTGGTGCGGCCGTCTGCTTCGGTACGGCGACGGTGTTGCAGGCGATGGCCGCGCGGTCGGCCGCGGCGACCGGACCGGTCGGGGACATGGCGCTGCTGTGGCGGGCGCTGCGGCAATGGCGGTATCTGCTGGGGCTCGCGCTGGACGGGCTCGGATTCCTGCTCCAGATCATCGCGTTGCGGTCGGTGCCGATCTATGCCGTGGGGGCGGCGCTGGCCGCGAGCCTCGCGGTGACGGCCGTGGTCGCGGCGCGGCTGCTCAAGGTGCGGCTGAGCCGGATGGAGTGGGGGTCGGTGGGGGTGGTGTGCGCCGGGCTCGCGCTGCTGGGACTGGCGTCCGGAGCGGAGGGCGACGAGTCCGGGCCGAGCTGGCTGAAGTGGGCGATGCTCGGGGCGGCGGCCGGGGTGCTGCTGCTCGGGGCGGTGGGCGGGCGGCTGCCGGAGCGGGGGCGGGCGCTCGCGCTCGGTCTGGGGGCCGGCTGCGGGTTCGGGGTGGTGGAGGTGGCGGTCCGGCTGATCGACGGGCTGTCGCCCGGGGAGCTCTTCACGAACCCGGCGGCCTACGCGCTGGTGCTCGGGGGCGGGGCCGCGTTCCTGCTGCTGACCTCGGCCCTGCAGCGCGGCTCTGTGACCACGGCGACCGCGGGCCTGGTGCTCGGGGAGACGGTCGCGCCCGCGCTGATCGGCGTGATCTGGCTCGGGGACCGCACGCGGGAGGGGCTGGGCTGGCTGGCGGTGGCCGGTTTCGCGGTGGCGGTGGCCGGGGCGCTGGCTTTGTCGCGGTTCGGGGAGGCGCCGGTGGAGTCCGGGGGCGGGGCGGCCGGGGAAACCGGGGAGGACGCCGCGGTCACGCCGAAGTGAGCTGGGCTTTTACGCAGGAGTGCCCGCGCCGTAAGGCTTCACGTTCCCGACAGCTTCCGGGCGGCCGGAAAATTGTTTGTTGAAACTTGAACGCGCGGGAACCGCTTTCCGTACGGTACGGCGTGACCAGTAATCCCGTCACGGTCACCGTGGCCTATCGCGTGACGCCGGGCCGTGCGGCCGACTTCCACTCCTGGGGGTGGGCCATGCTGGGCGCGACCGCGCGGCAGCCGGGATTTCTGGGGGGTGGGGTACTTGTCGACGGAGGGGCGGAGTGGCATGTCGTCTATCGCTTCGCCAGCGAGGGTTCGGCCCTGGCCTGGGAGCAATCGCTCTCCCGGACACAGTGGGACGCCCGGCTGGAGGGGGTCGCCCGGGAGGCGGAGCGCCGAAGGGTGCCGGGCGCCCGGGCCTGGTTCGAAGCGCAGACTCTGACACCCGCGCCACCGGCACCGCCGAAGAAATGGAAACTGTGGTTCGTGAATATGAGCGCGGTTTTCCCGCCGGTGCTCCTGTTCAATCTGACGGTTCTTCCTTATCTCGGTGACTTCAACGCGCTGATACGCACGCTGCTGTTATGCCTGTGTGTGACCGCCCTTGTCACCTGGATTCTCATGCCGCGCCTCCAGCGTTTCTTCAGGAAATGGCTCTACCCGTCGCTCCAGGCACTTCGTGGGCGGCACAAACGCCGGACCACGTAGGTCCGCGAACGAACAGAGGGAGGTGGGCGGGTGAAGACCCTGCTCATCGACAATTACGACTCGTACACGTACAACCTGTTCCAGCTGATCGCCGAGGTCAATGGCGAGGAGCCGGTGGTGGTCCGTAACGACGCGCCCGTCGACGGGGTTCCGGATCTCCGGGAGTTCGACAATCTGGTGGTGTCCCCGGGCCCCGGGCACCCGGGCGACGCGCGTGACTTCGGCATCGGGACCAGGCTGCTCGCGACCTCCCCGGTTCCCGTGCTCGGCGTGTGCCTCGGCCATCAGGGCATCGCGCTCGGGGAGCGGGGTCTGGTGGGGCCGGCTCCGGAACCGCGGCACGGGCACCTCTCCACGATCCGGCACGACGAACAGGATCTGTTCCAGGGCCTGCCGCAGCATTTCACCGCCGTCCGCTATCACTCGCTGGCCGTGCGCGAGCCGTTGCCACCGGCGCTGGAGGCCACGGCCTGGTCGGAGGACGGCGTCCTGATGGGGCTGCGGCACCGCGGCCGGCCGCTGTGGGGCGTGCAGTTCCACCCGGAGTCCGTCCTCACGGAGTACGGCCACCGCATGCTCGTGAACTTCCGCAACCTGACCGCCGCGCGGGCCGGCAAGCTGCGCACGAAGAACACGGCGGTCCCGTTCCCCGAGGCACCGGCCCGACGCCGGGCATCGGTGCCGGAGTGCGACGCGGGGGTCCGGAGGCCGGCGCGGGCCGAGGCCGGCCTTCGGTCCGGGCCTGTGGCGGGCTCGCCGCGGGCCGGGGTTTCCCGGGCTGCGGCCGTCTTTCCCGTCTCGGCGATGTCCCGGGCGGCGGTGAACGTCTCTGGCGGGACTGCGGTCGGCGGTGCCGGCGCGGCCTCCGACGCTCCCCCGCAGCCCTCGCCGCCCGCGCCGCCCGCCGTCGCCATTCCCCGCCCCCGCCGCCCCGGCCGTGTCGGCTACCGGCTGCACACCCGTCGGGTCGCCGGTGCCGTCGACACCGAGGCGGTCTTCACCCGGATGTTCGCCGGGTCGCCCCGGTCGTTCTGGCTGGACAGCTCCCTGGTCGAGGCCGGGCGGTCGCGGTTCTCGTTCCTGGGGGACGACAGTGGGCCGCTCGCGGAGTTCGTGCGGTACGACGTCGCCGCAGGGCGCTGTGAGATCGAGCGGGCCGGGCGGCCGGTGCGGAAGGTCACGGCGAGTGTCTTCGATTATCTGAAGCGGCAGTTGACGAATCGGCGGGTGGACGCGACCGGGCTGCCGTTCGACTTCACCGGAGGGTACGTCGGCTACCTCGGCTACGAGGTGAAGGCCGACTGCGGCTCGCCCAACCGGCACCGCTCCCCCTCCCCGGACGCCGCCTGGCTGTTCGCCGACCGGGTGATCGCGGTGGACCACGAGGAGGGCTTCACCTACGCCGTGTGCCTGGCGGAGGACACCCCGCAGGCGGCCCGGGAGGCCGCCGACTGGCTGGAGAGCGCGCTGGCGGACCTCAGCTGCGTGGCGACGGAGCGGGCGCCGCTGCCCGTGCCGTCGGCCCTGGCGGACTCCGGCGCCGCCGAGCCGTGGCTCGTCCGGGACCGGGCGACGTATCTCGCGGACATCGAGGCGTGCCAACAGCAGTTGCGGGCCGGCACCAGCTACGAGGTGTGCCTCACGAACGCCGCCCGTTTACCCGCTCCGCCCGACGCGCTGGACTTCTACCGGACGCTGCGCCGCGACAACCCGGCCCCGTACGCGGCGTTCCTGAGTTTCGGGGAACTGGAGGTGGCCGGTTCCTCGCCCGAGCGGTTTCTGAAGATCGACCGGGACGGTACCGCCGAGGCCCGGCCCATCAAGGGGACCGCGGCCCGGGGCGACGGACCGGAGGAGGACGCCCGGCTGCGGGACGCGCTCTCGTCGGACGACAAGACCCGGGCCGAGAACCTGATGATCGTCGATCTGCTCCGAAACGACCTCGGGCAGGTCTGCCGGACGGGGTCGGTGCGGGTGTCGAAGCTCATGGCCACGGAGACGTACGCCACGGTGCATCAGCTCGTCTCGACCGTGGTGGGCCGGCTGCGGCCGGGCACGGACGCGGTGGACTGTGTCCGGGCCTGCTTCCCCGGCGGGTCGATGACCGGCGCGCCGAAGCTGCGCACGCTGGAGATCATCGACTCGCTGGAGACCGAGGCCCGGGGCGTGTATTCCGGCGCCCTCGGCTACTTCGGGTGCGGCGGCGGCGCGGATCTCAGCATCGTCATCCGTACCGCCGTGTTCGCCGACGGCCAGACGCATCTGGGCGCGGGCGGCGCGATCGTGCTCGGCTCCGACCCGGAGGCGGAGTACGACGAGATGCTGCTGAAGACCGCCGCACCGATGCGGGCCCTGCACCAGCACACGGCCGACCGGATACGGCGGCAGGCACCGCCGGGGGACAGAGCCGGGGCGGGCGGGGAGGCCCGGCGATGACCAGTCCTCAGGTCGAGATGACCAGTGCGAAGGCTGAGGCGCCCAGGCTCCGGGCCGGCATGTCCAGGCCTCACGCCGAGACGAACCGGCCGCAGGCCGAGGTCACCGGGCCGCAGGCCGAGGTCACCAGGCCCCGGGCCGACATGACCGGCGCTCAGGCCGAGGTCACCAGCCAACCGGCCGAGGTCACCAGGCCCCAGACCGACATGACCGGCACTCAGGCCGAGGTCACCAGCCAACCGGCCGAGGTCACCAGGCCCCAGACCGACATGACCGGCACTCAGGCCGCGATCACCAGCCAACCGGCCGAGGTCACCAGGCCCCAGACCGACATGACCGGCGCTCAGGCCACGATCACCAGGCCACAGGCCGAGGTCACCAGGCCGCTGACCGACATGACCGGTGCAACCGACATGACCGGTGCAGAGGCCAAGGCGCCCAGGCCGCAGGCCGAGGCCATCAGGCCGCGGACCGAGACGCCCACGCCTCAGCCCGAGTCGATCCCGGCCCAGGCCGGAACGCCCGGGAACATGGCGGCCCAGCTCGCGGAGCTCGCCGAGCGGCGCGGGTGGAACGGGCGGACCGCGTTTCACCAGGGCCACCGGGCCTGGACCCATGGGGAGGTGCACGACCTCGCGGCCCGGGCGGCCACCGTGCTCGCCGAGTGCGGAGTGCGCCCCGGGGACCGGGTACTGCTGGCGCTTCCCGACTCGCTCGCCTGGGTGACGGCCTTCCTCGCCACCGCCCGGCTCGGCGCCGTCGCGGTCCTGGTCAACCCCGAACTCCCCGCGGCCGACCATGTGTTCCTGGCCGAGGACACCGGAGCGCTGCTGTGCGTGACGGGGCCGGGCCTGGAGGAGCGGTTCGCCCGCCGGGCCTGTCTGGGAGCGGATCAGCTGATGGCGCTCGCCCCGGCCGCCGAGCCCGCGCCCGCGCACCAGGTCGACGCGCACGCCCCGCTGTACGTCCAGTACACCTCCGGTACTACGGGCCGTCCCAAGGGCGTCGTGCACACACACGGCGATCCGCGGACGTACCACGACCTGGTCGGCCGGCGGGTGCTGCGGATCACCGCGGACGACGTCACGCTGTCGGTGTCGAAGCTGTACTTCGCCTACGGCTTCGGCAACGCCTTCGTCTTCCCGCTGTTCTCCGGTTCGTCCGCGGTGCTGGTGGACCGGCGTCCGACCCCGGCCGGCATCGACGAGCTGGTCGCCCGGCACCGGGTGACGCTGCTCTACTCGGTGCCGTCCGCGTTCGCCGCCCTGGTCGCCGAGCGGGGCCACGGGCACGAGGGCTGCTTCGCCTCGGTGCGGGCCGCGGTGTCGGCCGGCGAGGGGCTGCCGGACGGGCTCGCACGGCAGCTGACCGCGCTGCTCGGGGCGCCGGTGCTGGAGCAGATCGGCTCCACCGAGGCGGGTCACGCGTTCTGCGCCAACGGCTTCGCCCACGACCATCCCGGCACCGTCGGCCGACCCGTGCCCGGTTTCGAGGTGGAGCTGCGCGACCGTGACGGGCGCCCGGTGCCGGACGGCGAGGAGGGCGAGATGTGGGTGCGCGGGCCGACGGTCACCCCGGGCTACCTGAACCGGCCCGAGGAGACGGCGCGGAGCCTGGTCGGCGGATGGCTGGCCACCCGCGACCGGGCATGCCGCGAACCGGACGGCTCCTACCGGCATCTGGGCCGCGCCGACGACATGGAGATGGTCGGCGGCATCACCGTCTCCCCGTTGGAGGTGGAGGCCGTGCTGCGCGGCCATCCGGCGGTGCGGGAGGTGGCGGTCGCGGCGGTGCCCGACGGGCGGGGCGCGAGCCGGCTGCGGGCCTTCGTGGTGCCGGTCGCGTCCGCGCGTGACGGTCTGTCGGACGAGCTGATCGGCCTGGCGCGGGAGAGCCTCGCCGCCTTCAAGGTCCCCCGCAGCGTCAGCTTCGTCCCCTCGCTGCCGCGCACCCCGACCGGGAAGCTCCGCCGCCATCTGGTGCGCCGGGGTGCCTGGTGAACACCTCGGAAAGGAACGGCCTCATGCGACAGTCCCAGGACCGGTCCCGGCCCCTGCTCGCCGATCGCGGCTTCTATCTGGGACCGGTCTTCCGGCGGGCCGCCGACCGGCACGGGGCCGTCTTCGTCACCCTGGACCGGCCGCTGGACGTCAACCCCTCCCTCGGGGTCGACCTGAGCTACACCGTGCTCGCCGACGTGGTGGAGGAACTGTCCGGCCGGCTGTGGGAGGCCGGGGTGCGGCCCTCCGAGCAGGTCGTCGTGCACAAGGCCGACAACGTCGACATCATGCTGCTGACCTGCGCCGCCTCCAGAATCGGCGCCGTGCCCGTGCTGCTGTCGCCCGCGCTGGCGCCCCAGGTCGCCGGGCAGCTCCTCGCACGGCTGCGCCGCCCCTGGCTGATCACCGACAGCGCCACCCTGGACGGGCTGAAGGACCTCGCCCTGTCCGGGCTCGTGCGGCGGACGCTCTGCGTGGACGACGCGTCCGGGGCGGAGCCCCTGGCGAAGTACGCCGGCGCCGAGCCGCCCCCGCCGGTCCGGCTCCACCCCCGCGAACCCGCCCTGATCACCCACAGCTCGGGCACCACCGGCGTCCCGAAGCTGGCCGTGCACTGCGCGCAGACCATGTGGAACCGGCTCGTGCCGCAGCAGGCGATGGGCTGGCCCACCCGGGGCGAACCGGCCGCGCTGCACATGTCCTTCGTGCACTCGCGCTTCTACCATCTGCTCGGCGTGCTGCTGCACTTCGGCAGCCCGCTGGTGCTGATCACCGACCCGGATCCGGCCGCCGTGGGGCCGCTGCTGGCCCGGCACCGGCCCGGCATCGTGGAGACGCACCCCAACACGTTCGTGCTGTGGGAGGAGCTGGCCGATGCCCCCGGGGCCCCGCTGTCCCGGGTCCGGTCGTACGGCTCCACGTTCGACGCCATCCATCCGCGCACCGTACGGCGGCTGCTGGGCGCCTCCCGGCGCCGTACGCCCTGGCTGATCCAGCTGTACGGGCAGAGCGAGACGGGCCCGGTGGCGTTCCAGGTGGTGACGCGGCGCGGTGCCGCCCGGGTGGACGGGCGCCGGGTCGGGATCGGGATACCCGGCTTCACCCGGGTCCGGGTCACCGACGCCGAGGGCAGGCGGGTCGCGCCCGGCACGCCCGGCCGGATCGAGGCCCGCACCCGGGGCCGGATCCTCACCTACCTGGGCATGCCGGAGCGCTACGACCGTCAGCTCACCGACGGCTGGTGGGAGATGGGCGACATGGGCTACCGGAGCCGCCTGGGCGCGCTGTACCTGATCGACCGTGAGGTGGACCGGATCGACGCCGTGCACAGCAATCTGGAGGTCGAGGACGCGCTGATGTCCCGCCTGGAGGAGCTGCGCGAGGTCGTCATCGTGCCGGGCGCGGACCGCGAGCCGGTGCCGGTGGTGTGCGTGCGCGGCGAGCGGCCCCTGGACCCGGAGCGCTGGCGGAACGCCACGGCGGGGCTGCCGGCGATGGCCGAGCCGCGGCAGTGGCGGTTCGAGGATCTGCCGATGACCGCGACGTGGAAGGTGAAGCGCGTGGAGATCGCGCGGATGCTGGCGGGGACCAGGGCCGAAGGCGCCCGCGCATGACGCTGGTCGTGGGCGCCGGGCCCGTGGGCCTGTCGGCGGCCCTGGCCCTGCGCTCGCACGGGCTGCCTGTGGTGCTGCTGGAGGCCGACGCGGAGGACCGGGAACGGCCCGGCAGCCGGGCCCTGTTCGTGCACCGGGAGACCCTGGGCCTGCTGGACGCGATGCTGCCCGGCCTCGCCGCCGAGGTCACCTCGTACGGGCGGACCTGGCACACCCGGCGCACCCTCTACCGGGGGCGCGAGGTCTACGCCCGCACGTTCCCGCCGCCGTCGGGTCCGCCGCCCTTCACCAGCCTGCGCCAGACGGACACCGAACGGTTCCTGCGCGCGGCCTGCGAGGGCGCCGGAGTCGAGTTCGTGTGGGGGGCGCGCGTGGCGGGCGTGAGCACCTCGGCGACGGAGGTCCGGCTGACGGGCGAGGACGGGCGGGTGTGGACCGGCGCGTACGCCGTGGCCGCCGACGGCGCCCGCTCGGCGGTCCGGCGCGAGCTGGGCATCGCCATGGAGGGCACACACGGCGAGGGCTTCCATGTCGTGGTGGACGTCGCCGACGTGCCGGGCGCGGAACTGCCGCTGGAGCGGGTCTTCCACTACGAGCATCCCGGGGTCGGCGGGCGCAGTGTGATGCGGGTTCCGTTCACCGGCGGCTTCCAGGTCGACCTGCAGTGCCGGGACGACGACGCGCAGGAGGAGTACGGCACCGAGGAGGCCGTACGGCGCTGGCTGCCCGCGATCGTCGGGGACGGCTACGGCGACCGGATCATGTGGGTGTCGACGTACCGCTTCCTGCGCAAGGTGGCGGCCTCGTTCACCGATCCGCACGGGCGGGTGCTGCTGGCCGGGGAGGCGGCGCATCTCTTCCCGCCGTTCGGGGCACGCGGCATGAACAGCGGGATCGCGGACGCGGCGGCCGCCGCGGAGGCGATCGCCGCCGGGACCGGCGAGGCGGTCGCGCGCTTCGCCGAGGTGCGGCGGGCGGCGGGCCTGTTCAACAGCGCCGCCGCCGGTACGGCCCTGGACCATCTGCGGCCGCACCGCCGTACCGTCCGGGTCAGGCAGCGGGCGGCGGCGGCCCTGGCGCCGGTGCTGCCGTGGTGCGGATCATGGCTGGAGCACGCGCCGTACGGGCCTCGGCACGGGGCGCCGGCCGTCGCGGGCCGCAAGTACTGAGGAGGAGCGGGTGGTGACACGACCGGCGGTGGCCGAAGGACTGTGGGCGTGGACGCCCGGCCGCGGCCTGGCCCCCGCCCCGGACCAAAAGGCCGGGGGGCGACTGCTCGTCGCGGACTCGTGGCTGCTGCGCGAGGGCCGGGTGCGGGCCCATGCCCGTCACCGGGAGCGGTTCTCGCGGTCCTGTGTCGAGAGCGGCGGGCCGGAGCCGCGCCGGCTCGTCGCGTTCTGGCAGGCCGTGACCGCCGCGCTGCCGCGCACGGGTGAGTGGTTCCCGCGCGTGGAACTCGCGGCGGAGTCCCTGGAGTTGCGGCTCCTGGTGCGACCCGCCCCGCCGCTCGGCACGGAGATCCGGCTGTGGGCGGCGGGCCAGTCCGACCCGCGGGCCCTGCCCCGCCGCAAGGGTCCGGACCTGGAGGCCCTGGCCCGGGTGCGCCGCCTGGCCGCCGCCGAGGGCGCGGAGGAGGCGGTGCTGATCACGCCCTCGGGCACGGTGCTGGAGTCGGCCACCGCGAGCGTGCTGTGGTGGGAGGACGACACCCTGTGCCTGCCCCCGCCCCAGCTGCCCGTGCTGCCGGGGGTGACGGCCGGGCTGATCCAGGAGCGGGCGCTGCGGTCCGGGATCCGGATCGCGCACCGCGAGCGGACCGTGGCCGAACTGGACGGCCGTGAGGTGTGGCTCGTGAACGCGCTGCACGGGATCCGGCCCGTGACGGGCTGGACGGGACGCCCGATGCGGGTGCCACCGGCGGAGCGGGCCGGGGAATGGCGGACGTGGCTGGACGGCCTTATGGAGCCGCTGCCCGAAAGATGAATTCGGGCACTACGACGCCGGGCCGAAAGAATTCGACCCGGCGTGATGTCCGCTGTTCTTTTTCAGATTTTCGGCACCATGCGTCAGTTCTTCGGCACCATACGCGTGGCTATCGCGATGCGGTTGTAGGCATTGATGACGGTGGCCGCCCAGATCAGCGCGGCGATCTGGTTCTCGTCGAAGACCTCGGCCGCCTCGGCGTACACGGCGTCCGGGACACGACCGTCGTGGACCAGGGTCACGGCCTCGGTCAGCGCCAGCGCTGCGCGCTCCCGCTCGGTGAAGAACGGCGTCTCCCGCCAGGCGTTCAGGGTATACAGGCGCTGCTCGGTCTCGCCCTGGGAGCGGGCGTCCTTGGTGTGCATGTCGAGGCAGAACGCGCAGCCGTTGATCTGTGAGGCGCGGATCCTGACCAGTTCGAGCAGTTCCGGTTCGACCTTGGCGTCCTGCGCCGCGGAAACGGCGGCGGAGTGCAGGGAACCCATGGCGGCGGAGACGTCCGGGGTGATTTTCTTCAGGGCCACACGGGATATGGGAGGGCTTTCGTTCATGGGGTGACCATATCCCCGGAACCGCATTCCCGGAGGGGAATTCCCGCAATGGTCCGGATGTGATTTATCCGGGCAGTACCGCGCACAGCGCGTCCAGCGCCCCGGACCAGGCGTGGTCCGGCGGGGTCCCGTATCCGACGACCAGGGCGTCGACCGGCGCGGCCTGCGCGGCGGGGTTGGTGTAGCGGGCGAGTCCGTGGAGCGCGAGCCCCCTCCAGTGGGCGGCCTGGACCACGGACTGCTCGGTGCCGGGCGGCAGCCGCAGCAGGACGTGCAGACCGGCCGCGATGCCGGTGACCCGGGCCCCGGGAGCACGGGCCGCGACGGCGGCGACCAGGGCGTCCCGGCGGCGGCGGTAGCGCAGGCGGGTCGCGCGCACATGGCGGTCGTAGGCCCCGGAGGCGAGGAACTCGGCCAGCGTCAGCTGGTCCAGCACCCCGCAGGTGTCCACGCGGCCCTTCGCCGCCGCGACCTCCTCGGCGAGGCCCGGTGGCAGCACCATCCAGGCCAGTCGCAACCCGGGGGCGAGGGACTTGCTGGCGGTGCCCAGATAGACCGCCCGGTCGGGGTCCAGGCCCTGGAGCGCGCCGACGGGCTGACGGTCGTAGCGGAACTCGCCGTCGTAGTCGTCCTCCAGCACCAGCCCGCCGGTGCGGCGCGCCCAGTCCACCACGGCGGCGCGGCGGTCGCGGTGCAGGGGCACGCCCATGGGGAACTGGTGGGCGGGGGTGAGGAGGATCGCGTCGGCCCAGGACAACTCGCCCGGGTCCGTGCCCAGTTGGTCGAAGGGCAGCGGGGTGGTGTCCAGGCCGGCCGCGGCGAGGAGCCTGCGGTGCGCGTCGAGCCCGTACGACTCGACCGCGACGGTCCGTGCCCCGCGTGCCCGCAGGGCCGTGCCGAGCAGCTTCAGGCCGTGCGCGAACCCGGCGCACACCACGATGCGTTCGGGGTCGGCGCGTACGCCCCGGGCCCGTGAGAGGTAGCCGGCGAGCGCGGCCCGCAGCTCCGCGCGGCCCCGGGGGTCTCCGTAGTCCAGCGCGTCGTACGGGGCGGCGGTGAGGGCGCGGCGGGCGGCCTTGAGCCACTCGGTGCGCGGGAAGGACGCGAGGTCGGGGCTGCCGGGGCGCAGGTCGTAGGCCGGGCGTGCGGGTGCGCGGGGGTGGGGCGCCGTACCGGCCGGCGGGACGACCGTCCTGGCGGCGACCCGGGTCCCCGAGCCCTGCCGGGCGGTGAGCCAGCCCTCGGCGGCGAGGTCGGCGTAGGCGTCGGCGACCGTGTTGCGGGCGATGCCCAGGTCGGCTGCGAGCGCGCGGGAGGAGGGCAGCCGGGTGCCGGGGGCCAGTCGGCCGGAGCGCACCGCCTCGCGCAGGGCGTCGGTCAGCCCCCGGCGCAGGCCCGGGCCGGTCGGCTCCACGTGCAGGTCGACGCCGAAAGTGGCCCATGGTTCCGCCATGGAAATGGACCATACTCCTGGGCTGCCTCCTTCCTAGGGTCGAGGGCATGACGACGCACACCGAGAACGCCACGAAGGTGGAGTACGCCCCCGAGCGGCCCGCCCGCCTGGAGTGGGCCAAGCACGCACCCGACGTCTACAAGGCGATGGTCCGGCTCGACACCGCCGCCCGGCAGGGCCTCGACCACACGCTGTACGAGCTGGTGAAGATCCGCGCCTCCCAGATCAACCACTGCGCCTTCTGCGTCGACATGCACACCAAGGACGCCCTCGCGGCGGGCGAGAGCGTCGAGCGGATCGTGCAGCTCAGCGCCTGGGACGAGTCGCGGCACTTCTACACCGAGAAGGAGCTGGCGGCGCTGGAGCTGACGGAGGCCGTGACGGTCCTGACGGACGGGTTCGTCCCGGACGAGGTGTACGAGCGGGCCGCGCGGCACTTCGAGGAGGCGGAGCTGGCGCAGCTGATCGCCGCGATCACGGTGATCAACGCCTGGAACCGGTTCGGCGTGACCTGCCGGATGGCGCCCGGGCACTACCAGCCGGGCCAGTACAAGTGACGGCACGGACCCGGCTGCTCGACCCTGCGGTGGGCCGGGCCATGTCCACGCTCAGCGCGGTGGCGAAGAAGGGCCTCGGCGATCCGGCCCTGGCCGAACTCGTCGTGCTCCGCGCCTCGCAGCTCAACCAGTGCGCGTTCTGCCTCGACATGCATCTCGCGCTCGCCCGCGAGTACGGCGTGAGTGAGCGGAAGCTCGACATGCTGGCCGCGTGGGAGGAGGCCGAGGAGGTCTTCGACGAGCGGGAGCGGTCCGCGCTGGCGCTGACGGAGGCGGTGACCCTGCTGACGGCGGGATTCGTGCCGGACGAGGTGTACGAGCGGGCCGCCAAGCACTTCGACGAGGCCCGGCTGGCGCATCTGATCGGGCTGGTCGTCGCCATCAACAACTGGAACCGGGTGATGGTGAGCCGCCGGATTCCGCCAGGGGGGTACACGCCGTGAGCAAGGTGGACGCGTTCCGCGCCCTGCACCACCACCGAGTGCCCGACGATCCACTGGTCCTGCCCGGCCCCTGGGACGCGGCCAGTGCCCGGGTGTTCGTGGAGGCGGGCTTCCCGGCTCTCGCCACGCCCAGCGCCGGAGTCGCCGCGTCTCTGGGGTACGAGGACGGGCGGACCCCGGCCGACGAGATGTTCGCCGCGGTCGCCCGGATCGTCCGGGCCGTCGACGTGCCGGTGTCGGCGGACGTCGAGGGCGGCTACGGGCTCGCCCCGAAAGAGCTGGTCGAGCGGCTGCTGGAGACGGGGGCGGTGGGCTGCAATCTGGAGGACTCCGAGGACGGGGTGCTCAAGGACCCCCGCGCGCACGCCGACTGGCTGGCCGAGGTGCGGGAGGCAGCCGGTGAGCGGCTCTTCGTGAACGCGCGCGTGGACACCTTCGCCCGCGGAGTCACCGATCCGGGACGGACCATCGAGCGGGCCGCGCTGTACGTCGCCGCGGGCGCCGACTGCGTCTACCCGATCGGGGCCCCGGCGGAGGTGCTGCCGCTGCTGCGGGCCGGGATCCAGGGGCCCGTCAACGTGGGAGCCCTGATCGGCGAAGGCCCCTCGCCCGCCGAACTCGGCGCGCGAGGGGCCACCCGGATCACCTTCGGGCCACGACTCCAGCGGTGGGCCACCGGGGCCCTGCGGGAGATCGCCGCTCAGTTGACGTGAGGGGGCGTCAGGGCAGCCACTTCTTCCACGTGGACTTGTGGCTGTCCACCCACTTCTTTGCCGCCTCCTCCGGCGTCATCTTCTTGTCGGCGATCATCAGGGAGACCTCGTTCTGGTCCTCGGTCGTCCACTTGAACTTCTTCAGGAACGCCGCCGCCTTGCCGCCGTTCTTCGCGAAGTCCGCGTTGAGGTACTTCTGCAGCGGCGTGTGCGGGTAGGCGCAGGCGACCTTCTCCAGGTCGGCGTCGCAGCCCTCCTTGTACGGCGGCAGCTTCACCTCGGTCATCGGGACCTTCTCGAACAGCCACTGCGGGGAGTACCAGTAGGTGAGGAAGGGCTTCTTCTCCTTGGCGAACTGCCTCATCTGGGTGATCTGCGCCGCCTCGGACCCGGCGAACACCACCTGGTAGTCCAGCTTCAGGTTCTTCACCAGCGCCTTGTCGTTGGTGACGTAGGACGGCGAACCGTCCATCAGCTGGCCCTTGCTGCCGCTCTCCGGGGTACGGAACTGGTCGGCGTACTTGTTGAGGTTCTTCCAGTTCGTGATGTCCGGGTGCTTCTTGGCGAAGTACGTCGGGACGAACCAGCCGATGTGCCCGGTGACACCGAGGCCGCCGCCGGGCGCGATCGTCTTCTTGTCCTTGACGTACCGCTGCTCCTGCTCGGGGTGGCCCCAGTCCTCAAGGAGCGCGTCGACGCGGCCCTGGCTGAGCGCGTCCCAGGCGGGCACCTCGTCGACCTGGACGGTGTCGACGCGGTAGCCCAGCTCGTTCTCCAGGAGGTACTGGGCGACGGCCACGTTGGACTGCGCGCCCACCCAGGACTGCACGGACAGGGTGACGGACTTGGCGCCCTGCGCGTTGGCGAAGGGCGAGGCCTGCTTGGTCATGTCGGCCGCGCCGCAGCCGGTGAGCAGCGCCAGGGAACTGACGGTGGCGGCTATGGCCGTCGTACGGACTCGCATGTCAGGCTCCCTTCTTCGCGCGCCGTTCGGTGGGCTGGGTCACCCGGTCGAGCATCAGGCCGAGGCAGACGATGGCCGCGCCGGCCACCAGACCGGTCGCCAGGTCGCCCTGGGCGAGGCCGAAGACCACGTCGTAGCCGAGTGCGCCACCGCCGACCAGGCCGCCGATGACGACGACGGCGAGGACCAGGACGAGGCCCTGGTTGACGGCGAGCAGCAGGGCCGGGCGGGCCAGCGGGAGCTGCACCTGCTTCAGCTGCTGCCAACTGGTCGCGCCGAGCGAGCCGGCGGCCTCCAGCGCGGCCGGGTCGACCTGGCGCAGGCCCTGGGTGGTGATGCGGACGACGGCGGGCAGCGCGTACACGATCGCGGCCGCGACGGCCGGGGCGCGGCCGACGCCGAACAGGGCGACGACCGGGATCAGGTACACGAACTGCGGCATCGTCTGGAAGACGTCCAGGACCGGGCGCAGCAGCCGCTCCAGACGGTCGCTGCGGGCGGCCGCGATGCCGACGGCGAAGCCGAGGACGAGGGTGACGGCGACGGCGGCGAGGACCTGCGAGAGGGTGTCGAGGGAAGGCTTCCATACGCCGAGGACGCCGATCGCGGCCATGGCGAGGACGGCGGTGAGCGCGGTGCGCCAGGTGCCGATGACCCAGGCCAGGGCGGCAACGATCAGCAGCACCGACCACCAGGGCAGCCCCTGCAGGCCGTCGCGCATCGGGTCGAGCACCCAGGTGGTGAAGTGGCCCGCCCAGTCCGCGGTGCCGCCGATGACGGGGACGCCGGAGTAGAGGTGCGCGGTCATCCAGTCGACCGCGCGGTTGACGGGCTCGGCGATGCCGACGACCCACGACTCGGGCCAGTCGAGCCGGCCGACGAGCCGCCCGGCGACCGCCACGGCGGCGAAGGCGACCAGTGCGTACAGCCAGCCGAGGCCGCTGCGGGGCTCGGGTTCGGCGCCGAGCTTCTCCCCCGCCGCGCCCGTGACGCGGTCCAGGACGACGGCCAGCAGCACGATCGGGATACCGGCGGCGAGCGCGGCACCGACGTCGACCGAGGCCAGCGCCTGGTAGACACGGTCCCCGAGACCGCCCGCACCGATGACGGCCGCGATGACGGCCATCGACAGCGCCATCATGATCGTCTGGTTGAGGCCGAGCAGGAGTTCCTTGCGGGCCAGCGGGATACGGGCCGTCAGCAGCCGCTGGCGCGCGGTGGAGCCGAGCGACTCGACCGCCTCCAGCACCTCCTTGTCGGCGCCGCGCAGACCGAGCGAGGTCAGCCGGGCCATGGGCGGGGCAGCGTAGATGACGGTGGCCAGGACCGCCGCCGGGACGCCGATGCCGAAGACCAGCACGACCGGCAGCAGATAGGCGAAGGCCGGGAGGACCTGCATGGTGTCCAGGACGGGGCGCAGGATGCGGTCCATCCGGTCGGACAGCCCGGCGGCGAGCCCGAGCAGCGCGCCCACCACGACCGACGCGAGGACCGCGACGACCATCAGGGCGAGCGTCTGCATGGTCGGCACCCACATGCCGAGCAGGCCGCAGGCGAGGAACGCGACGCCCGTGCCGAGCGCGAGCCGGAGGCCCGCGACGCGCCAGGCGACCAGCGCGCCCAGGGCCGTGACGCCCGCCCAGCCGACGGCCAGCAGGCCGAGGTAGACGGCTCGTACGGCGATGACGACAACATTGCTGACGTGGCCGAAGAAGTACAGGAACAGCGGGTGGCTGTCGCGGTTGTCGATGATCCAGTCGCTGGCCTTGGCGAGCGGCTCGGAGAAGTCGACGGTCAGTGCGGTGGGCCAGCTTCCGCTCGCCCAGCGGGCGTTGGCCAGCGGCACGAGGACCGCGGCGGCCAGGGCGAGGAGCAGCAGCTTGTGCACGGCCCGGTGCTTGAGGAGGCCGGGCAGTCCGACCCGGGGCGGGTTCGCGGTGATGGTCGCCATCACACCGCCTCCTTGGACCGCTCCGTCCCGGGCGGAGCGGGCTGCTCCGTGCCGGCGACGACACCGAGCAGCGTGTCGGAGTCGACCACGCCCACGCACCGGCCCTCATCCACGACCCGGGCCGGCGCGCCTGCGCGGGCGACGGCCTCGATCGCCTCGGAGACCGTCGCCTCGGGCGGGATCGCCGGTCCGCTGCCGTCCAGGTCCGCCGAGGGGGTGCGCATGGCGGTGCGGACGGTGAGGACCTGCTCGCGCGGGACGTCCCGGACGAACTCGCGGACGTAGTCGTCGGCGGGCGAGCCCACGATCTCCTCGGGCGTGCCGAGCTGCACGACCTTGCCGTCGCGCATCAAGGCGATGCGGTCGCCCAGCTTGAGGGCCTCCTGGAGGTCGTGGGTGATGAAGACCATCGTGCGGCCCTCCTCGCGGTGCAGCCGGACGACCTCCTCCTGCATCTCGCGCCGGATGAGGGGGTCGAGGGCGCTGAACGGCTCGTCGAAGAGCAGGACCGCGGGGTCGACGGCGAGCGCGCGGGCCAGGCCGACGCGCTGCCGCTGGCCGCCGGAGAGCTGGCTGGGGCGGCGGTGTTCCATGCCCTCCAGGCCGACCTTGGCGACGACCTCGGCGGCGCGCTCCCGCCGCTCGGCCTTGCCCATGCCCTGGATCTCCAGGCCGTAGGCGACGTTGTCGAGGACGGTGCGGTGCGGCAGCAGGCCGAAGTGCTGGAAGACCATGGCGGCGCGGTGGCGGCGCAGTTCGCGCAGCCGGGAGCGGTCCATGGCGCGGACGTCCTCGCCGTCGATGGCGATGGTGCCGGCCGTCGGCTCGATCAGCCGGGTCAGACAGCGCACCAGCGTGGACTTGCCGGAGCCGGACAGGCCCATGACGACGAAGACCTCGCCCTTGCGGACATCGAAGCTGACGTCGCGGACGGCGGCCGTGCAGCCGGTGCGGGAGCGCAGCTCGGCGGGGTCGAGGGCGGTCAGCTCGGGGTCGGCGGGGACGCGCTCGGCCTTGGGGCCGAACACCTTCCACAGGCCCTCCACCGAGAAGACGGGGGTGGTGTCCATGCTCTGCTCCTCTGTGGGGGGTTCGAGGGTCGGTATCTCGGTCACCGGTCACCACCACCGATCAGCTCGGCGGCCTTCTCCCCGACCATGAGCACGCCGATCATCGGGTTCACGGTGGTCATGGTGGGGAACACGGAGGCGTCCGCGATGCGGATGCCCTCAAGCCCGCGGACGCGCAACTCGGGGTCGACGACCGCGAGCCGGTCGTCGGGGTCGCCCATCTTGCAGGTGCCCGCGGGGTGGTAGACGGTGTGCGCGACCTTGCGGGCGTACTCGCTGATCTCCGCGTCGTCGGTCACGTGCGGGCCGGGCGCCACCTCGCGCTTGAGCCAGCCGGCCAGCGGCTCGGTCTTCGCGATCTCACGGGCGATCTTGATGCCGTCGACGAGGGTCTGACCGTCGTAGTCGTCCTCGTCGGTGAAGTAGCGGAAGTCCAGGGCCGGCTTGACCTCGGGGTCGGCGCTGGTCAGGTAGAGCCGGCCGCGGCTCTTGGGCTTGGGGATGTTCGGGGTCATCGAGACGCCGAACTCCGGCCGCTGGTAGCCGAGGCGCTCCGGGTTGTCCGTGAAGGGGATCTGGTAGAAGTGGAACATCAGGTCGGGGTACGGCTGTTCGGGGTCGCGTCGCACGAAGAGGCCCGCGTCGGAGTCCATCGCGGAGTTCTCCGGGATGGGGCCGTTGGTCTCCCACACGATGACCGACTCGGGGTGGTCGAGCAGGTTCTCGCCGATGCCCGGCAGGTCGTGCGTGACGGGTATGCCGAGCTTCTCCAGGTCCGCCTTCGGGCCGATGCCGGAGTGCATCAGCAGCCGGGGCGAGTCGACCGCGCCGGCGCAGAGCAGGACCTCGCCCCGGGCCTTGACGAGGATCTCCTCGCCGTCCTTGGTGCGCACGTGGACGCCCTCGGCGCGGTTGCCGTCGAGCTGCAGCTTGTACGCCCAGGTCTCCAGCATGATCGTCAGGTTGGGACGCTCGTCCATCACCGGGTGGAGGTACGCCACCGACGCCGAGGAGCGCTTGTTGTTCTCGGGGTGGTAGGCGAGGTCGAAGAAGCCGACGCCCTCGGTGAACGGCTTCTTGTTGAAGCCCTCCACGCGCGGCACGCCCAGGGCTTCCTGGGCCGCGTCGACGAAGTCGCGGGCGATGGCGTTCCGGTCCTTCTCGTCGACCGGGACGACGTTGTTGAGCAGGCGCGCGAAGTACGCCTCCATCTGCACCGCGCCCCAGCCCTTGGCGCCGGCGGCCTCCCACTCGTCCCAGTCGGCCGGCAGCGGCTTGAAGGCGATCAGGGTGTTGTGCGAGGAGCAGCCGCCGAGGACCCGGGCGCGGCTGTGCCGGATATGCGAGTTTCCGCGTGGCTGCTCGGTGGTCGGGTAGTCGTAGTCGAGCTCGCCGCCCAGCAGGCCCATCCAGCGGCGCAGGGTCAGCACGTCGTCGCGGCCGACGTCGCTGGGGCCGCCCTCGATGACGGCGACGGTGACGTCGGGGTTCTCGGTCAGACGGGAGGCAATGACGGAACCTGCGGTTCCGCCGCCTATCACGACATAGTCGTACTCGTGACTGGTGTGGGACATGGCGTACTTGCTCCAGAGGGGATGAACCAGCGGGGACGAAGAGGTCGGGCTCGAAGGGTGAGGGAGGTCAGCCCGCGAACCAGCGCACCGGCTTCGGGGCGAGGTTCTGGTAGACGTGCTTGGTCTCTCGGTACTCGGCGAGTCCGGCCGGGCCGAGCTCCCGGCCCACTCCGCTCTTGCCGAAGCCGCCCCACTCCGCCTGCGGCAGGTAGGGGTGGAAGTCGTTGATCCAGATCGTGCCGTGCCGCAGCCGGCCGGCCACCCGCCGGGCGCGGCCCGCGTCAGAGGTCCAGACGCCGCCCGCGAGGCCGTACTCGGTGTCGTTGGCGAGGGTCACGGCCTCGTCCTCGGTGCGGAAGGTCTCGACGGTGAGGACCGGTCCGAAGACCTCCTCCCGGATGACCCGCATCTCGCGGTGGCAGTGGTCGAGGACGGTCGGCTCGTAGAAGTAGCCGTTCTCGGGGCGCTGCGGGGACGGCTCGGGGCGCTTGCCGCCGGAGCGCAGCACCGCGCCCTCCTTGAGGGCGGACTCGACGTACATCTCGACCTTGGCGCGCTGCTGCTCGGAGACGAGCGGGCCGCACTCGACGCCGTCCTCGGTGCCGCGGCCGAGCCGGATCTTCCCGGCGCGGCGGGCGAGTTCGGCGACGAAGCGGTCCCGGACCGACTCCTCGATGATGAGGCGGGCGCCGGCCGAGCAGACCTGGCCGCTGTGGATGAAGGCGGCGTTGAGGGCCTGGTCGACGGCGGTGTCGAAGCCCTCCTCGGTGGCGCAGGCGTCGGCGAAGACCACGTTGGGGTTCTTGCCGCCGAGTTCGAGGGCGACCTTCTTGACGCCGGGCGCGGCGGCCTGGGCGACCTTGGTGCCGCTGACCAGACCGCCGGTGAAGGAGACCAGGTCGACATCGGGGTGCTCGGACAGGCGCGCGCCGACCGAGTGGCCGGGCCCGGTGACGATGTTGGCGACGCCGGCGGGCAGCCCGGCCTCGACCAGCAGCTCGATGACCGCGATGGTCGTCATCGGCGTGATCTCGCTCGGCTTGATGACGAAGGTGTTGCCCGCCGCGAGCGCCGGGGCGATCTTCCAGCTGGCCTGCAGCAGCGGGTAGTTCCAGGGCGTGATCATCGCGCAGACGCCGATGGGCTCGTGCACGACGACGCTGTGGATGTCGGGCGAGCCCGCGTCCACGACCCGGCCGGGGGCCTCGCCCGCGACCAGGTCGGCGAAGTAGCGGAAGGCGTCGGCGACGCAGTCGATGTCGACGCGGCCCTCCTCGACGGTCTTGCCCGCGTCCTGGGCCTCCAGCCGCCCCAGCTCCTCGCGGTCGCGCACCAGCAGGTCGGCGACGCGCCTCAGCAGCGCGGCGCGCTCGGCGACGGGCGTGCGGGGCCAGTCGCCCTCGTCGAAGGCGCGCCGGGCGGCGGCGATCGCCAGGTCGGTGTCTTTCTCGTCACCCTCCGCGACAACGGCGAACGGAAGGGCGTCCGCGGGGTCGAGGATCTCGCGGGTGGCACCGGAGACGGCGGCACGCCACTCCCCTCCCGCGTGGATGGTGCTTCGCGCCTGAAGTACGTTGCTTTCCGCCATGACCGCTTTCGCCTTCCGTTCCTGATCAGCGCCCTTGTGTCACACACGTGTCACTAAGAGACCGAGTGCGCCTGCCCCCACCCTCCGGATGCATGCACGATCCATGGCCGAAAGTGCGCTGTGTCACTGAAGATGGGGGCAAACAGGGGCGAAACACCCAGGAAAGATGGGGCGGACGGTGCGGCGAAGGCTCAGTCGGAGCCGGTGTTCCCGCAGGTCGTGCGGGGCGGGCAGAAGTGGCCGAGCGCGGTCCGCAACAGCTCGCGCTCGTCGTCGCGGCCGTCGGCGTCGGGACCGTAGGCGGCGATCGCGTACACCTTGCCGTCCGCGGCCAGGAACCGCTCGTCCACGACGTGCCAGGTGCCGACGTCCGGCGCGCCCTTGAGGGAGTCGGCGAGGTATTCGAGCCGCGTGCCGGTGAAGTCACCGTCGTCCAGGTTCTCCAGGGTGAGCCGCTGGAAGCCGTCGGCCTTCGGGGTCCGGTCGGAGAGGAACAGCTCGAAGGACTCGTCGGGGGTGGCTTCCGCCACCTCGAACACCTGCATCCGCCGTTCGCCGTCGGAGCTGCGGTAGCTGACGACGTCCATGCCGTGCTGGGAGGCCACCGAGGAGCGCGTCCAGCCCGCGGGCCGGGCGATGGCGAAGCCCTCGGCGTCGTCGTAGAGCTCGTAGCCGGCGGGGGGCTCGGTGGCCGGGGAGGACGGCGAGGCGGTCTCGTCGGCGGACGGCTCAGCGCCCTCGGTGGCCAACGTCGAGGGCTCGGCCGTGGAGGGTTCGGCCGTGGAGGGCACGCTCGGGGCGTTGCCGTCGGCGCGGTCGTCCCCGCCGTCGTCACCTCCGGCCAGGGACGTCAGCACCAGGGCTGCGGCGACACCGACCGCGGCGGCGCCGCCCAGCACGGACCACACCAGCCGGCGGCCAGGTCCGCGGGTGGCGACCGGGACGGGCACCGTCGGGCCCTGGAGCGGCCGGAAACCGGCGTGCGGCGGCGCCTGCGGCGGCTCGGGAACGGACCAGGCGCCGGCGACCGGCCACGGCGGGCCGGGCTGCCCGGGGCTCGGCTGCCCGAGGCCCGACTGGTCGGGACCTGGCTGCCCGAGGCCAGGCTGGTCGAGGCCCGGCTGCCCGAGGCCAGGCTGGTCGAGGCCCGGCTGCCCGAGGCCAGGCTGGTCGAGGCCCGGCTGGTGCGGGCCCGACTGCTCGGGACCTGGCTGCCCGAGGCGCGGCTGGTCGAGGCCCGGCTGGTGCGGGCCCGACTGGTCGGGACCTGGCTGCCCGAGGCCAGGCTGGTCGACCCCCGATTGCCCGAAGCCAGGCTGCCCGGGGCTCGACTGGTCGAGGCCCGGCTGGTGCGGGCCCGGTATGCCGGGACTCGTCCGGTGCGGATCCGGGGGTGTGACACCCTCCGGCCGATCGTCACCCGGCGCGCCCGGCCCGGGCTGCGCGGGCGGCGCGGCATCCGGGCGGGGTGGGGGCGGCGGGGTGGCCGGGGCCGCCCCTTCGGTGCCGTCCACCCAGCGCTGGGTCTCCTCGTTCCAGTACCGCTGTCCCCCGCTCATCGCGTCCCTCTCCTCCCGTACGTCACATCCCCAGCAGAACGGCCAGGGCTCCGGCCGACGCGAACGCCGACAGGACGGTCTCGGTGTCCCCGAGCACCTCCCGCAGCCGCTGCAGACGGCCCGCACCGGCCGAACCGGTGCGGTTGATCTCGTCCTCGGTCTCCGCGAGGGCCTCGTCCAGTCGCGCGCGCTGCTCGCTCTCCCGCATCCGCTGCAGGTCGCCCCGCACCTCGCGTACCGCCTGCAGCAGTTCCTCGGCGGACTCGTCGCGCGACCCCTGGACGACGTTGTTGGTGGTGGCGTTGCCGTGCCGGCCGAACGCGAAAGCGGAGTTGTCCGCCCGGTTGATGCTGACGGACGGTTCGTCGGATGCCATCGCTAGTCGGATCCCTTCTGCGGCGCCGGGCCGCTGTTCGTGGTGGTGGCGCTGCCGTGCTCGCCGAACGCGAAGGAGGAGTTGTCCGCGCGCCCGATGTGCACGGCGCCGTTGCTGATGTTCACGATCTTCTGCACGAACTCGCCGGTCTGGTAACCGGCTTCGGCCAGGGCCAGCCGCACGCCGTTCGCGATGCGGTCCTGGACGCTGCGCAGGTAGCGGGCTACGTCCATCTCCTGGAAAGTGGACCCCTCGGCCACCGAGGCCAGTTCCCGGACGGAGACGGCGGGCCCGTCGGGCAGCGCTCCCGCGTAACCGCCGGTCAGCAGCCGCCAGCCGTACACCAGGCCCCGGCCGAGTGTGGCCAGGGCACTGCCCGCGGAGCGGGGCACCAGCACGACGGCCCCGGCCGCCTTGCCGACCACGTTGTTGTTGCGGAACCGGTGGGAGGCGCGGTCGGCGTCCTTGAAGTCCGCGCGTACCGGGGTCAGCACATGCGGGGCGATCTCCAGCATGAGCATGCGGCCCTGCGTGTGGATGCGCACGAAGACCGTGACGACCAGTTCCTCCTCCCAGCCGCCGACCCGGATGCGCAGGAAGTGGCGCCGCTTCTCGGCGCCCTCCTCCACCGCGCGCGCCCGGTGCTGCTCGAAGTCCTGCGGACTGTAGGGAGCCTGGTCACGCTGGTGAAGGCCTTCGGCGGGCAGGAAGACACACTCGTCGATCTCCAGCCGGCGCAGCCGGTCGCGTACCGCGGCCCCGGCGTGTTCCGAGGGCGTACGCAGTTGTTCGAGCAGCGGCAGGATCCGGTTCAGGATCACCCGGTTGCTGAGGGGGTGCTGCTCCTTGGCCTGATCGGGCCGGAGTTCGACGGCGAGCACCCAGGTGTCGTACGCCGCTCCCGCTCCGCGGAACGGATTCGCCTCGTTGTACATGACCAGCGGCGCGTGCTGTTCCAGCCGGATCCGCCGCATCAGCCGCTTGAAGCGCTCGCCCTCGGCGTTCTCCGCGGGGTCGCCGGCGGCATCCGGGAAGCGGGCCCGGGAGAGCTCGGCGGCCAGCGCGCGGGCGAACTGGTTGCGCTGGGCGGCGACGCACAGCGCGATGAGCACGAGCACACCGATCCCGAACCAGGCCTGCCACGCCTCGACCAGGTCGGCACCGTCGGTGCTCGGGACCACGAGGTCGGTGAAGTCCGGCGTGTCGGAGCCGCCGGAGCCGTAGGGGTCGTACGAGCCGTACGAGGACCCGTACGGGGAGTCGTCGTCCGAGCCGCCTCCGAACGCGACGACGACCATGAGGACCGACAGCGCCGCGAAGACGAGTCGGCCCCACCAGCGGAACAGGAAGGCGGCGATCCGCCGGTACAGGGGCGGCTGGTTCCCGCGGCCCCTGATCCAGGGCGCCAGCGCGAGCAGCACGCTGGGCCACAGGAAGCCGGCCAGCAGCCCGCCGCTGAGCGGAATCCCCACCACCCACAGCCCGATGACGGCGGCGGACCAGAGCAGTTCCTGCCGCCGGGCGCGCAGCGCGTGAGCGAGGACGCGAGCCGCGTCGTAGCCGAGCGAGGGCGCCGCGATCCGCTGCTCGTTGAGGTACAGCTCCTCGATGACGCGGTCGCGGTAACCGGAATCCAGGTAGGTGCCCGCACACAGCAGCCGGGTGGCCTCGCTCGCGTGGGGCGGAGTGGGTGGGGGCTCCGGAGGAGTCCCCGGCTGCGTCTGTTCTGGTTGCTGCGGCACGTGTGCGGTGCTCACGCCACTCCCCCTGTGCGCGAAAGAACCTTCTGTGACAATCCAACTGAAGGGCCATCAGCATAGGGGACCGCGGCGCGGCACAGAAGCGGAATGTCAAGAGTGCCGACGCACCGATCCCCGGGCCGCTACGGCGGCCCGGGGATCGGTGGGTGAGCGCACGTGGGATGCGGCTCGGGTCAGATGAGGCCGAGGCCGCGGACCGCCTCGCGCTCCTCCTCGAGCTCCTTGACGGAGGCGTCGATCCGGGCGCGGGAGAACTCGTTGATGTCCAGGCCCTGGACGATGTCGTACTTGCCGTCCTTGGTGGTGACGGGGAAGGAGGAGATGAGACCCTCCGGCACGCCGTACGAACCGTCCGACGGGATGCCCATGGAGACCCAGTCGCCGTCGGCGGTGCCGTTGACCCACGAGTAGACGTGGTCGATGGCGGCGTTCGCGGCGGAGGCGGCCGACGAGGCGCCACGGGCCTCGATGATGGCGGCGCCGCGCTTGGCGACGGTCGGGATGAAGTCCTCGGCCAGCCACTTCTCGTCGTTCACGACCTCGGCGGCGTTCTTGCCGGCGACCGTGGCGTGGAAGATGTCCGGGTACTGGGTGGCGGAGTGGTTGCCCCAGATCGTCAGACGCTTGATGTCGGCGACCGTCGAGCCCGTCTTCTTCGCGAGCTGGGTCAGCGCGCGGTTGTGGTCGAGGCGGGTCATCGCGGTGAAGCGCTCGGCCGGTACGTCCGGCGCGGCGGCCTGGGCGATCAGGGCGTTGGTGTTGGCCGGGTTGCCGACGACCAGGACCTTGATGTCGTCCGCGGCGTGGGCGTTGATGGCCTGGCCCTGCGGCTTGAAGATGCCGCCGTTGGCCTCCAGGAGGTCACCGCGCTCCATGCCCTTGGTACGGGGGCGGGCGCCGACGAGCAGCGCGACGTTGGCGCCGTCGAAGGCGACGTTCGGGTCGTCCGAGATCTCGATGCCCTGGAGGAGCGGGAACGCGCAGTCGTCAAGCTCCATGGCGGTGCCCTCGGCGGCCTTGAGCGCCGGGGTGATCTCCAGGAGGCGCAGCTTGACCGGCACGTCCGGGCCGAGGAGCTGACCGGAGGCGATGCGGAAGAGCAGGGCGTAACCGATCTGGCCGGCCGCGCCGGTGACGGTGACGTTCACGGGAGTGCGGGTCATGGCGTTCTCCGTATGACAGCTGGCGGTGGGGCGGTCCCTGCCCCGGACGTCTGATCGATCTCTTGGTATCAAGAGATCCACCAGCGGTCAGGCTATCGCGCATCCGGTATCTCGCACGGCCGGGTCGGTGTGGCCCACCCCACAACCCTCCCGGAGCCCACGCAAAAGGCGGCCGCCCGTCCGGGAGAGGTGGACTGGGGCGGCCGCCGGGGGGAACCGACTCTGCCGGACTCCCGTGGGGGTACGGTTCGCGTGCCCCCGATTCCCCCGGCCATGCCTCCGTCTCCGGAATTCTTTCGGCCCGGTCCACCAGAGCCGGACACCAGGCCGACCGCGGCACCATCGTGGCTGGTCGCGCAGTTCCCCGCGCCCCTGGAAGGGACCTGTCGGCAGCGCCCTCCAGGGGCGCGGGGAACTGCGCGAACAACCCCCACCGCCCCGCACCCGCCGCCCGCGACGCGCACCCCGACAAACCCCATCGAGCCCCTGAAAGGGACGCCAGGAACTGCGCGAACGCTCCCCACCGGCCGACCCCAGCCGTCCGCCACGCCGCCCGGCGGCCTACTCCGTGCAGCCCTGCTGCCCCGACGCCAAGGTCGCGCAGGCCTTGGCGTCGGCGGCGTTCTTCACCGCCACCATCGGGGTGTACGCGATCGCGTCGCCGGCGACGGTGATGCTGCCGGTCTGCTTCGCCTTGCCCGCGCTGATCTGGACCTCGTCGCCCTGGGTCGCCTGGGTGACACGGCCCCAGGCAGCCTTGCAGGTCTCGCTGTAGCGGACCTCCACGACGGTGGTGCCGACGGTCGCGGTCTGTGCCGTGGTCACCAGGTCACCACTGCACCCCATGCTCTCCGCGTCCTTGCCGGTGCAGCTGTCGCCGCTGCACTTCACACCGGGCGGCAGCTCCGGGTTCGTGGTGGCGCTCGGCTTGGGCGACTTGGCACCGCCCTTGGCCTCGTCGTCGCCACCGCCACCGGTGAGATAGAACGCGCCGGCGATCACCACGAGCACGCCCACGACACCCGCGAGGAACGTCACGGTCCGCCGCTTGCCCCCGCCGGGGCCCTTCGTACCGCCCGGCGCGGCGCCCTGCGGCGGCCGGTGCTGCGAGCCCGCGCCCGCACCCGGCGTCCGCGCGGGCCCGTCGGGCGCCCCTGCGGAAGTGCCGCCCCCCGCACCGGGCCGGGACCCGATGCCACTGCCCGCGCCGGCACCGGTGCCGGCGGAGCGTCCGCCCGACGGCGACGGCCCCTGGTACCCGGCGATGCCCCACGAGTTGACCCCGCTCGCACCGCCCCGGCCGCCCTCCTCCCGCACACCACCGCTGGTGGAGGAGTCCTGGACCTCGGGCGCCGTCGGCTGCGGCGGCACGGTCGGGGCCACTCCGGCCGGCCCCGCGATACCCGGCGTGACCGTGGCACTGCCGCTCCTGCGGGCGGGCTTGTCGTCCCCCCCGGACGCCGACTCGCCCGAAGCGGACTTGCCGCCGGAGGCCCTCGTACCGCCGGTCTTGGAGCCGGCCGACGGGTCGCCGAAGTCCTGCCCGCCGAACTCCCCGAGCGCGGCGCGCGCCTGGGAGATCCGGATGGCCTCCATCGTCATGTCGTGCCGCATCTCCGAGCGGCTCCAGGCGCGCTCGGCGAGCTCCCACATGGTGGTCAGGTGCAGCGGATTGGTCCCGGTCACCTCGGCCAGCGCCACGATCGCGCCCTTGGGCGCGAGCAGCCGGCCGTTCAGATATCGCTCCCAGGACGTCTTGCTGTAGCCCGTGCGGTCCGCCACCGACGCGATGCTCAGACCACTGCGGTCCACGAGTCTGCGCAGCTGGCTGGTGAACTCCCTGATCTGTGGATCGAGCTCATCCGGCAAGGCCTTCCAACGAGGCATTGCTTCCCCCTCTTCCCCCCGGTCGTGCTGATATTTCCCGCGCTGTTCGCCCCGCGCGTTGGCGGCCTTGGCCGAGTCCCCCGTGTGGTTACCCACAGGGATGCGCACACTCAGGATCTCAGTTCCCCGACTGGGGGCGCACAGAAGCGTGCAGACCGCGCGCGATACACCCTGGACCGTCCCGATTGTCCACGCCAACCCCGTTGTCGCACCACTTCGTGCGGAATCCGCCAGAGGAAGTACCGGAACCGTCACTTCCGTGCCACAGCGTTCTGACAGCCGTTGAACAGGCCGTTCGCCGTGCAGGAAGGTTGGTGCGCGGCGGCGGCCCGTCCTTCCTCGGGGGAGAGGACGGACCGCCGTCGGGTCATTCGCTGGTGACCGTGAAGTGCAGCGTGTCCTTGAGGAACGGGAGCTGCAGCCACGGTTTCGGCTGCGCCATCAGCGCCAGCAGGACGATCGTCAAGCCCAGCACGCCGTACGTGACGATGTCCGTGAAGCGGGAGCGGACGGCGAGCATGCCGACGTCCGGCAGCAGCCAGCGCATCACCCCAGCGCCCAGCAGGGCGGCGCCGATCAGCAGCGTCCCGATGCGGAACTGGTCGAAGGCGGTCACCAGCAGCCCGAGTCCCACGAGCCCCAGCACGGCGAGCACGGGCCACTGCCGCACCGGCGCGGGCGCGTCCCCGGACACGGCCCGGCCACCGCCCTCGGGTCGCGCGGTGTCCCTGGTGAACAGCGGAAACCGCCGGGTCACCCGCCGCGGCCGCCCCTCGGCGTCGGGCGCGCTGACCGGGTCCCGGACGGTGAGGTCGTCCTCACCGTCTTCCGGTTCGTCCCCTTCATCCGACTCGGCTCGTTCGGCCGGGGCGCTCGGGCCGGCCTGCGCATCCGGCTCGTCCGAGGCGCTCGGGCCGCCCGGAGCGCCCTCCGTGCTCAGGCCGCTCCGCCCGGCCCGGGTGCCTTCCACGCTCCCGCCGCCCGCCGCCGCGCTGCGCGCGCTCCGCTCAGCCGACACTGCGCTCCGCCGCCTCGACCACGTTGACGAGCAGCTGGGCGCGGGTCATCGGGCCGACTCCGCCAGGGTTCGGGGAGATGAAGCCGGCGACCTCGGCCACGTCGGGGTGGACGTCGCCCACGATCTTGCCCTCGGCGCTGCGGGAGACGCCGACGTCCAGGACGGCCGCGCCCGGCTTGACGTCCTCGGCGCGGATCAGATGAGCGGAACCGGCCGCGGCGACGATGATGTCCGCGCGCTTGAGGTGCGCCGACAGATCACGCGTGCCGGTGTGGCACTGGGTCACCGTCGCGTTCTCGCTGCGCCGCGTCAGCAGCAGCGGCATCGGCCGGCCGATGGTCACGCCCCGGCCGACCACCACGACCTCCGCGCCCTTGATCTCCACGCCGTAGCGGCGCAGCAGGGTCAGCACGCCGTTCGGGGTGCAGGGCAGCGGGGCCGGCTCGTTCAGGACCAGGCGGCCGAGGTTCATCGGGTGGAGTCCGTCCGCGTCCTTGTCCGGGTCCATCAGTTCGAGGATGCGGTTCTCGTCGATGCCCTTGGGGAGCGGCAGTTGCACGATGTACCCGGTGCAGGCCGGGTCCTCGTTCAGTTCGCGGACGGCGGCCTCGATCTCCTCCTGCGTCGCCGTCGCGGGCAGCTCGCGCTGGATCGAGGCGATACCGACCTGCGCACAGTCACGGTGCTTGCCGGCGACGTACTTCTGGCTGCCGGGGTCGTCCCCGACCAGGATCGTGCCGAGGCCGGGCGTGACGCCCTTCTCCTTCAGCGCCGCCACGCGGGCGGTCAGATCGGACTTGATCGCGGCTGCGGTGGCCTTGCCATCGAGAATCTGGGCGGTCATGACCCCATCCTCGCGGATGACCCGCCCACGGTTCCAATCCGGCCACAATCCGGGCACCGGGGGCCGCTCCTCCCGTATCCGCCCATGATCAGTGATGTTGCACTTGCACAACACATCGGGAATGCGGCTGGACAAGCCCGTCACCGGTGCAGAACGATGACATGACAAGTGCCGCGGGCAGTTCAACGGGGGGACGGTCGCAATACGAAGTACTTCTCCTCCGTGCGGATGACCCGCGTCGTCCCCGCACTCGAAACACCAACGGAGGAAAGTCAGCCATGAGCTACGGCGACCCGAACAACCCCTACGGCGCTCCCCAGGGGCAGCAGCCGCAGCAGCCGGGCTACGGCTACCCGCAGCAGCAGGGCCAGGCCCCCGGCTACGGCTACCCGCAGGCCCCTCCGGTCTCCCCCTACGGCGCCGGCCCCGCCGCGCCGACCACGATGCCGGGCTCGGTGAGCGCCGCCCGCGTGATGGTGTGGGTGATCGTCGGCCTGCAGGTCGTCGCCGTGGCGCTCCTCGCCTTCGCCGCCGCCGCCATCAACGCCGCGAAGGACGACGAGTCCCTCCAGGACAACACCGCCTTCCAGGACCTGGTCGGCCAGTCGACCGGCCTGATCTGGGGCTACGTGGTGTTCGGCCTGGCCTGGCTGGTGTTCGCCGCCGTCCTGGCCACGAAGTTCAAGAACGGCGGCAACGGCGCCCGGATCACCATCCTGGTCTTCGCCATCATCACGGCCGTTCTCGGCATCTACCCGTTCGTCATCATGGGCCTGGTGCACACCATCCTGGCCGTCCTGGTCGCGGTGTTCGTCGGCAACGCCAACGGCAAGGCCTGGTTCAACCGCCCCCGTTACTGAACCGTCCCCGGCGAGCGGACCAGTTCACGCCAATCACACCCAAGGGCCGTGTCTCACCCGTACGAGGGGGACACGGCCCTGGTGCGTCGCCCTAGTCTGACGGTGGTAGCTGTGCAGGCACGGGGAGAGCACCTTGTTCAGCATCATCGTGGTACCTCCGCCGACCACGGAGGACGAGCGAAACCGCACCCAGCGCAGACTCGCGCCCGGCGAACGCCTCACCTTCGGCCGGTCCGCGCACGACAACGACCTGCCCATCGCCCACGACGGGGTCTCCCGCCGGGCCGGTGAGATCACCGCGCAGGGCGCCTTCTGGATCCTGAGCAACCTCAGCCGCGAACAGACCTACGTGGTGGAGAACCCGGAGGGCGCGGGCGAACACGTCAAAGTGGCGCCGGGGCGGCTGGACGCGCCGATCCCCTTCGAGTTCTCGCGGATCGTGCTGCCCGCCGCCGGCGATCTGCTGACGCTGGAGGTGTGGGCGCCGCGCCACGACTACCTCAGCGGCACGGGCGGCCTCGACGGCGCCACGACCGCGCCGGCCTTCTCGGTCGACCGCTCCAAGCGCTACTTCGCGGTCCTGGCGGCCCTGTGCGAACCGCGCCTGCGCGGCGCCCCGCACGCCCCGCTGCCCACCGTCGACCAGGTCGCCGAGCGCCTGCGCCCCATCTGGCCCGCCGCGTCCCGCACGGCCGTGCAGTGGAACATCGACTACCTCGCCGTGAAGCTGCGCCTCAAACCGGGCCCGGAGAGCGCGGACACGGGCCCGCGGCTCAACGGCAAGAAGGAGTCCCTGGTCTCCCTGGCGCTCCGCTTCGACCTGGTCCGGGAGGACGACCTGGTCGTCCTGGCCGCCCCGTCGGGCCGGGTGACGCGGTGAACGAGCCCTACGCCGTGCCGGTGCCCAAGGGGTACCGGGTCGGCGTCTGGGAGGTGCGCGAGCCGATCGCGACCGGCGCCTTCGGCAGTGTGTACGCGGCCCGGCGCGTCGGTGAGAGCGCGGAGCTGCCCCGGACCGCCGCCCTGAAGTTCCTGCCCACCGGTACGGCCACGCCCCGCCGGCTCACCCACCTGCGCGAGCTGATCGAGCGGGAGGTCGCGCTGTACCGGCGGCTGAAACACCCGCGGCTGGTGCGGATGTACGAGACGCTCACCGTCGACGACCCGGGCCGCCCGGAGCTGGACGGCGCCACCGTCCTCGTCCTGGAGCGGGCCAAGGGCTCCCTGTCCGCCCTGCTCACGGCGGTGCCCCGGCCCGAGGCGGGTCCCGCTCTGCTCGCGCAGATCTGCGAGGGGCTGGCCCAGTTGCACGACGCCGGCTGGGTGCACGGCGACCTGAAGCCGGCCAACGTGCTGCTGATGGAGGACGGTTCGGTCCGGCTGGCCGACTTCAACATGGCGGCCGAGCTGGAGGGCACCCACGCCTACACCCCGGCCTTCTCCACGCCCGACTACACGCCGCCCGAGCTGCTGTGGACCGAGATCGGCGAACGGGGCCGCCGGATCCGCCCGTCGGCCGACGTGTGGGCCTTCGGAGTCCTCGCCCACCTCGTCCTCACCGGCTCCTTCCCGCTGCCCGGCGCCACCCCGACAGCCCGCCGCGACGCGGCGGCGGCCTACGCCCGCGGTACCGACGAGCTGCGCCTGTCGCCCGAACTGGCCGACGACTGGCGGGAGATCGTACGCGCCTGTCTGACCCGGTCGCACCGGGACCGCATCACCGGCGAGGCGCTGCTGCGCCGCGCCCGGGCGGCTGCCGCCGGGACCTCCCACCGTCCCTTCCGGCTGCCCCGGCCGCGTCCGGCCCGCCGTCGGGTGCTCCGTACGTCCGTCGCGGCGGCGGTGGCCGCCGGCTCCCTCGCCGCCCTTGCGTACGGCGTCGGTGTCTGGGCCGACGGCGGCCCCGGCGGCCGTGGCTCCGGCGCCACCGCGAACGTCTCGGCCGCCACGTACGGCGCCTCCGACCTGCGCACCGACCGGGGCATCCCGCCCGCCTACCGGCTGCTGATCGTGGAGACGGCGCACGACTGCGACCAGAGGGACGTCACCCCGGTCCTGATCGCCGCCATGCTGAAGGTGGAGAGCGACTTCGACCCGGATCTCTCCGACCCCGCCAACGACGAGTACGGCATCGCCCGCTGGACCCCGCGCGTGCTGCGCTGGTGGATGAACGAGGACGGCACCCCCGGCGAGGCCGTCCCCCAACCCCCGTTCCCGCCCGCCGAGTCCATCCCGGCGATGGGCCGCTACCTGTGCTGGATCGCCCCGCGCCTGGAGCCCGAACTGCGCGGCGAGAGGCGAGTACTGGTCGCCGCCTCGTACCGGACGTCGTACAAGACGGTGAACGACGCGGGCGGCGTTCCCCCGGACACCCGTGCCTACGCCGACCGCGTCGCGCACTACCTCAAGGAGTACAGCCCGCCGGGGAAGAAGTGACCCTGGGAGTTGTCAGGTAGCGCCCGGAGACACTCTGCTCCGCGCGTCGGGGGATGTGAGGATGGCTGCTCCGAACTCCTCTGCTTCGAAAGCAGGTTCACGTATGAGACGCACCCGCGGTGCCCTGGCCCTCGCCGCCGCCCTGACCCCTGTCCTCCTGCTCGCCACCCCGGCCGTGGCCGCCGGCCCGGCTCCTGCGGCAGCCGCCGTGACGGCCGCGGCGCCGGCGGACGGCACGCCGGTGGACGAGATGTCGGAGGAAGAGCTCCGGATGGCGATCCTGCGCATCATGGCCGACGAGGACAGCGGACGGGGCGTCACGAGGGAGGCGAACAAGGCCCTCGACGGCACCGTGGAGGACATGCGCGCCTTCCTCAAGACGGGCTACCGACTCGCCCAGGCCGAGGACGACCGCGTCGCCATCGCCCGCATCATCGGCGACCCGGACTCCGGACGGGGCGTCAAACGAGAAGCCGGCAAGGCCCTCGACACCAACACCCCGGAAGCCCTGCGCGCCTTCCTCGAGACCGGCTACCGACTCGCCCAGGCCGAGGACGACCGCGTCGCCATCGCCCGCATCCTGGCCGATCCGAAGATCAGTCCGGCACTGCGCGCGGCCGCCGAGGACGCCATCGACGGCACTCCGGAGGAGCTGCGGTACTTCCTGGAGACCGGGCGGTACGAGGTCGACGCCTGACATGGCCGGAGCGGGCCGGCGGGGTTCCGACGGCCCGCTCCGTCATCGGGCTCAGTGGAAGAAGTGCCGCGTCCCCGTGAAGTACATCGTGACGCCGGCCTTCTGCGCGGCCTCCACGACCAGCTCGTCACGGACCGAACCGCCGGGCTGCACGATGGCCTTGACGCCCGCGGCGCCCAGGACGTCGATGTTGTCGGGGAACGGGAAGAACGCGTCGGAGGCGACGTACGAGCCCCGGGCCCGCTCCTCGCCGGCCCGCTCCACCGCGAGCTTGCAGGAGTCCACCCGGTTGACCTGCCCCATACCGACGCCCACCGAGGCACCGTCCTTGGCGAGCAGGATCGCGTTGGACTTCACCGCGCGGCAGGCCTTCCAGGCGAACGCCAGCTCGGCCAGCTCCGCGGCGCTCAGCGCCTCGCCGGTCGCCAGCGTCCAGTTGGCCGGGTCGTCGCCGTCGGCCTGGAGGCGGTCGGTGACCTGGAGCAGCGCGCCGCCGTCGATCGGCTTGACCTCGACCGGGGCGGAGGGGCCGTCGGCGCAGCGCAGCACGCGGATGTTCTTCTTCTTGGTGAGGGCCTCCAGGGCCCCGTCCTCGTAGCCGGGCGCGACGATGACCTCGGTGAAGATCTCCGCGACCTGCTCCGCCATCTCCTTGCTGACCGGGCGGTTGACCGCGATCACGCCGCCGAACGCCGACAGCGGGTCACAGGCGTGCGCCTTGCGGTGCGCCTCGGCGACGTCCGCGCCGACGGCGATGCCGCAGGGGTTGGCGTGCTTGATGATCGCGACACACGGCTCGGCGTGGTCGTACGCGGCACGGCGGGCGGCGTCCGTGTCCGTGTAGTTGTTGTACGACATCTCCTTGCCGTGCAGCTGCTCGGCCTGGGCGAGGCCGCCGGTGCCGGAGACGTAGAGGGCCGCCGGCTGGTGCGGGTTCTCGCCGTAGCGCAGGGTGTGCTCGCGCTCCCAGGTGGCGCCGAGGAAGTCGGGGAACCGCGACTCGTCCACGGGCGCGTAGGAGGAGGCGAACCAGGAGGCGACGGCCACGTCGTAGGCGGCCGTGTGCTGGAAGGCCTCGGCGGCGAGCCGCTTGCGGGTGGCGAGGTCGAAGCCGCCGCCCTGGACGGCCTTGAGCACGTCGGCGTAGCGGGCGGGGCTGGTGACGACCGCGACGGAGGGGTGGTTCTTGGCGGCGGCGCGGACCATCGAGGGACCGCCGATGTCGATCTGCTCGACGCACTCGTCGGGCGAGGCACCGGAGGCGACGGTCTCGCGGAACGGGTAGAGGTTCACGACGACGAGGTCGAACGGCTCGACACCCAGCTCGGCGAGCTGCTCGCGGTGGCTGTCCAGGCGCAGGTCGGCGAGGATGCCCGCGTGCACGCGCGGGTGCAGCGTCTTGACGCGGCCGTCCAGGCACTCGGGGAAGCCGGTCAGCTCCTCGACCTTGGTGACGGGGACGCCGGCAGCGGCGATCTTCGCGGCCGTGGAGCCGGTGGAGACGAGTTCGACCCCGGCCTCGTGGAGCCCGCGCGCGAGCTCCTCGAGCCCGGTCTTGTCGTAGACGCTGACGAGCGCCCGGCGAAGGGGCCGCTTGTTGCTCTCGGCGGTCACTGGATAACTACCTTTCGTCCCTCAATGCGATGGCCGTTGCGGGCGAGCCGCCCCACGACCTCGACGAGCAGCCTTCGCTCGACGTCCTTGATGCGCTCGTGCAGAGCGCTCTCGTCGTCCTCGTCCCGGATCTCCACCACGCCCTGCGCGATGATCGGCCCGGTGTCGACGCCGTCGTCGACGAAGTGGACGGTGCAGCCGGTGACCTTGGCGCCGTACGCGAGCGCGTCCCGCACGCCGTGGGCTCCCGGGAAACTGGGCAGCAGGGCGGGGTGCGTGTTGACGAACCGCCCGCCGAACCGCGCGAGGAACTCCTTGCCGACGATCTTCATGAAGCCGGCGGAGACGACGAGGTCGGGCTCGAAGGCGGCGACGGCCTCGGCGAGGGCGGTGTCCCACTCCTCGCGGCTCCCGTAGTCCTTGACCTTGCGGACGAAGGTCGGCAGCCCGGCGCGCTCGGCGCGCGCCAGCCCCTCGATGCCCTCGCGGTCGGCGCCGACGGCCACGATCTCGGCCCCGTAGGCCTGCGCGCCGGTGGTGGCGATCTCGTCGAGGAGCGCCTGCAGATTGGTGCCGGATCCGGAGACCAGCACGACGAGGCGCTTGGCGCGCGGGGCCACGGGCTTGGCGGCCACGGTGGGGGCCTTTCTCGGGGAAGCTTCTGTCCGGGCGGCCGGACGCGGCGTTTGTACATTCATACGAATGCTTCGGGCTCCCGGATACGGGGAAGCCTACGAACCGGCCGACCGTCAGCAACGATACCGGCACACCGGACAGCCCCCACGGGACGGGGGCGTGGCCGGAAGGTAGCGTCTGGGCGGAGCCGGTTCGGGAACGCCGTCCGGGCGTGGTGCGTTCAGGAGGGTGACGGAACCGGTCCCGACGCCGCACCGACCTCTGTTCGTCCAGTCCAGATCCCGCTCTCCTCCACACCGCCCCACTCACCAACGGGAAGACGCTCACTTGATGCCGGACCGCAGCCTGCGACTCCTCACGTTCCCCCCGCCGTCGGCACAGGGAGGGGAGCGCGGCGCCGTGCTGCTGCGGGAGCGCCCCAGCTCACCGCCCGACGCGCCGTCGGACGGCTCGGGCGGGGACGGGCGAGGGCGCGGCTCCCAGGAGGACAACCCCTTCGCCCCGCCGCCCGAGGGCGCCCCGGACCGGCCTTGGCAGCCGCGCCGCCCCTCGGGCGACGACTCCCAGGACGGCAACGACGGCGACCGTGCGCCGTGGGGCAGTCAGTGGAGCGACCGGCAGCCCGGCCGCTCCCCCGACGGCTTCGGCGAGCGCCCCCGCGGCGGCCCCGAGGGCCAAGGCCCTCAGAGCGGCGGCCCGAACCTCCGCTGGGACCCGACGGACCCCTCCCAGCGCCGTGCGCGCTACGCCCTGCTGTCGGGCATGTGGGCCTTCTTCTTCGCCCTGTTCAGCTGGCCGTACGTGGCGCTGCTGCTCGGCGCGCTCGCCCTCTACTGGGGCATCAGCGCGCTGCGCGCCAAGCCCCGCCGCTCCGACCCGGACTCCCCGGCCCCCGCCGAGCAGCCGGGCCGTCCCCAGACGACCGCCGCGGTCAGCGGTTTGGTCACGGCGTCCCTGGCGATCGCCCTGGTCGCCGCGTCCTTCACGGCGCAGCTGGTCTACCGCGACTACTACACCTGCACGAACGACGCCCTCACGAACAAGGCCGAGAAGTCCTGCGCGAAGCTCCTGCCGGAGGAGCTGCGGGGGCTGCTGGGGACGAAGGGCTGAGGCGGCGGTCCGGCCCCCGTCAGGTGCGGTCGGGGTCGGCCGGCGGGAAGTCGTAGGGCTGGTATCCGGCGTCGTCGTCCTGGTCCCGCAGGCCGTAGAGGGCGTCGTGCTCGTAGGCGACGTAGGGCAGGTCCGGGGTGCGGGACGCCGTGGTTCCGGTCCGGTCCGACGACGAGGTGTCGCGCCCGGCGCCTGGAGAGCCCTCGGGGTTCTCGGCAGCCCGGGCGGCTCCGGCTCCCCCGGCGATTCCGGCACTCTTGGCATGGTTGGCACCCCAGAGGGCACCGGCATCCCCGGCGACTCCGGTCCCCTCGGCGCCCCAGAAGGCTCCGGCTCCGGCGTCGCCCTCGGCGGCTCCGGCTCCCCTGGCGCTCCCGGCACGCCGCGCCGCTCCGGCATCCCCGGTGCCCACGGGACCCTCGGCGGGCCAGGCGACTCCGGCGCTCCCGGCACGCCGCACGGCTCCGGCATCGCCGGTGCCCACGGCACCCTCGGTGATTCCGGCACTCCTGGCACGCCGAGCCGCTCCGGCATCCCCGGCCCCCTCGGCGGGCCAGGCGACTCCGGCGCTCCCGGCACGCTGCACGGCTCCGGCATCGCCGGTGCCCACGGCACCCTCGGTGATTCCGGCACTCCTGGCACGCCGCGCCGCTCCGGCATCCCCGGTCCCCTCGGCGGGCCAGGCGACTCCGGCGCTCCCGGCACGCTGCACGGCTCCGGCATCGCCGCCGGTGCCCATGGCACCCTCGGCGCCCCACCCGGCTCCGGCACCCTCGGTGATTCCGGCGCTCCCGGCACGCCGCGCCGCTCCGGCATCCCCGGTGCCCCCGGTCCCCTCGGCGGGCCAGGCGACTCCGGCGCCGTCGGCGCCCCAGACCGTTCCCACTTCCCCGCCTTCCCCTGCGGTCCCCGTGCCCCCGGCGCCCGCGCCGCGTCCGGCCCGTCCGGTGCGTGCGGCGGACCCGGGGGCCCGGGTGGCCCCTCCGCGCGCGAACCAACCGCCGCGGTGACGCGGCCTCCCGGCCCCCCTGGCGCCCTTGGCCGGCTCCTCGCGCTGTCTGCCGATCGCCGGTTCCTCCGCTCGAGGTGAGCGGCGGCGCCACAGCCCCACCCCCACCGCCGTCGGGACCGCCACCAGCGTCAGCCAGCACAGGGCCGCCGCGCCCACCTGCCACCACTCCGGGCCGAAACGAGCCAGTACGGCGACCCCGAGCGGGCCGCCCGCCAGGGCGGCGAGGCCCGCGAGTACGGCCGCGCACAGGAGTGCCGCCAGCGCGGCGGCGACGGCACCGCGCCACGGCGACCAGCCGCCACCCCGTCCGCCGCCCGGCTTCGTGCCGCCGCGCTCCCCGGCAGCCGCGCCCTTCGCCACGGTCCGGCCCATCACCACCCCGGCGACGACCGGCACGGCCCCGGCCGCCCAGTGCACCAACGCCCCCTGCCCCGCCTCCGGCACCGCCGCCAGCAGCGGAAACGACGGCAGGAACGGCGGCGGCGCGGAGGACAACGGGCCGACGACATGACCCGCGCCCAGAGCGAAGCCGGGACCGAGTGCGTACGCGGCACCCCACACCGCCGCGTTCGGCATCAGGGCCACACTCAGCAGCAGCACCGCGCACCGTCCCGACCACCCCTCGGTCAGCCGGAGCCACGACGCCTGGGCCTCCGCACCGTGCGCCACCAGCGACACCGTCACCAGCAGCGCACCGCCCCCGAGCAACACCGCCACCCCGGCGGCCGCGGCCCGGGCGGCGACACCCGGGCGCCCGTCGGACCCGTACACCAGAGGCCGCAGCCCCTTCGGCAGGACCCGCAGCAGCCGCCGCAGCGGCCCGCCGGGACGGCCGTACGCCGACCACACACCCACCCCCGCCACCACGACGGCGACCAGCGGCACGTACACCCCCGTCCACAGCCACGACGGCCGCAGCACACCGCCGGCGGCGAACAGCGCGGCGGACAGCGCGACGGCCAGGTAGCCGAGGACGACGCCCGTCCACGCCGTGCGGGCGGCGACCAGCGGCGGTCCCGCACTCTTGATGGCCTCCATGCGCTCGGCGTCCCTGCGGCCTTTACCGTCCTCGAGGTCCTCGATGGTCGCGATGGCCCTGAAGCCGCCGGCGGGGTCGTCGCCCCCCGCCCCGCCGTCCGTGGCGTCGCGTGCCGCCCGGAGCAGCAGCCACACGGGCAGGGCGAGCAGGAGCAGCGGCGGGACGCCCACGGGGGCGGGGACGCCGGACAGCGTGTCGACGCGGATCAGCTCGGCTCCGTGGGCCAGCAGCCACAGCGCCGCCGTGACGTGCAGCACGCCGCTGGGCCCGCTGTCGGGGTACGGCGAGGTGATCCACAGCATCATCACCAGCACGGCGCACCACGCGAGCCCCAGGCCCGCCGCCACCGCACCACTCACGAGGGCGTCGCCCAGTCCGGGCGAACGGTCGCGCACCCGGGCGAGCAGGAGCGTCGGCAGACGGCGGCGAGCGGTTGCGGTCATCTTGATCACGCCCGTCATGCTCCCAACGACACGCGCTTTACCGTCGTAACAGGCGAACCACCGTTGTGTCGCTCAATATACGTTTTATGTACTTTTCCGTATGGAGGGGCGCCCTGTGACACAGAGCCCTGCCCTCCCCCTCCCTCCCCCCAAGGAACGCCGACGCCTGCGCGAGGCCGCCTCGCTGACGCGGGCTCAGCTGGCTTCCCGGGTGGGCGTCACCAGCGAGACGGTGCGCGGATGGGAGACCGGCCGCGCCACGCCACGCGGCCGGAAGGGGGAGAAGTACGCGAGGCTGCTGAACTCGCTGGGTGAGGCACGGGAGATGACGGAGCCTCACAGGAGCGTCACCACGACCGACCGGGGCAGGTCCGCCGCCCCGGGCAGGGGCGCCAGGAGCCGCCCGCCCGCCAGGGACAGGGACCGGGACCGGGACCGGGACCGGGGCCATGTCACCGACCGGGGCCGCTCCCACCTCCTCGACCGCGGCCGTACCGCCGCCCGCGTCACGCTCGGCGACCGCGGCCGGACCCCCGACCGTACGAAGACCCCGCACCGACCGGACGACGCGACCTCCGCGCTCGCCCCCGAACAGGCCTTCGACGCGCTGTATTCCTTCTGCGCCCCCGCGCTGGTCCGGCAGACCTATCTGCTGACCGGGCGCCGTGAGCTGGCCCGGGAGTCCGTCGAGCGGGCGTTTCAGATCGCCTGGCAGCGCTGGCCCGAGGTGGCCCGCGACCGGGACCCGGCGGGCTGGGTGCGCGCGCTGTCGTACGAGTGCGCGCTCTCCCCGTGGCACCGGCTCCGGCCCCGCTACCGGCACCCGGAGCCGCCGCCGCCCGACGCGTTCGACCGCGCGCTGATGGGCACCCTGCTGGGGCTCCCGCCCTCGTACCGCCGCACGCTGCTGCTGTACGACGGCGTCGGCCTCGGCCTGCCCGAGACGGCGGCGGAGACGGAGGCGAGCACCCGCGCCGCCGTGAACCGGCTGACGCACGCCCGCGAGGCGGTCGCCGAACGGCTGCCGGAGCTGGCGGACCCGGAGGTCCTGCACTGGCGGCTGGTCGAACTCGCCTCCACCGAACGGCTGCGGGCCGCCAAGCCACTGGTGGTGCGGCAGGCCGGGGAGCGCCGGGCCCGCCTCTGGACCCGGGCCGCCATCGCCTTCACGGCCCTGCTGATCGGGACCACGGTGCTCACCGTGCGTACGGCCCCGACGCGCTACGAGGCGCCCGTGCCGGCGGGCGAGACCGTCCAGGGCGTACCGCCACCGGTCGCCCCCGGACCGCTGTCGGAGAAGGAGCGGGAACTGCGGTCGAAGCTGCGGGAGGAGGAGCAGAAGGGGCCCGAGCGGCTGCGGCCGCAGCCTCGGTGAGGCCGGCTTCGGCTGCCGGCGGCGGGGGCGAGGGCGGGGGCGGGCCTGAAACGACGGTGGGCCCGCCCCCCTGCGGGGAGCGGGCCCACCTGTGAGCCGTGAGGCGATGCTCAGCCGGCGAGGATGGCGCGGGCCAGCTTCGCGGTCTCGGTCGGGGTCTTGCCGACCTTGACGCCGGCGGCCTCGAGGGCCTCCTTCTTCGCGGCGGCCGTGCCGGAGGAGCCGGAGACGATGGCGCCGGCGTGGCCCATGGTCTTGCCCTCGGGCGCGGTGAAGCCCGCGACGTAGCCGACGACCGGCTTCTTCACGTTCTCCTTGATGAAGGCCGCGGCCCGCTCCTCGGCGTCGCCGCCGATCTCACCGATCATCACGATCAGGTCGGTGTCGGGGTCGGCCTCGAACGCGGCGAGCGCGTCGATGTGGGTCGTGCCGATGACCGGGTCGCCACCGATGCCGACGGCCGAGGAGAAGCCGATGTCACGCAGCTCGTACATCATCTGGTACGTCAGCGTGCCGGACTTCGAGACCAGGCCGATGCGGCCCGGCTTGGTGATGTCGCCCGGGATGATGCCGGCGTTCGACTGGCCCGGCGTGATGAGGCCGGGGCAGTTCGGGCCGATGATGCGGGTCTTGTTGCCCTGCGACACGGCGTAGGCGTAGAACGCGGCCGAGTCGTGGACGGCGATGCCCTCGGTGATGACGACCGCGAGCGGGATCTCGGCGTCGATGGCCTCGACGACGGCGGCCTTGGCGAAGGCCGGCGGGACGAAGAGGACGGATACGTTGGCGCCCGTCTTCTCCATCGCCTCGGCGACCGAGCCGAACACCGGGATGTCGTTGCCGTCGATGTCGACGGACGTGCCCGCCTTGCGGGGGTTCACGCCACCGACGATGTTCGTGCCGTCGGCCAGCATGAGCTTGGTGTGCTTCATGCCCGTGGCACCGGTCATGCCCTGGACGATGACCTTGCTGTCCTTGTTGAGGAAGATAGCCATGGCTGTTTAGTCCCTCGTCCCTTACTTCGCAGCCGCGAGCTCGGCGGCCTTGTCGGCCGCTCCGTCCATGGTGTCCACGCGCTGCACCAGCGGGTGGTTGGCATCGGAGAGGATCTTGCGGCCCAGCTCCGCGTTGTTGCCGTCCAGACGGACGACCAGGGGCTTGGTGACTTCCTCGCCCTTGTCCTTGAGCAGCTGCAGCGCCTGGACGATGCCGTTGGCGACCTCGTCGCAGGCGGTGATGCCACCGAAGACGTTGACGAAGACGGACTTGACGTCCGGGTCGCCGAGGATGATCTCCAGGCCGTTCGCCATGACGGCGGCGGAGGCGCCACCACCGATGTCGAGGAAGTTGGCCGGCTTCACGCCGCCGTGGGCCTCACCGGCGTACGCGACGACGTCCAGGGTGCTCATGACGAGACCCGCGCCGTTGCCGATGATGCCGACCTCACCGTCGAGCTTGACGTAGTTGAGGTTCTTCTCCTTGGCGGCGGCCTCGAGCGGGTTGGCCGCGTCCTTGTCCTGGAGGGCCTCGTGCTCCGGCTGACGGAACTCGGCGTTCTCGTCGAGGGAGACCTTGCCGTCCAGGGCGATGACGTCACCGGAGGCGACCTTGGCCAGCGGGTTGACCTCGACCAGGAGGGCGTCCTCCTCGACGAAGGTCTTCCACAGGGTGACCAGGATGTCCGCGACCTTGTCGGCGACCTCGGCCGGGAAGTTCGCGGCCTCGACGATCTGGCGGGCGACCTCGGGGGTCACACCCACGTTGGCGTCGATCGGCGTCTTGGCGACGGCCTCGGGGCGGGTCTCCGCCACCTCCTCGATCTCCACGCCGCCCTCGACGGAGGCGATGGAGAGGAAGGTGCGGTTGGCACGGTCCAGGAGGAAGGAGACGTAGTACTCCTCCAGGATCTCCGGAGCCGTCTCGGCGATCATCACCTTGTGGACCGTGTGGCCCTTGATGTCCATGCCGAGGATGTTGGTCGCGTGCTCGACCGCCTCGTCGGTGGTCGCCGCCAGCTTCACGCCGCCGGCCTTGCCACGGCCGCCGACCTTCACCTGGGCCTTGACGACGGACTTGCCACCGAGGCGCTCGGTGGCTGCGCGGGCCGCCTCAGGCGTGTCGATGACTTCACCGGCCAGCACCGGTACATCGTGCTTGGCGAAGAGGTCCCTCGCCTGGTACTCGAACAGGTCCACGCGCTTCCGTCCCTATCAGTGATCTCGCGGTTCGTTGTCTGCGTGGGCGTGCCGCGAGGGCAACGTGACGTCCGCTGTCTGTCACAAGGGAGGCGCACACGGTGTCCGAGCGCGCGGCATGTCCGTCTCGCAGGTTATCGCTGCTTGCAGGAGGCCCCTAAATCGAGGGTCACACCTGAGCGGTGATACCTGTCACATGATGCCGCGCTCTCTGGCACAGCGTGCCGAGCGTGAGGGGCCTCACCGGGCCGGGGTAAACCCGGTGAGGCCCGCCGAACACCCCCGAGGGAGCACAAACGCCCAGTTCAGGGCTCTGCTCTCCGGGGGCGGGTCGGTCGGCCCCCACCCCAATGGGGACCTGGCCGACCTCATCCACGAGGTTTCGGCCTCGGACCGCCGACGGCTTTCGACCGTCCGGGCGTGAGGGCTCGCGGAGTCTCAGGGGGAGGGATCCGCTCCCGCGCGACAGGTCCGTACGGCGGAGGAGCGGTGGTCTGCCGCTGCTAGCCGGGAAAGACGGGGATGTCCCGGTGACTGTCGCGGATACCGGCCGGGCAGGTGCGGACAGCCGCGCCGCGCAGGAGGCTCAGCGGAGCCGGGCTGCTCGGTGTGACGGCATGCGCGTCGCCGTGACGCGGTGAGCCGTGGTCGGCCATGGAACGGTTGCAGAGCGTGCCGTCCGGACGCCCTCCGGGCACGTGACCGACCGGGCCGGCGCCTCCGACGCTTGCGGACGCTCCGGCGTGAGCCGCGCGTCTGAGGTGGTGCGCGTGGTCGTGGGCTGCGTGGTCGTGGGCTGCTCGGTCGGTGTATGGGGCGTGGGCCTGGTCGCCGTGCGGGCCGTGCGCCACGGGGGCCGCCTTCCCGGCCGGGGCCGGGACAGGGGCAGGGGTCGCAGGGGTGTCGCCCGGCGGCGGGTCGGCCGTGACGGGCCCGGTCGCGGGCAGGGGGTGACCCGGAGACGCCGGACAGCCGGGTAGCCCGGGCTGTGCGGGCACTCCCGGGACCGTGAGGTCGTCATCAGGCGGAGCTGGCGGAGCTGTCGGCGCCGGCAGCCCGGGCAGGTCCGGCAGCGCCGGCGAGTCGGGCACAGCCGGGAGGTCGGGCAGGGAGGGCAAGCCGGGCAGCACGGGCACGGACGGTGCCTTCGGCGGTACGGGCGAGTCCGGCAGGTCCGGCAGGTCCGGCAGGTTCGTCAGCGGGGGAGCCTTCGGAGGTGCCGGCAGCTTCGCCTGCGCCTTCACCAGCTGCCCGCCGACCGACTTCCTCGCGTCATCCACCACTCGTACGACGCGGTCGGCCGAAGCGTGCGCGTCAGGTCGGGCCGGCAGCGTCTGCCCGCCGACCAACCGCCCGGCCGCACTGTCCGCCGACACCCGCACACCGTCCGCCGCATACGCCCGCTCACCGCACAGGAGCCCGAGGACGAGCACCCCGCCCACCAGCAGCGCCACTTGGAGCGCGCGCCGCCCGGCCGCTGCGCGCAGTGCGCGCGCAACGGCACCGGACGGGGCTGCTGACGAGGTCAAGAGGGGGAGCTTCCTCCCGTGCGACGGAGCAACGGCGGAACGCATCACGCGTCACGGGCAACGAGTCGGCACAACACGGTTCTGCCCGGAGCGGCGCGACACCCTGCCGAGCAGGCGCTGATCCTCGCACGGGAGTGCGGAGGTCGCGCAAGCCCCCTATCTATTGATGGCCAGTCATATCCGTTTCGCCGGACCGAATCGGACGACAACGCGTCGACAAATCGTCACACCGCGTCCGGTATCGGCAGCGGCCGCTTCTCGATCGCCGCCGCCATCACCTCCGGGAACAGATCGGGCGTGCAGGCGAACGCCGGTGCCCCCAGCGCGGCGAGCGCGGCCGCGTGCTCCCGGTCGTAGGCCGGTGCCCCCTCGTCCGAGAGCGCCAGCAGCGTCACGAACTGCACCCCCGACGCCTTCATCGCCGAGACCCGCTTGAGCATCTCGTTCCGGATGCCCCCTTCGTAGAGGTCGCTGATCAGCACCACCACCGTCTCGGCGGGCCGGGTGATCTGCGACTGGCAGTACGCCAGCGCCCGGTTGATGTCCGTACCGCCTCCCAGTTGCGTGCCGAAGAGCACGTCCACCGGGTCGTCGAGCTGGTCGGTGAGGTCGACGACCGCCGTGTCGAAGACGACGAGTCGCGTGGAGATCGTCCGCATCGAGGCGAGCACCGCTCCGAACACCGACGCGTAGACAACCGATGCCGCCATGGATCCCGACTGGTCGATACAGAGGATGACCTCCTTCTTGGTGGACTGGGACGCCCGCCCGAACCCGATGAGCCGCTCCGGCACGATCGTTCGGTACTCGGGCAGGTAGTGCTTGAGGTTGGCCGCGATCGTGCGGTTCCAGTCGATGTCGTGATGGCGCGGCCGGTTGACGCGGGCGCTGCGGTCGAGGGCACCGGTGAGAGTGGCCCGGGTGCGGGTGGCGAGCCGCTTCTCCAGGTCCTCGACGACCTTGCGCACGACGGCCCGTGCCGTCTCCTTCGTCGTCTCCGGCATGGCCTTGTTGAGCGACAGCAGCGTGCCGACGAGATGCACGTCGGCCTCCACCGCCTCCAGCATCTCCGGCTCCAGCAGCAGCGTGGCGAGACCGAGCCGGTCGATGGCGTCGCGCTGCATGACCTGCACGACGGAGGACGGGAAGTACGTCCTGATGTCGCCGAGCCAGCGCGCCACCGACGGCGCCGACGCCCCGAGCCCCGCCGAACGGTCCCGGCCCCCCTGCGGCTTGTCCCCCTTTCCGTAGAGCGCGGTGAGCGCCCCGTCCACTGCCGCGTCCCGCCCGGAGAGCGCGCATCCGGTGCCGTCCGCCGCGTCGCCCCCGAGTACCAGCCGCCACCGCCGCAACCGCTCCTGCGCCGGGTCCCTCGCCTCGGTCGTCATCCGCGTCCTCCCCCGCTAAGCCGTTCCCACAGGGGGATCACCGGCACGGTCGTCGTGGGGCGGCCCTCCGCCCGGGGCCGGTTGCCGATGGTTTCCGCGGCTTCCGTCCTCGGAGCCGGCTCCCTCAGGTCGTCGGTCGTCATCCCGTCACCCCCGCCAGGTCGTTACCGGTCTTCTCTTCCGTGTCGTCCAGCCCGAGCAGCAGCCGCACGACCGGCAGCACGGCGTCCGCGCGCGCCGTGTCGAGTTCGGCCGCGAAGCCGGGTATGCCGGAGCCGGCCGCCGCCGCACCGCCGCCGCCCCCTGTCCCCGGCCCGCGCCGGACCAGTTCGCCGAGGGTCCGGCGCACCCCGGGCTCGTACGCCGAGAACGTCCGCCGCAGCAGGGGCAGCACATCCGTGAAGGCCTCCGCCGGCACCCCGGTGAGCCAGGCGTCGACCAGCCCGAGCAGCCGCTCGTCGTGCACCAGGAGCATCCCGCCGCCGGAGCCTCCTCCGACGAAGCCCTCAATCCACGCGGCCGCGTCCGCGGGCGGTGTGCCCGGTGACAGGACGAGGCCCATGAGCAGCGCCGCCTCGTCCTGCGCCAGCTCCCCGTCGTCGAGCAGGAGCCGCACGGCCCGCCCCCGGATCACCCCGGGCACGGTGTCCCGCCCGCACAGCATCCGCAGCACCGACTGCCAGCGGCCTCTCAGATCACCGTGTCCCGGCGCGGGCGCGTCGCCCAGAAGCCCCACGGCCCCGTGCACCGCGTCCACATGGCGCCGCATCTCCTCGGCGGCGTCCGCGTCGAGCGCGGCGCAGGCCGGGGGCAGGCCGACGAAGACCCGCTCGGCCAGGCCAGCGGCGACCTCTCCCAGGGCCCCGGTGTGCGTCCCCCGCACATCTCCGTAGCGCAGGGAGCGGACCAGGGCCGGCAGCGCCTGGGCGAGATGGCCGACGTCCGTGTCGAGGGCCGCCCGGTCGGCGAGGATCCGCATCACCGTGGGCAGGGCGTCGGGCAGTTCGGCCAGCAGGCAGCGCTCGGCGAGGGCGGTGACATCGGCCAGGTTCTGCGCGGCGGCCCCGTCCGCCTCGGCCTTCGCGGTCGCGGCGGACAGTACGGTCGTCCCCCACACGCCGGCCTCGGCGACCCGCACCGACAGCTCGGGCTCCCAGCGCAGCCGCCAGGTCTCCCGGAACGTGCCCGTGCTGCCCCGCGAGGCGGCCGGTTCGCCCCAGGCGACTCCGAGCAGCCGCAGCCGGTGCAGCAGCCTGCTGCGGCCGGCGTCGGTCTCCTTGCGCAGGTCGAGCTCCAACTCCCGCTCCAGCGCCTCCGGCTTCAGCCGCAGCCGGCGCTGGAGCCGGGCGAGGTCCCGCTGCAACGGAACCGCCGGCGCCGTCGGCGGCACCTCCCCCAGCACATCCCCGACGACCAGCCGGTCGTGCACCAGCGCCAGCGGTACGTCCGAGCCCTCGCACAGCACCGCCCGCACCGCGTCGGTCGTCTCGCTCAGGCCGGGCAGCGGACGGCCGCGCATCGCGGCGAGCGTCTCGGCCAGCCGCACCGCCTCGATGACATGCGCGGAGGAGACGATCCGGTCCTCGGCGCGCAGCAGCCCGGCCACCTTGGTCAGCCACCGCTCGACCGGCCGGTCCGGGGCGCCGAACAGATGCCCGTACCAGCCCGGCGACTCGATGCCGGCCCCGTAGCCGCTGATCCGGGACAGCCTGCGGTGGGTCCACGGCACCCACGTCATGTCCGTCTTGACCTTGGGCAGGCCCTTCAGCAGCGCCTTGTCGGCGGCGACGGTCGTCTTCTGCCGCAGGGCGGGCACGTGCCACGCTCCGCAGACGACGGCCACGCCGTCCTCGAACTCCCGCTGCGCGGCCCGCACCTGGAGCCGCATGTAGGCCTCCCGCACCAGGTCCCGGTCGTGCCCGCCGACGCCGTAGGTCTCCCGGAGCGCCCCCATCGCCTCCTCGAGCACGGTGAACGGCGCGAGCGCGTCTCCCTTCCCGGCGCCCCGGTGTTCCACGACGTCCTCCCACCACCGCTCGGGATCGTCGTAGCCGGCGGTCTCGGCGAGCACGCCGAGGGGATCGATCCGCAGATCGGCGGGGCCGGGGACCGATTCACCGGCGCTGTCGCCCTCGCCCTCGCCGTATCCGTCTCCGTCGGTCCCCGTCGCGTCCTCCTGCCTCCCCCAGGCCAGCGTGTGCGTGGCCGGCAGATCGATGAAGCGGGCCGGGACGTCGTGTGCCAGGGCCCAGCGGATGGCGACCCACTCCGGGGAGAACTCGGCCATCGGCCAGAACGACGAGCGGCCGGGTTCGTCCACGGCGTGGGCGAGCAGGGCGACCGGGGGCCGCATCTCCTCGTCGGCGGCGAGCGGGATCAGGACATCGGCCTCGGGCGGCCCCTCGATCAGCACGACCCGCGGCCGGGCCTCCTCGAGCGCCGCCCGCACCGCCCGGGCCGAGCCCGGCCCGTGGTGCCGCACCCCGAGCAGCAGCGGCCCGGTACCGGCGGTACCCGCCCCCCGGCCCTCAGCCCTCTCCACGACTGTCACGCCGACCCCCTCCCCTCCACGCGCACCTCTGACGGCCCCGCCCCGTACCGCTCACACGCTCACCTCACGGCAGGCCCGGTAGAAGTCCTTCCAGTCGTCGCGCTCGCGGACAACGGTCTCCAGGTACTCCTGCCAGATGACGCGGTCGGCCGCGGGGTCGCGGACGACCGCGCCGAGGATGCCCGCGGCGACGTCGCCCGGCCGCAGCACGCCGTCGCCGAAGTGGGCCGCCAGGGCGAGTCCGTTGGTGACGACGGAGATCGCCTCGGCCGTGGACAGCGTGCCGCTGGGCGACTTCAGCTTCGTCCGGCCGTCGGCCGTGACCCCGTCGCGCAGCTCCCGGAAGACCGTGACGACCCGGCGGATCTCGTCGAGGCCGTCGGGCGCGGCCGGCAGGTCGAGGGAGCGGCCGATCTGGTCGACGCGGCGCGAGACGATGTCGACCTCGGCGTCGGGGCTCTCCGGCAAGGGCAGCACCACGGTGTTGAAGCGGCGGCGCAGGGCGCTGGACAGGTCGTTGACCCCGCGGTCGCGGTCGTTGGCCGTGGCGATCAGATTGAAGCCCCGGACCGCCTGGACCTCCTGGCCCAGCTCCGGTATCGGCAGCGTCTTCTCCGACAGGATCGTGATGAGCGTGTCCTGCACATCGGCGGGGATACGCGTCAGTTCCTCGACGCGGGCGGTCATGCCTTCGGACATCGCCCGCATGACCGGGCTGGGCACGAGGGCCTCGCGGCTCGGGCCGTGGGCGAGCAGCCGCGCGTAGTTCCAGCCGTACCGGATGGCCTCCTCCGGTGTGCCGGCGGTGCCCTGCACCAGCAGCGTGGAATCGCCGCTGACCGCCGCGGCCAGGTGCTCGGACACCCAGGTCTTCGCCGTGCCGGGCACGCCGAGCAGGAGCAGGGCGCGGTCGGTGGCGAGCGTGGTGACCGCGACCTCGACGATGCGGCGCGGGCCCACGTACTTCGGCGTGATCAGCGTGCCGTCCGGCAGTGTGCCGCCGAGCAGGTAGGTCGCGACGGCCCACGGCGACAGCTTCCAGCGGGCCGGGCGCGGGCGGTCGTCCTGCGCGGCGAGTGCGGCGAGTTCGCCGGCGAAAGCGTCCTCGGCGTGCGGCCGCAGCGCCTCGGCACCGTCGGTCTGCGACGTCGGTTCAACGGACACAGGCATGGCTGAGTCCCCCTCCAGCTCGGCCGGTTCGGATCTGGTGACCACGTTGCACCACACCACTGACAATCCGTTCTGACCTGCGGAAATGCCTCGCCGGAGTCGCTCACGGACCCGATTGTCAGTGGGGGGATCTACCTTCGTTGGCATGACACAGCAGGGGGTGCGCTGGACGGCGGACCAGGTGCTGGCACTGGCGCCTGACACCGCGTCACGCAAAGCGGGAAGCAAACTCGGCGCGGCGGGGCCGTGGTCCGAGGCGGGGAGTTCCGACGAGGGGACGGTGTGGGGGCTGTGCAAGGGCAGCGGGAGCAAGCCGTATCAGACGATCGTGGACATCGCGGACGCCTCGGGGCCCGCGTACAAGTGCAGTTGCCCGAGCCGCAAGTTCCCGTGCAAGCACGCGCTCGGGCTGCTGCTGCTCTGGGCGGGCGGCGAGGGAGCGGTCCCGTCGGGGCAGGCACCGGAGTGGGCCGGGCAGTGGATAGCGGGGCGGCGCAAGCGCGCGGAGGAGGAGAGCTCGGGAGAGAGCCCGGCTTCGACTTCCGGGTCCGCTGATCCGGAGGCGGCGCGGCGCCGGGCGGAGCGGCGGGCCGAGCGGGTCACGGCGGGTGCGGTGGAGCTGGAGCAGCGTCTGGCGGACCTGTTGCGCGGCGGCCTGGCGACAGCGGAGCAGTCCGGCTACGGCCTCTGGGAGGAGACGGCGGCCCGCATGGTCGACGCCCAGGCGCAGGGCCTCGCCGCGCGAGTGCGGGAGCTGGGGGCGATCCCGTCCACCGGTCCGGGCTGGCCGGTGCGGCTGCTGGAGGAGTGCGCGCTGCTGCATCTTCTCGGCCAGGGCTGGCTGCGCCGCGAGCGACTGCCGGACGGCCTCGCCGCCACGGTCCGTTCCCGGCTCGGCCTGCCGGCCTCCGCGGAGGGCCCGCCGGTGCGGGACCGCTGGCTGGTGCTCGCCCAGTACGACACGACGGACCCACGCCTGACGACCCGCCGGATCTGGCTGCACGGCGCCGGCTCGCACCGCACCGCGCTGCTCCTCTCCTACGGCGCCGCCGGCCGCGCCCCGGAGCTGGCGCTGCCGGTGGGGCTGACCCTGGAAGCCGAGATGTCCGCCTATCCGGGCGCCGGGCAGCTGCGGGCAGCCCTGGGAGAGCGGTTCGCACCGCCCACGCCCACGGACATACGCCCGCCAGGGATGACGACATCGCAGGCGGCGGCCCGCTACGGCGACGCCCTGCGCGACGATCCGTGGCTGGAGTCCGTCCCGGTGACGCTGGACCGGGTCGTCCCCACCCCGGACGGCGGCTCCTGGCAGTTGGCGGACGCCGACGAGGACGCGGCGCTGCCGCTCACTCCCGCCGCGCGTTCCCGGCCGGGCCTGTGGCGGCTGGTCGCCCTGTCGGGTGGTGCCCCGGTCACGGTCTTCGGCGAATGCGGCCACCAGGGCTTCACCCCGCTGACGGCCTGGCCCGAGGGGCCGGGCGACGCGGTGGCGTTGTGCTGAACCGACGGCGGCGGGCCGGCCGTTCCGGTCCGCCCCTCTCTTCCCATGAATCAGCCACATCAACGCATCTTTCAGTCATCACGGGACAACCGATGAGGGTGAGACTTCAACCACTCACGGGCGCCCCACGGAAAGGACGCTCATGACAAGGACCTCCGCTCCTGTGGACGCGCCCGTCGCGGGCGACTGGGAGGGGCTCGTCACCACGGCTCTGCTGGGCACGGACCGGCGCACCCCGCCGGGCTCCGGGCCCGGCCCGGCGGCACCGGTGGCCCTGCTGGACGCGGCGGCGACGGAGACCGTACGGCGTCGGGCCGGTCTGCGTCCGGCGCGGGCCGCGGAGCGCCCGCAGGCGGCCCCGGAGGACCCTCGTCCGCCCCTGCCGCCCGCGGCGGCCCGCAGACTCGCACTGCTGCTGGCCGACCGCCCCGGCCCCTCCGGCGGCGGCCGCCGGGGCGCCGCGCCCGACCTGACGGAGTTGCTGCCCCAGTGGCTCGCGGGGGCCAACGCCCGCGGTTTCGCACCGCCTCCGCACACGCTTCCCGCACTGCTGGACGCGGCCCGGGGGCGTACCGACCTGCGTCCGGCGGTGCTGGAGTTCGCGGGGCCGCGGGCCCTGTGGCTGGCGCGGCTGAACCAGGACTGGCGGTTCGCCCTGCGCTCGGCACCGGGCGGTGGAGCGGCGTTGCCGCACGTCGATGACGACGACCGGATTCAGCGGCTGTGGCAGGAGGGCCTGTTCGCCGAACGGGTCGCCCTCCTCTCGGCCCTGCGCTCCCGCGAACCGGCGGCCGCGCGCGAACTGCTCGCGACGACCTGGGCGACGGAACGGGCCGAGGACCGGCTGATGTTCCTCGACTCCCTGCGCGCGGGCCTGGGCCCGGACGACGAGCCGTTCCTTGAACAAGCCCTGGCCGACCGCAGCCGCAACGTCCGGGCGACGGCGGCGGAGCTGCTGTCGGCGCTGCCCGGTTCGGCGCTCGCCGCGCGGATGGCGGTCAGGGCGGAGGCATGCGTGGCCGTCGACCACACGCAGACCGCGACCGCACAGGCCACACCAGCCACACCCACCACTCAGTTCACCCCGGTGATCGCCGTCGAGGCACCGCACGAGTGCGACCCGGCCATGGAGCGCGACGGCGTCGTGGCGAAGGCCCCGGCGGGACGGGGAGAACGGTCGTGGTGGTTCGGCCAGTTGGTCGAGGCCGCACCGCTCGGAACCTGGTCGCGGCGGCTGGGCGGGCGGACACCCCGGGAGATCGTGGCGCTGCCGGTGGCGGACGACTGGCAGGGCGAACTGCACGCGGCATGGTGCCGGGCGGCGGTGCGCCAGCGGGACGCCGAGTGGTCGCGCGCGCTGCTCGGCGAGCCCTCGGCCCCGGAGGCGGGCGGCCCGGGCGCGGTGTCCCTGGCCGAACGCGCCAAGCTGCTCGGCACGCTGGGCGCCGCCGAACGGGCCGAATGGGTGGCCGGCTTCATCGCGACGCACGGCCTCTCCGAGGCTTTTCAGCTGCTCGGAGTGTGCGCGGTGCCATGGTCCGGGCCGCTCGGCCGGGCGGTCGTGGACGCGCTCAACATCGCTCGGGACGCGGGGAGTTATCCATGGAGTTTCAGCGGGGTCATGGGCCTGGCCGAGCGCTGCCTCGACCCGTCCGAGGCCGGTCGCCTCGACCTCCTGCTGGCCGTACCGGACGACCCGGAGAACGCCTCACCGGGAGCCGGCGGCTACTGGGCGGAGGCCTTCCAGCGCCTGGTCACGACCCTGCGGCTGCGCGCGGCGATGGCGGAGGAACTGGGCGCGCCGTAGATCCGCGATCCCTCGACGACCGCTCGAGGACCCGGTCCCGGGCGACAACGGGCCCACCAGCCACGGCACCGAAACCGGAAACGGAACCAGCATCGCGCCCGGTCCCGGCCAGGCGAAGCCGCCCCGGCCGAACCGACGGAAGCCTACGCCCCGGCCGAACCGCCGAAGGCCTACGTCCCGGCCGGCTGACGTACGTTCGTCCGGACCCACTCCACGATCGACGTCGTCGTCGCGCCGGGCGTGAAGATCTCCGCGACGCCCTTCTCCTTCAGCAGGGGGATGTCCGCCTCGGGGATGATCCCGCCGCCGAAGACCAGGATGTCGGCCGCGTCCCGCTCCTTGAGCAGTTCGATCACCGCCGCGAAGAGCGTGTTGTGCGCGCCGGAGAGGATCGACAGCCCGATCGCGTCCGCGTCCTCCTGGATCGCCGTGTCGACGATCTGCTCGGGAGTCTGGTGGAGCCCGGTGTAGATGACCTCCATACCGGCGTCACGCAGGGCCCGGGCGATCACCTTGGCCCCGCGATCGTGGCCGTCGAGCCCCGGCTTGGCCACCACTACGCGGATCGGACCGGCTGCCACACCCATCACTGCCTCCATGAAGCGAATACATCCATCCGTACCGACAAGTACCGCACACATCGGGCACGCCGTACACGCCGCACCGCACGGACACCCCGCCCCGCATCAGCCGGGCAAGTAAACGAACGTTATCTCCAGGATCCCGCAACCGGCAGTTTCGCGCTGCGGAGCGAGGGGGAAATCACACGGTGGGACAAGCGCAAGGGGAGCCGCGACGAAGTCGCCGTACCGCCGCTCCACCCACCACACACAGCGGCGGTACGGCACTTCGGCGAAGACACGCAGGGCAAGAACCGCACGCACGGCACGTACCGCACCCAGGGGACCACTGGCGCCACACACGCCACACGCTTCACTCAGGCCCCACGGCACACGCGGCTCGGGCCGCTCACGTGGTCATCGCCGGCCGTCTTCGCAGCAGCTTTCCACGAGGGCACACGGGGGGCGGAGCCGTCCTTCCGCGTGCCGACAGGAGGTCGGCCATGAAGGTCACCGGGGCTGCTCTGCCCTTTCTCCCGTTGTGCCGGCACCTGCTGCCGAGCCGGCTGACAGGACTCTCCGTGGCCCTTCTGAAGGCCACCGCCCTGGAGATCGCGATCCTGGCGGGGCATCTCCTCCTCTATCCCTCCGGCATCACCCAGGAGCGACGCGGCCCCGCCCCGGCGCCGCCCACGACGGACGGTGCCGCCCAACTGCCCACGGAGGCCAAGCCCCCGGTCCTCCTGCTGCACGGCTTCATCGACAACCGCTCGGTCTTCGTCCTGCTGCGCCGCAGCCTCGCCCAGCACGGCAGGCAGCAGATCGAGTCCCTCAACTACTCGCCGCTGACCTGCGACATACGTGCCGCGGCCGAGCTGCTCGGCCGGCGCGTAGAGGAGATCTGCGAGCGCACCGGGGCCCGGCGGATCGATGTCGTCGGGCACAGCCTCGGTGGCCTGATAGCGCGTTACTACGTGCAGCGGCTCGGCGGTGACGCCCGCGTCCGGACCCTCGTCACCCTCGGCACGCCGCATTCCGGAACCCGGGTCGCGCCTCTGGCGGACGCGCACCCCATCGTGCGCCAGATGCGCCCCGGCTCACCGGTGCTCGAGGAGCTCACTCGGCCCGCCCCTGACTGCCGTACGCACTTCGTCAGCTACTGGAGCGACCTGGACCATGTGATGGACCCACTGGAGACGGCCCGCATCGACCATCCCGATCTGACGGTGCAGAACGTGCGGGTGACCGGCATCGGCCACCTCGCCCTGCCCGTGCACCCCGCAGTCGCCAACGGAATACGGCAGGTCCTCGACACGGCCCACCCGGGTGAAGCGTCCGCAGATCACACCGGCGGCCTCACGGTGGCCTGAAGGCGGACCCGACCGATGCGCGCCTCGCATCGAAACGTCGAACAAACTTCGAACACAAAGCCAAACCCGCGCCCGCCGTCCGCCAAAACACGGCCGAATGCCCGTTTCATGCGCGCGCGAAACCTGCCGAAGATTGTCGTGCCCGCGTACCGCCGGGTACAGTCGCCGCACTGCTCTGGCAGCCCCTGTTGTCGAGGCGAAAGAGAAGTTGGTGAACGACCGTCACCCGTCGGGGACCATGACCCCGGCTCCGGCTTCCGAGGCCGCCTCGGCGCATTACGCGTCGTACGGCACCCAGGAAGCCCAGTACGGCGACTTCACCACGTACGGCGACTACGCGGCCACTGGTTTTGACGCCGCCGGCGCCCACCCCGCCGGTACGGACGGCGCCGGTTTCGACGCCACCGGGCACGCCACTGCGAGCTTCGCCAGCGACCCCCTCTTCGGCAACCTGCCGGGCAGCGGCCCCGACACGGGCGCCTACGACACCGGTCACTGGCCCACGGGCACGCACGAGAACCCGCACTACGACATGTACGCGGCCCAGCATCACGCCGCCTACGACACCGGTGTCTACGACACGACCTCCTGGCCGGCCCAGCAGCAGCCGCTGTCGGTCGTCCCGTCGCAGGCCGGGTCCCCGGACGCCACCGGACAGTGGGACTCCGGCGCCTGGCTCCAGCCCGACCAGTCCGGCAATCCGGCCGACCAGACCCAGCAGTGGGAATGGGGCACGCAGGCCTTCGACACCGGCACCTACGACGCCACGCAGTGGAACTCCGACGGCTCCGCCGCGCCGTCCCCCGACGGGTACGAGCAGCACACGGACGCCTTCCACCAGCACGAGACGGCGACGTTCGAGCAGCTGGAGACCGGCTACGACGACGTCACCGGGGCCGCCTACGAGGACCCCGCCGCGGACGGCGATGAGCCGGCCGCCACCGGCGAACTGCCCACCGTCGGCCCGCTCCTGGACGGCCAGGAAGAGGTCGGCCCGCGCACCGCCGCACGGGCGGCCTCGCGCGCCGGGTCCCGCTCCCGCCGCCGTACGCCCCCCAAGCGCTCGGCGCTGATGACCATCGCGGTGCCCTCGGCGTGTGTGATGGGTGTCGCGGGGATCGCCGCCGCGTCCGTCGGCAGCCTCACCGAGGACAGCGCCGCGGAGGCGCAGACCACCGCGGCGGACGCGCAGCCGGTGAAGCCGGCCGCCGCCAACAACAAGCTGGACACGCAGTTGCAGAGTCTCTCCGCCGGCGCGGACGACTTCGCCGACCGGGCCAGCCGTACGCAGGAACGTATCGACCTCAAGGCTCAGCAGGCGGCCGAGCGGAAGCGGGCGGCGGAAGAGGCGGCCCGAAAGGAGCGGCTGCGCCCGAAGTTCGCCATGCCGGTCGCCCGCCACGGACTCAGCGCCCAGTACGGCCAGTCCGGCATCAACTGGATGTCCCTGCACACCGGCATCGACTTCCCCGTCTCGTACGGCACGACCGTGATGGCCGCGACCGACGGCACCGTCCGCACCCAGTGGAACAGCGCCTACGGCAACATGCTGATCCTGACCGCGAAGGACGGCACGGAGACGTGGTACTGCCACCTCTCCACCTACACGGTCCCCTCCGGTACGACCGTGAAGGCCGGCGATTCGATCGCGCGCTCGGGCAACTCCGGCAACTCGACCGGCCCGCATCTGCACTTCGAGGTGCGTCCGGGCGGCGGCTCGCCGATCGACCCGCTCCCGTGGCTGCGCAGCCACGGCGTCGACCCGACGTAACGTCCCGGCAGCCCCAGCCGGTCTGTCCGGCGGGGCTCACCTCACAGGGCTACAGCCTTACAGGGCTACAGCTTCTCCACCGGTGCGTACCGCAGCAGCAGCCGCTTCGGCTTGTCCCCGAAGTCGATCGTCGCCTCGGCGTTCGCGCCCGTTCCCTTGACCGCCACGACGGTTCCGAGGCCGAACTGGTCGTGTGTGACCCGGTCCCCGACCGCCAGTGACACGACCGGCTTCTCGGCGGTCCGGCGCGTGGCGAAACCGGACGCGCCCGACGCCGACGAACGCGAACGGGACGACGACAGCGAGGCCGCCACGGCGGAGACCGGCCCGGAGGACACGGGCGCGGTCGCACCGGTCCGCTTCCACTCCAGGTGGGTCGGCGGGATCTCCTCCAGGAAGCGGGAGGGCGGGTTGTACGACGGCTGGCCCCAGGCGCTGCGCAGGGTGGAGCGGGTCAGATAGAGCCGTTCCCTCGCGCGCGTGATGCCCACGTACGCCAGGCGCCGCTCCTCCTCCAGCTCCTTGGTCTGGCCGAGGGCGCGCATGTGCGGGAAGACGCCGTCCTCCATGCCGGTCAGGAAGACGACCGGGAACTCCAGGCCCTTGGCGGTGTGCAGGGTCATCAGCGTGATGACGCCGTCGCCGTCCTCCTCGTCGGGGATCTGGTCGGAGTCGGCGACCAGCGCGACCTTCTCCAGGAAGTCGGCAAGCGTTCCCTGCTCGTCCTCGCCGCGCTCCTGCTCGAACTCCATGGCGACGGCGGCGAGTTCCTGGAGGTTCTCGATCCGGGTCTCGTCCTGCGGGTCGGTGGAGGCCTGCAGTTCGGCGAGGTACCCGGTGCGGTCCAGGATCGCCTCCAGCACGGTGGCGGGGCCGGCGCCGGACTCGACGACCGTACGGAGGTCCTCCATCAGCGTGTTGAACCGCTTGACGGCGTTGGTGGAGCGCGCGGCCATGCCGTACGCCTCGTCGACGCGCTTCAGCGCCTGCGGGAAGCTGATCTTCTCGCGCTGGGAGAGGGCGTCGATCATCGCCTCGGCGCGGTCGCCGATGCCCCGCTTGGGCACGTTGAGGATCCGGCGCAGCGGCACCGAGTCCTCCGGGTTGGCCAGCACGCGCAGGTAGGCCAGGACGTCCCGGACCTCCTTGCGCTCGTAGAAGCGGACGCCGCCGACGACCTTGTAGGGCAGGCCGACGCGGATGAAGATCTCTTCGAAGACACGGGACTGGGCGTTGGTGCGGTAGAAGACGGCGACGTCGCCCGCCTTCGCCTCGCCCGCGTCGGTGAGACGGTCTATCTCGTCGGCGACGAACTGCGCCTCGTCGTGCTCGGTGTCGGCGACATAGCCGGTGATCTGCGCGCCCGTGCCCGCGTTGGTCCACAGGTTCTTGGGGCGGCGGGACTCGTTGCGCTCGATGACCGCGTTGGCCGCGCTCAGGATCGTCTGCGTGGAGCGGTAGTTCTGCTCCAGCAGGATCGTCGTCGCGTCCGGGTAGTCCTCCTCGAACTGGAGGATGTTGCGGATCGTCGCGCCGCGGAAGGCGTAGATCGACTGGTCGGCGTCACCCACCACGCACAGCTCGGCGGGCGGCAGGTCGTCCGCGCTGGGCGGTACGTCGACGGGGTGCTCGGAGGTGCCCACGAGCTCCCGGACGAGGGCGTACTGGGCGTGGTTGGTGTCCTGGTACTCGTCCACGAGGACGTGGCGGAAGCGGCGGCGGTAGTGCTCGGCGACGTCCGGGAAGGCGCGCAGCAGGTTGACCGTCGTCATGATCAGGTCGTCGAAGTCGAGGGCGTTCGCCTCGCGCAGCCGTGACTGGTACATCGCGTAGGCCTGGGCGAGGGTCTTCTCGAAGCCGTCGCCTGCCTGGGCGGCGAAGTCCTCCTCGTCGATCAGCTCGTTCTTCAGATTGCTGATCTTGGCGCTGAAGGACTTCGGCGGGAAGCGCTTGGGGTCGAGGTCCAGGTCGCGGCAGACCAGGGCCATCAGGCGCTTGGAGTCGGCGGCGTCGTAGATCGAGAAGCTGGATGTGAAGCCGAGCTTCTTGCTCTCCCGGCGCAGGATGCGCACGCAGGCGCTGTGGAACGTCATCACCCACATGGCGTTCACGCGCGGGCCGACGAGCTGCTCGACGCGCTCCTTCATCTCGCCGGCGGCCTTGTTGGTGAAGGTGATGGCGAGGATCTGGCCCGGGTGGACGTCCCGCTCGGCGAGCAGGTGGGCGATGCGGTGTGTGAGCACGCGGGTCTTGCCGGAGCCGGCGCCGGCCACGATGAGCAGCGGGGAGCCGGAGTGCGTGACGGCGGCGCGCTGGTTGTCGTTCAGACCCTCCAGGAGCGCGGCGGCGTCCACCGGCGGGCGCGCGGCGCCGTCCCGGTAGTAGGCGTCGCGGTCCGGCGGCGCGTCGAACTTCCCGCCGAACAGATCGTCCGGAACGGACTCCGGCACATGATCGTCCTCGGGCGGCGGCGGGGGCTCGTCCGCGGGGCCCCGCTGGGCCTGGAGGTCCGCCAGGAAGCTGTCGTCAAAGAGGCTGCTCATCGCTCTCCGAGTCTAGGGCGCCCCACTGACAGCCCGCCCCCGCCCTGAGAACATCGCCGAAAGGACCCCCCTGTCACCCTCCAGGAGCACGTGACCACAGGCCGCTACGGCTTCACAATTGCGTATGAACAGTGCCCAACCCCCCTCGAACGATCACTCTCGGCGACGCTCATGAGCAAGGTCACGGAAATGTATCGGGCATATCACCCATCAACCTTCACAAGGGCCACACGAGTTGGCTACCGTGCGAGGAGGTCACACGACCCCCACCGGCGAACGTCGCCGGGCCGCGTGGCCTCCGCCGAGTCAGGCGTGCCGCACGGCAGCCAGAGCCGGGGACCCAACCGAGACCCCGGGGTGAATCGGCCCGACTCCTTTTCCGGAGAAGGCCGTAGGGCAACCCTTCCGAAGCACCCGCCCGAACCCGACAGCTAACCCGGTAGGCGGAGCATGGAAGGAGTCGCCTCCCTTGGCGTCGCACCGCAAGTCGCGTCCTACGGGTTCGCGCGTTGCAGGCATACGGACCCCCGCCCTCGCGACGGCGGCCCTCACCTCCGTGGCCCTGCTGTCCCAGTCGGCCAACGCCGCCCCCGAGGCCGACGACAAGCCCAGCCTGGAGGAAGTCGAGAAGAAGGTCGACGACCTCTACCGTCAGGCCGGGTCCGCGACCGAGAAGTACAACGGGGCCAAGGAGAAGACCGCGAAGCAGCGCAAGCGCGTCGACACCCTCCTCGACGACGTCGCCCAGCGCACCCAGAAGCTCAACGAGGCGCGGGAGGAGCTGGGCACCTTCGCCGCAGCCCAGTACCGCACCGGCGCCTCCACCCCGGACACGGCGACGTTCCTGCTCGCGGACACCCCGCAGGACTACTTCGACCAGACCCAGCTGATGGACCGGATGACCGGCCGTCAGAAGGTGGCCGTCGACGACTACATCACTCAGCAGTCAGAGACGATGGAGAAGCGTCAGGAGGCCGCCCAGAGCCTCGAGACGCTCACCGAGTCGCAGGGCGACCTGAAGACGGCCAAGGCGACCGTCCAGAGGAAGCTCGCTGACGCGCGCGAGCTGCTGTCGAAGCTGACCGCCGAGGAGAAGGCACGGCTCGCGGCGATCGAGAAGGAGAAGCAGCAGGAGGCCGCCCGCAAGGCCGCCGAGCTGGCCCGGCAGCAGGCCGAGCAGCAGAAGGAGCAGGAAGCCGCCCAGCAGGAGGCCGCCCAGCAGCACGACAGCGGCTCCTCCTCGTCCGCGGGTTCGTCGTCCACCGCGCCCGACTCCTCGTACGCCACCAAGGCCGACAAGGCGCTCGCCTTCGCCCGCGCCCAGATCGGCAAGCCGTATGTCTGGGGCGCCACCGGCCCCGGCTCCTACGACTGCTCCGGCATCACCCAGGCCGCCTGGAAGGCCGCCGGGGTGACCCTGCCACGCACGACGTACGACCAGGTCAACGCCGGCACCACGGTCCCGCTGGCCGACGCCCGGCCCGGTGACCTGGTCTTCTTCTACGACGATGTCACCCACGTCGGCATCTACATCGGCAACGGCATGATGATCCACGCTCCGAAGCCCGGCACGTACGTGCGCGAGGAGTCGATCTACTACGACGGCGAGTCGTCGATCCACAGCGTGGTGCGGCCGGCCTGACGGGTCTCGCAGGTTTTTGGGACCCCGCGCGCGTGGCCTGCCCGTAACGCGCGCGGGGCCTCCTAGCATCGGCCCCATGCCCGGCCCCTCCCCCTCCGTCGCCTGGTGGGCGCAGCGTGCTCCGGCGGCCAGCGCTGCCGTGCTGGCGACCGGCACCCTGTCGGTCGGTCTTGATCTGGCGGGGTACGAGGTCCTCTCACGCATCACCCTGGGTCTGGCCTGCGCGGTCTGGCTGCTGTTCGCCGCGGACTTCACAGTGCGGCTGCTGCGGGCCGGGACCAGGTGGCGGGCGTACACGCGCAGGCCGGGCGTCCTCGAGAGCGTGACGACGACCGCCCTCACCACCGTGGCGGCGACGGCTGTCCTGGGCACCGCCTTGTCGGCGGCCGGCTCAGAGGCTCTGGCCGTGACGCTGCTGGTGCTCGCCGTACTGCTCTGGCCGGTGCCGCTGGTCCTCGTCCCGCAGGGCGGGGAGCCGCGCGGGCCCGGGACGGTGTTCGCGCGCTGCATGGCCACGCAGGGGCTCGCCGTGCTGGGTGCCACGCTGGCCGCGGCCGAGTCGGAGGCGTGGCTCGCGCACGCGGCGCTGGTGCTGTTCTGGCTGGGGCTGGTGCTGTACGTCCTCGCCCTGGTCCGTTTCGATGTGCGCCAGGTGGCCGAGGGGGTCGGCGATCACTGGCTCGCGGGCGGGGCGCTCGCCCTTTCGGCGCTCGCCGGGGCGCGGCTGATCAGCGCCGACAGCGCGCGTCTGTACCTGTGGAACGAGGACGACCGGGACGTCCTGCGCACCGTGACCGTCGCGCTGCTCGTGCTCGCGCTGGTCTGCTACGCCGTTCTGCTCGCCGCCGAGTTCCTGTGGCCCCGGCCCCGCCATGACGTCCGCCGCTGGGCGACCGTGTTCACCTGGGCCAAGACGGGGACGGCGGCGCTGGCCGTGGCCGTCGCCCTCGACGTCTCCTGGCTCGACGGGTTCGGGGAGGCGCTGTTGTGGATCGCGGTGGCCGCGTGGCTCGTGGCCGCCGTGTGGACGGCGGCCTCGGCCTGGTCCGGTGCCGGGTCCGGTGCCCGGCCCGGGCGACGGGTCAGGTCCAGAGCACGGCGATGAAGATGTTCGCCGTGGTCAGCAGCCCCACCAGGCCGAACAGGCCCTTGTCCACCTTCTCGTCGTCCCGTTTCACGTAGACCAGGCCGAGGATCACGATCAGCAGGGCCAGCTTCACGCCGATCTTGATGTTGTTCACGGACTGGTCGTCGGCCTGGTTGAGGCCGACCAGGATCACACCGGTGACCAGCATCGTCAGCGCGCCGTGCAGCATCGCCGGGGTGTAGCGGGCGGTGCCCTCGCCCATCGCCTTCATCTGGGTGAGGAAGCCGCCCAGGAGCGAGGCGATGCCGATGATGTGGAGGCCGACGAAGAGGTGGATGAGAACGTCCATGAGGCCGGAGCCTAATCAGGGGGTCCGATCCGCCCGGCACCGGCCCACCGATGCATATATGCGCCCCATAGCACCTGATCACCGACACTCGCCCAGGAAATCGACACATCGGTCATCACGCTGAGTTAAGGCGACGGCGCCAGGACGGGATCGCGGTCGCATACGGTCACCGTCGGTCCTCTCGGGACAGTTCCGCGCACCGGCCACGGGCCCGCCAGGGCGAGGTTTAGCGTCCTGCTCCAGGTGACCGGCTCCCCACCGCCGCCCGGGCCAGGGGCGGCAGTCGGGCACCACCGCCAGAAGGTCCGGCGGCGGCCCGCTTCCCCTGTGCGGGCCGTCGCCGGACGCGCAGGCCGCCCGTCCGCTCCCCACGGCGGCCGTCGCACGCCCTGGCGGCCGCAGGAAAGGACGTGGCTCCCCAGGTGGCAGCGCACCGCAAGCCCCGACAGCGCACCGCGAGCGGCAACACGGCCCGTACGGCCGCCACGATCGCGCTCGCCGGCGCGGCGACCGCGACGGGTTTCGACGGAACCGGGCACGCCGAACCGCAGCTCACCCCCGGCCAGGTCAAGGCCAAGGTGGACGAGCTGTACCAGGAAGCGGAGGTCGCCACCGAGAAGTACAACGGCGCGAAGGAGAAGGCCGACGCCGCCGGAGAGCGGTTCAGGAAGCTCCAGGACCAGGCGGCTCGCAAGGAGGAACGGCTCGCCTCGGCCCGCGACGCCCTGGGCTCGGTCGCCGCCGCGCAGTACCGGGACGGCGGCATCGACCCCGCCCTCCGGCTCGCCCTGTCCGACGACCCCGACCGGTACCTCGAGAACGCCGAGTTCGTGGAGCGGGCCGGCAACCGGCAGAAGTCCGCCGTCGCGGGCGTGCGCAAGCAGCTCCGGGAGATCGAGCAGCTGCGTGGTGCCGCCCACATCGAGCTGACGTCCCTGAAGTCACGGCAGACGGAGCTGAAGCGGCACAAGAAGACGATCACCGGCAAGCTGGGCTCCGCTCGTCAGCTGCTGTCCCGGCTCAGCGCGCAGGAACGTGCCGCCCTGGGGCAAGGGCCGGGCGCGGACCGCGCCTCACGCTCCTCGACGGGCCTCCGGGACACCCTGACGGCCCCCGGTTCCGCCGCCTCCCAAGCGCCCAACGCCCGCGCGGCCGCCGCCGTCTCCTACGCCTATCAGAAGCTCGGCAGTCCCTACGTCTGGGGCGCGACCGGCCCGAACGCCTTCGACTGCTCGGGCCTCGTGCAGGCCGCGTACCGCTCCGCGGGCGTCTCGCTGCCCCGCACGACGTACTCCCAGATCGCCGCCGGCCGCCGCGTCTCCCGCTCCGAACTCCTCCCCGGTGACCTGGTCTTCTACTACGCCGGTATCAGTCACGTCGGCATCTACGTGGGCAACGGGCAGATGATCCACGCCCCGAACTCATCGGCCCCGGTACGGGTCGCACCGCTGGACGAGATGCCGTACGCGGGGGCGACACGGGTGGTCTGACGGGTGGCTGACAAGCGGTCAGGTGGTCCGGTGGTTCGGTGGTCCGACGGGGCGAGCCGGACCGGCCGCCGCGTCACACCAGCCGTCGAGCCGTGGCCCACCGCGTCAGCTCGTGCCGGTTCGAGAGCTGGAGCTTGCGGAGCACCGCCGAGACATGCGACTCGACCGTCTTCACGGAGATGAACAGCTGCTTGGCTATCTCCTTGTACGCGTATCCCCGGGCGATGAGCCGCAGCACCTCGCGCTCGCGCTGGGTCAGCCGGTCCAGGTCCTCGTCGACCGGAGGCGCGTCGGTGGAGGCGAAGGCATCGAGGACGAACCCGGCCAAGCGCGGGGAGAACACCGCGTCGCCCTCCTGGACGCGGAAGACGGAGTCGACGAGGTCCGTACCGGTGATCGTCTTGGTGACGTACCCGCGGGCCCCGCCGCGGATCACGCCGATCACGTCCTCCGCCGCGTCCGACACGGACAGCGCCAGGAAGCGGACCGGCTGCTCTGGGTCGGCCATCAAGGGGGCACAGCGGCGCAGCACTTCCACCCCGCCCCCGCCCGGGAGATGCACGTCGAGGAGGACCACCTCGGGCCGGGTCGCGGTGATGACCGTGACCGCCTGGTCGACGTCCGCGGCCTCGCCGACGACCTCGACACCGGTCTGCTCGGTCTGCCCGATCTCGGCCTGGACCCCCGTACGGAACATGCGATGGTCGTCGACGAGGACCACGCGCACCCGGCGCCCTCCGGTGCCGCCGCCCGACTCCGTGGGCCCGGCCGCCTCCGCCGCTCCCGCCGTACCGTTCGCCTCGGTCGGGTCGCTCATGACGTCTTCTCCGCCCTCTCCATCTCCAGCTCGACCTCCGTGCCACCGTCCGGCACCGCGCGCAGCCGCGCCGTGCCGCCGTGGCGCTCCATGCGGCCGATGATCGATTCTCTGACACCCATGCGGTCGGCGGGTATCGAGTCGAGGTCGAAGCCGGGGCCGCGATCCCGGACGGACACGAAGACCGTCTTCCCCTCGACCTCGGCGTAGACCTGTACGGCTCCGCCCTCGCCACCGTACTTGGCGGCGTTCACCATCGCTTCCCGTGCGGCCTGCATCTGTGCGCCGGTCCCCTCGTCGAGCGGGCAGTCCCCCACCACCACGACCTCGATGGGCACTCCGTGCTTGTCCTCCACCTCGGCCGCGCTGCGCCGCACGGCGTCGGCGAGCGTGGCGGGTTCGTCGGCCTCCTCCTTGCCGGTGCCCTCGGGCCTGTAGAGCCAGGTGCGCAGGTCGCGCTCCTGGGCGCGGGCGAGGCGGCGCACCTCGTTCGCGTTCTCCGCGTTGCGCTGGATCAGGGTGAGGGTGTGCAGCACCGAGTCGTGCACATGGGCGGCGACCTCCGCGCGCTCCTGGGCACGGATGCGCATCAGGCGCTCCTCGGAGAGGTCCTGCGTCATCCGCACCAGATACGGCCCGGCGAGGAGCGTTATCCCGACGAGGACCGCGAGGGCCGCTTGCAGGACGGACCCCAGATGGGCGGCGGAGCCCTGGAGGACGAAGATGCCGGAGACACCGGCCGTCACCAGCAGCACCCCGCCGACCGCGCGCAGCAGCGTGACCGTGCGCCGGCGGCGGCCGACCTCGACCCAGCGGGCCCGGCGGGCGTTGTCCGCCTGCCGCCAGACCAGGGCGACGCCCGCGCCCACGAGCACCGCCGGCCAGAGATACACCCGGGCCCCGCCGCTGAGGTTCACATTGCCCACGAACACCAGGGCCACGGCGACCATGAGCAGCAGGGCCACTATCTGGCCCTTGTCGGGTTTGCGGGCGACGAGCCTGCGGCGGCCGTCGGGCGAGGTCTCCGAGGCGGCGGGCGGCTTCTGCGCGTCGACTCCGCCGACGCCGAGCGGGACGAAGAACCAGAACGCGGCGTACAGCAGCGCACCGAGGCCGTCGGCCATGAACAGGCCGACGAACACGAGCCGCACCCACACGACGGGCAGCCCGAGGTGCCCGGCGAGGCCTCGCGCCACGCCACCGAGCCAGCGTCCGTCACTGCTGCGGTAGAGCTTGCGCGGCGGCCGCGGTTCGGCGAGTGGCGCTGCTGCGGCTTCCGACATGCCATTGATGGTCACACGGCCGGAAGGCCGGAGCATCAGGGTCGACCCCGGAGACTCCCCTGATCTCCGGAGCCGGCCCGTCGAACGCATCCCGAGCCGTTCCTCGGGGCCGATATCAGGGTCCGGCCAGGGTCGTTCCGACTGCCGCCGCGGCGCCGCGCCCGTCACCATGGAGCCATGACCGATCACGAGCACGCCGCGACGGGTCCGGGACCCGGCTCCGGCCCGCGCCCCGCACCGGGCGCCGGGCCGCACGACGCCGCGCCCGCCGACTCCCCCGCGCACGGGCGTGCGGGCGCGGGAGAACCGGGAGAACAGGGAGGAGCCCCCGCCGCGGCCGAGGCGGCCGACCCGGCAGGGGAAGCAGCCCCTCCCGGCCGGCCCGGCGCTCCCGAAACACCCGGCGCACGCGACGCGCCCGGCCCACCCCGCGCGTTCCGCCGGGACCGCCGCCACAAGACCCTGGCCGGCGTCTGCTCCGGGCTCGGGCGGCAGTGCGACCTGGACCCGGTGATCTTCCGGATCACGCTCGCGGTGCTCTCCGTCACCGGCGGCATCGGTCTGCTCTTCTACGGCTTCGTCTGGCTCCTCGTCCCGTACGAGGACGAGGACGAGAACGAGGTGCGCAAGCTGCTGACCGGACGCGTCGACGGCCAGGCCCTGACGGCCGTGCTGTTCGCGCTGGTCGGCTGCGGAGTGTTCCTGACTTTGCTGAACAACGGCGGAGTGCTGACCTTCGCCTTCGTCCTCTCCATACTGCTGGCCGGCGCCGGTTACTGGTCACGCCAGCGCGGCGCCCCCAGCCCCGACCCCCTGGCCGCCCATGCCGCCGCCGACGCCCCGCCCGAACCCCAGGCGCCGCCGGTCCTCGCCACCTCCCCCTCCTGGTGGCGCGACCCCATCGTCAAGGACGGCACCCACATCGGCGGCACGGGCTACCTGTGGGGCCCCCGCGACGCCCGCGACCCGGACGTCGCGGCAGCCGTCAACATCGGGCTCGGCACCCGGGGCGGCGGCCGCGAGCACATACCCGTGCCACGCAACCGGCCGCCCGAGCCGCGCGGCCCCCGGTGGATCGGCGGCTGGGTCTTCCTGCTGGCCCTGCTCGCCGGTGCCCTGGGCACCGACCTGACCTGGGACGAGCACCCGCTGGGCACCAGCCTGCAGACGGGTCTGTCCTGCGCGCTCGCCGTCCTGGGCCTGGGCATAGCCGTCAGCGCCTTCCTGGGACGGACCGGGGCGGGCTCGATCCTCCTGGCGATCATCACGGCCGGGCTGCTCGCCGCCTCGGCGGCACTGCCCAAGGACATCGGCACCCAGTGGGCCCGCACCACCTGGCGGCCCGCCACCGTGGCGGATGTACGGGAGCGGTACGAACTGGGCGCCGGCGTCGGCACCCTCGACCTGACCGGGCTGGACGTGGCCGGGAGACAGACCGTGACGACAAGCGCCGACGTGGGCATCGGCCGGGTGAAGGTGCTCGTGCCCGAGGACGTGACCGTGCGGCTGAGCGTCGACGTGGGGCTGGGCGATCTCCAGCTGCCGGGCGACGACACGAAGGACGTGGATGTGAAACCGGGACAGCAGAAGGAGATCACCCTCTCTCCCGCCAGGGGCGTCGAGAGGTCCGGCACCATCGACCTGGACCTCCAGGTCGGCATGGGACAGGCGGAGGTGACCCGTGCTGCGTCATGAGCCCCGGCCAGGAAAGCTGGTCGCCGGTGTGGTCCTCGTCCTGACGGGCGTCCTCTACGCCGGTGACGCGGGCGGCGCCTGGGAGATCCCCTGGTTCGTGGCGATCCCGCTCGTCACGGGCGGACTGTGCCTGGCCGGCGCGGTGGCGTTCCTGACGGGCCGCCTGCACCGACGCCGCACGGCGGGCCGTACCGCCACCCACTAGCCACCAGCCAGCCAGTCAGCCAGTCAGCCACCCATGCTCCCGGGCTCCCGGGCTCCCGGGCTCCCGGGCTCCCGGGCTCCCGGGCTACCGGTACTCCCGCCTCTGTCGTCGTCGCGACCTCAGCGCGGCGTCCACGGACAGCAGGGGCGCTCCCGCCAGGACGAGGGGGGTCCAGGCCATGAGGTAGGCGAGGTCGTTGCCGTAGTAGTAGGGATCGGAGGCCCAGCTCACGGTCAGCCACAGGCTGAGGGAGATCAGCGCGCCGCCGAGTGCCGCCAGACGGGCGAGCACACCGAGCAGGGTGCCGATGCCGACGGCCAGTTCTCCGAAGGCGATGGCGTAGCCGAAGCCGACCGGGCTCTTCAGGGAGAGGTCGACCAGGGCGGGGATGGCGGAGGAGTCGCGGACGGCGCGCATCATGTCGCCGATCGACCCGGCGCCCGAGTCCTTCATGAAGGCGCTGTCGGTGAGTTTGTCCAGGCCGGCGTAGATGAAGGTGACGCCGAGGAAGATGCGCAGAGGAAGAAGGGCGTAGCGGCCGAGGGTGTCCCGCCGGCCTCCGTCGCCGCGGAAGTGGGGGGAACCCGTGTCCGTTCGCATACTGTGAGTCATCGCTGCAAGCCGCCTCTCGCCGCCGGTGCCGAGACCCCCTCAACAGACCATACGTACGACAAACAAACCGCGCTCAACCCTGTCTGTCCCCAATTGTTGCCCGTTGTTGCCCGACCGCCGGAGTCCGCAGACAGCCGTCACTCCGTCACCTCAACCGCGTACCGATTCGTCTCCACCCCCGCCGCCGTGACCACCTGCACGTCCACCCGCCCCGGTTCGACATCGGCCGGCACCGGCACCGTCAGCAGCGTGTCCGCCGGGTTGCTGAAGCCGCCGGGTACCGGTACCAGCGGAACGTGGACGTGCACGGCACCCACCCGGACGACCATCCGGGCCAGCCGGTCGGCCCCCTGCGCACCCGGCGGCACGAACCCGGCGCCCCGGATCTCGATGTCGTCGCCCGTGCGGATCGGCCCGTCGAGGTCGCCCGCCTCCCGGGCCCGGACCACGGAGAGGATGACCGGCCGGCCGCCCTCCGCGTACTTGCCGGCCAGATAGGTCGCGGCCGACACCAGGGCCACCACCGCCAGCCCCCACGGCAGGTCCGGCAACTGATCCGGGCGCCTGGCGAGCCGCACCGCCGCGAAGACCAGGGCGACACCGCTGATGACGACGTACTGGATGTCGGCGAAGGTGCCCCGGCCCGCGTCGTCGGTCAGCAGGTCGGCGGCGCGTGGACGGTCGGCGCGGACCTTCTGCAGCCGTTGCCCCAGTACCCGCAGCCCGACCACCCGCCGCACGAGCACGGCGATCCCGCACACCACGGCGAGCACGGTCACGACCCCGGCGCCGCGGGCGAGTTCCAGCCCGGAGATCAGCGCGTCCCGCTCCCGGTGCCGGGAGGCGGCCGCCAACTGCCCCGCCAGGACGAGCACCGCGTAGGCGACGAAGAGGACCCACGCCGCGGCGACCGTACGGGAAGTGGACAGACGGTTGTCCTCGCCGATCACGGGGGCCAGCGCACCACCTTTCGACCGGTGGAACCACGACGCCGCGGTCATCGCGCCGGCCACCACCAGCGCCGCGGCCAGCCCGGCCGTGCGCGCCGTCGTCCAGCCCGCGCCGACCGCGGTGAGGCACTGGCCGAGCAGCAACAGCACGACGGCCGCCCACACCACCCCCGCCGTGCGGCGCCACAGGCCCGTCAGCCAGGCCTGGCCCTCGGCCCTGCCGCGCTCGGCGACGAGTTCCGCGGACTGCGCCAGTTCTTCCGAGACCCACTGCCGGGACGCCGAGGCGGAGTGGGCCACCGCCGCCGGCAGCCCCTGCCCGGCCGCGAACTCGTCGCGCCTGCGCAGGAACGCGGCTACGGCCCTCCGGTGCCCCTCACGCGCCCCGTGCGGACAGTCCCCGCAGGCGCACCCGCCTTCATGGGCGGCGCCGTGGGCAGTGCCCTGAGCGCCGCCATGAGCAATCCCATAATCACTACCCTGAGCACGGCCGTGGCCGCCCGCGTACCCGCTCACGGGCCCACCGGAGTACCGGCCCGCATACGCTCCCGCGTCCGCGTACCCACCCGCGTCCACGCCGCCCTGCCCCGTCTCGCGCACCGCCACGTCCGACGCCCGCCTTCCCGCGACCCAACCACCGTCGGCCTTCCGGACACCGGAAGCACCGCTGTACAACTCCCCTGCGACGACAGCGAATTGTCCCCTACACCAGCCGGTTCACGTCCGCTCGGTCTGGTCAACACGGGTGAATTCAGGCGTGCCGTGTTGACCTGGCGGGGGGAATTCGGGGCCGACACCTCCGAGCGGGTCAAACGCGCCACCGGCCCGCGGCTCATCACCCCCGCCGCGTGACGCGAACGGTGGTGCTCAGCGGCTGCTGATGACTAGCTCAGCAGATCCGGCTCGCTCCGGCTGACGTCCTGCCACATCGGCTGGTAGTTGATCCACGCCACCAGGTCGCCGCCCAGCTGCTCCCGTGTCGCCACCGCCATCCGGTGGTCGATGCGGACCGGCCGCCCGGCGGCCTGCGCCGTCAGCTGCACCTGACAGGACCGCTCCATGGACACGAACCACCAGGCCGCCGCGTCCACCGAGTCGCCGACGGTCAGCAGGCCGTGGTTGCGCAGCACGAGTGCCTTGCGTGAGCCGAGCGCGTCCGCGATGCGCCGTCCCTCCTCGGCGTCGACGGAGACACCCGTGTAGGCGTCGTAGAGGACGTGGTCCTCGTAGAAGGCGCAGCTCTCCTGGGTGATGGGCTCCAGCAGCTCGCCGAGGGCGGCGAGCGCCCGGCCGTGCACCGAGTGGCAATGGGCGACGGCGACCACGTCGGGGCGGGCGGCGTGCACCTGGGCGTGCACGGTGAACGCGGCCTGGTTGACGTGGTAGCGGCCCTCGACGACCTGGCCGTCCTGGTTGGCGAGCACCAGATCGCTCACGGTGACGTGCCGGAAGGGCAGCCCGAACGGGTTGACCCAGAAGCAGTCGGTGTACTCCGGGTCGCGCGCGGTGATGTGCCCCGACACACCGTCCTCGAAGCCGAGCCGCCCGAAGATCCTCAGGGCGCCCGCGAGGCGTTCCTTGCGGTGCAGCCGTTCGTCCTCGACCGACTCGTGCATGGGCGGCATCGCGAACCGCAGCCGGTCGGTGGGCAGCGGCAGGGGCGGGGTGGGCCCGTGCATAGGTCCTCCAGCGCTGTTTCCTCGTACGAGGCGGAAGTTACCGTCGGTGAGGCCGGGAAGAACAGAACCGATTCGTAAAGATGCGGCGAGCGCCCCTGCGAGCACCCTGTGCGCACCCTTGTGCCCCCGGTCTCCCCCACCCCACGAATAGCCGACAGAAGATGTCGGATTTCGGCGCCACACTCTCCCCATGACAGCGAACTGGGCGGCTTTCGCCACCGCCGAACCGGACCTGGCCGACACGGTCGAGAAGCGCTTCGGCGCCTATACCCACCACGTCCTCGCCACCCTTCGCAAGGACGGTTCGCCCCGCACCAGCGGCCTGGAGGTGCGGTTCCTGAACGGCGAGCTGTGGCTCGGCATGATGCCGGGCTCGGTCAAGGCGCTCGACCTGCGCCGCGACCCGCGCTTCGCGCTCCAGGCGAACCCCGGGGAGGGCACGGGCATGGGCGGCGGCGACATCCGGATCAGCGGCCGGGCGGTCGAGGTCGACGACGCGGAGACCAAGGCCGGATACGTCGAAGAGGTGGAACCGCCGGAGCCGTTCCACCTCTTCCGCACCGAGCTGACGGAGGTCGTGCGGACCTACGTCGAGGACCAGACGTACCTCGTCGTCCAGGTCTGGACGCCCGGCAACCCCCTGCGCACCGTAAAGCGCACCTAGCGCACTTAGCGCACCTAGGGGGTCACTCCCACTCGATCGTCCCCGGCGGCTTCGACGTCACGTCGAGAACGACGCGGTTGACGTCGCGCACCTCGTTGGTGATCCGGGTCGAGATCTTCGCCAGGACGTCGTACGGCAGACGAGACCAGTCGGCCGTCATGGCGTCCTCGGAGGAGACGGGGCGCAGCACGATGGGGTGGCCGTACGTACGGCCGTCGCCCTGGACGCCGACGCTGCGGACGTCCGCGAGCAGGACCACCGGGCACTGCCAGATGTCCCGGTCGAGGCCTGCGGCCGTGAGCTCCTCGCGGGCGATGGCGTCGGCCTCGCGCAGCAGGTCCAGGCGCTCCTTGGTGACGTCGCCGACGATACGGATGCCGAGACCGGGGCCGGGGAAGGGCTGGCGCTGGACGATCTCGTCCGGCAGGCCGAGCTCCTGGCCGACCATCCGGACCTCGTCCTTGAACAGCTGGCGCAGCGGCTCGACCAGCTGGAACTCGAGGTCCTCGGGCAGGCCGCCCACGTTGTGGTGGGACTTGATGTTGGCGGTGCCGGTGCCGCCGCCGGACTCGACCACGTCCGGGTAGAGGGTGCCCTGGACGAGGAACTCCACGGCCGGGCCCTGGTCGGCGATGATCTCGGCCTGGGCCTGCTCGAAGACGCGGATGAACTCGCGGCCGATGATCTTCCGCTTCTCCTCGGGGTCGGAGACCCCGGCGAGCGCCTTGAGGAACCGCTCCTCCGCGTCCACGACCTTCAGCTGGACGCCGGTCGCGGCCACGAAGTCCTTCTCGACCTGCTCGGTCTCACCCTTGCGCATCAGGCCGTGATCGACGTACACGCAGGTCAGCTGGGAGCCGATGGCCTTCTGGACGAGGGCGGCGGCGACGGCGGAGTCCACACCGCCGGACAGCCCGCAGATGGCGCGCCGGTCACCGACCTGCTCGCGGATCGCGGCGACCTGCTCCTCGATGACGTTGCCGGTCGTCCAGTTCGGCTTGAGGCCCGCGCCCCGGTACAGGAAGTGCTCCAGCACCTGCTGCCCGTGCGTGGAGTGCATCACCTCGGGGTGGTACTGGACGCCGTAGAGCTTCTTCTCGTCGTTCTCGAACGCGGCGACCGGCACGACGTCCGTGGAGGCCGTGACGGAGAAGCCCTCGGGGGCGGCGGAGCAGGCGTCGCCGTGCGACATCCAGACGGCCTGCTCGGCGGGGGTGCCCTCGAAGAGGGTGGAGGACGACTTGGAGACGTGCAGGCCGGTGCGGCCGTACTCGCGGGCTCCGGTGTTGTCGACGGTGCCGCCGAGGGTCCGCGCCATCAGCTGGAAGCCGTAGCACATGCCGAAGACGGGGACGCCGGCCTCGAAGATGGCGCGGTCGAGGCTCGGGGCGCCTTCCTCGTAGACCGACGAGGGGCCGCCGGAGAGGATGATCGCCGCGGGGTTCTTGGCGAGGATCTCCTGGACCGGCATGGTGCTCGGCACGATCTCGCTGTAGACCCGCGCCTCGCGGACACGACGGGCGATGAGCTGGGCGTACTGCGCGCCGAAGTCGACGACCAGGACGGTGTCGGGGGCGTTGGCAGCGGGAGTCGCTGATGACACGGGGTGCCTTCCGGCGGTGGGGCGGGGGTCTTGTGCCACCCGATTCTACCGAGGTGCTCGTGCGCGGCGTCCCGCCCACGGAAGCCCGGGCTCGGGGCCTCTCGTCCCGCCCTACGTGTCTCACGATGCGAACCCGCTTGGACGCCGCGCCGCCCCGGTGCATACTGAGCGCCATGCTCACGCACCAGACCTTCCGCTTTACCTATGGCATCCGGCCCGCCGGCTGCCATGGTCGTGCTGCTTGAGCAACTGACAAGCGACTTCCCAGGCGCCCCGGGCCGACAAGGCCCGGGGCGTCTGCCGTCGTCCGGGCCTTGCCGCTCCGGGGCACCCCCGACGACAAGGAGCCCCTCCCATGACCGTTCCCACCGCCACCACCACCGCCACCGATGTGACCGGCGCCCGCACCTCCGAGGCCGCCGAGGTGATCACCGGCGCACGCGAGCGGATCGACGCGCTCGACGACCGGATCATCGGCCTGATCCAGGAACGGGTGGCGGTGTCGGCCGTCATCCAGGAGGCGCGGATCACCTCCGGCGGCCGGCGCGTGAACCTCTCCCGCGAGATGGAGGTGCTCGGCCACTACAGGGACGCGCTGGGCAAGCCGGGCACGGCCCTCGCGATGACCCTGCTGGAGCTGTGCCGGGGCAAGATCTGAATTCTCCGGAGAATCCGCGTTCCCGGGACAGACGTACGCACCCGTCTCACCCGTACGGCGCGTGACCGCCCCCGCGCCCCCTCGTTGGTCTCGTTGTCCGTGCCAGCCAGGGGCGGGCCCGAAAGAACCACGCGTGGCTCACTGGAGCGATGAGACGTACGGATCGTGCCGTGCGTCGTGGGACCTCGCTCCAGGGAAGTGACCGGACGGCAGGGGACAGCAGCCCGGTCACCCAAGAGAACGGACGGCTCCGGGGACGCCCGGGGCCGCCCGGCGGACCTTGCCAGGAGTCGAGACCAGCGGCGCACCCCCCGGCGCCGCTTCCAGGCACCGGCGCTGCCCTGACGTCGGTGCTGACGAGAAGAAGGGCCCCGCGGCTCCACCCCCGCGGGGCCCTTCGCCCGTGCACGTCGCGCCCGCTTGCCGGGGCTGCTCGCCGGGGCTGCCTCTGGCACCTGCTCAGGTGCGGGTCACCGTCCCGCAGGCGTGACCGTCGTCGAGGCTCCTGCTGCGGTCGTACGGATCCGTCGTCGGGCCGGTGGGGTCGGGGCCCTTCTCCCCGCTCGACGGGAACTCCGGGTGCAGGTAGCCGTCGTTGACGTCGCAGGAGGAGTTGCCGATCTCCTCGTCGTACTCCCGGACGGTCAGCCGGCCCGGGGTGACCCGGTAGCGGGCGGGATCGGCGAGTTCGACGTCGAGGACCCTGCGCACGATCGTGCGGGTGACCTCGGTCGATCCGTCGGCGCGCATGACGGGGTAGACGAAGGTGTAGTCGGCGCGCACCGCGACCCCGGCGTGCGAGCCCTTCTCGAACGTCATACGTCCGCGCGTCTTGATCACGTCGCCGACCGGCCGTATCTCGTCGGGGTCGAAACGGCTGAACATCGTCAACGGGTCGTGCTTGTCGCTCGGGGAGCGCAGGGCGGTGTTCAGACCGTCGAGGAGCCCCGGCTGCTTGGGGTCGAGCACGGAGAGCGCGGCCTCGGGACGCTCGCCGCGTACCGTCGCCGGGTCGAGGTTGGCGGCGACCAGCAGCTTCTTCGTCAGCTTGAGGGCCTGTTCCACTCGGTCCTTCGAGACCGGGCCGACGGCCTTCGCCTCGGGCAGGACGATGCCGGCCTCGCCGTCGGCCCAGCGCAGCGCCGGGGAGCCGGCGAAGGGCTCGTCCAGGGTGGGGGTTTCGGGGTCCGACGCCCCGGGCGCGGTGGTGGGCGCCGCCGTCTCGGCGGGCAGGGAGGAGGCCTCGCCGGCCTCGGACTCACCCGTGCCGAAAGGGTCACCGGGCAGCAACGACGGCTTCAGGGCCACCACGGCCACGGCGACGGCGACCGCGACACCGAGCACGGTCCACAGCGTGCGGCGGCGGCCCGTCCGGCGGCTCGTCTCCGGCGACACGTGGGAGGTGCGCCACCCCGGGGGCACCTCGCCCCGCTCCTCCTGCCGGCGCAGCCGCTCGGTCACCATGCGCGCCCGGGCGGACGGTTCCTTCGGGGCGGAGCCGCGGGTGCCCCGTTCGGAGTCGCGGATGAACTGTTCCCAGACGTCGTCGGGGATCTCGGAGGCCGACGACTGATCATCGGACGGTTTGTCAGACACGAGCGTCAGTTCTAGGCGTTCGGCAAGCGCCTTCACAAGAAGGTCATGTATGTGACTCAGCCCACATAAGAATCCTGTGAAGGCCAGTGCAACCATTCACAGGTTTCACGGATCAAACCTGCAGAACCACGGGCACTCCCGCGCCCCACACGCGGAGGCCTCCCCCAACGTTCGTACCGCACCCTGCGGTACGCCGGACTCTCCGAGGTCTTCATGAAGCTTCGCCGCGCCATGGCAGCAGCGGCCGCTACGGCGGTCATAGCCCCGGTGGCACTGCTCGCGGCACCGGCCGCGTACGCGACCGACGAAACGACGCCGACTCCGAGCGCGTCCGTGAGCGAGTCCGCTCCCGAGACGTCCCCCTCGCCGTCGGCGAGCGAGTCCACGCCTGAGACGACGCCGACTCCGAGCGCGTCCGCGAGCGAGTCCTCCCCGGAGACGACGCCCACGCCGAGCGCCTCCGCGAGCGAGTCCTCCCCGGCGCCCTCCGCGTCCGAGCCCGAGGAGTCGGAGTCCCCCGACCCCGAGCCCTCGGTCTGCGAGGACACCAAGGTCGACGTCAGCATCTCCGGCCTGGCCGGCAAGATCGCGGCGGGCAGCGGCTGGCACAAGTTCTCGCTGAACGTGCTCAACAACTCCGACTCCACGCTGAACGAGCTCGACTTCTACGCAGGAGCCTCCGGCGGCAAGTACGGCGAGGACCTGTTCTCCAGCAAGCAGGTCCAGCTCCAGGCCTGGGACCCCCAGGACAAGATCTGGGTCGACCTCAACGAGGACGGCTACGCGGTCGGCTACGTCGGCTACACCGACGAGCTGAAGCCCGACTACGAGGTCAACATCCCGATGCGCCTCAACGTCAGCAAGTCCGCCCCGGTCGGCGCCGGCTTCGCGATCGGCGCGACCGTCTACGGCGACAACGACGCCGAGTGCACCGGCGTCGGTGGGATCTCCTACAAGTTCCAGATCGTCTCGGCCGGTACGGACACCGGTGGCACCAAGCCGCAGGAAGGCGGCAAGGCGCCCGTCACCGACGAGAAGCCGAGCGGCACCACGCCGGAGGTCACCGGCAGCCTCGCCGAGACCGGCTCCAGCTCCGCCCTGCCGATGATCAGCCTCGTCGGCGGTGCCGCGGTCGTCGCCGGTGCCGGTGCGATCTTCGTGGTGCGTCGCCGCAAGGCCGGCGTCGAGGCGTAACACGCCAGAGCTTTACGCAAGACGGAAGAGGGACCTGCGCTCGGAGGGGGGCGCAGGTCCCTCTTCCGTGTACCGGCTTCGGCTACTTCTTCGGCGGCACCGCGGGCAGGCCCAGGAACGGCAGCCGCAGTGCGCCGAACGCGTCCGCCGGGACGGCCGGGGACTTGGGCTCGACCGGCTGAAGACGTTCGTAGGCCGCGCCCTGCTTCGGCCGGGGGTCGGGCTCGCCCTTGTTGGGCCAGTACGACATCGCCCGCTCGGCCTGGGCGGTGATGGTGAGGGACGGATTGACGCCCAGGTTGGCGGAGACCGCGGCGCCGTCGACGACCGAGATGCCGGAGTGGCCGTAGAGGCGGTGGTAGGGGTCGATCACGCCGGTCTCGCGGGAGGCGCCGATGGGGCAGCCGCCCAGGAAGTGGGCGGTGAGCGGGGTGCCCATCAGCTCGCCGACGTTCGAGCCGGCGAAGCCGTTGATCTCGGCGGCCAGGGCCGAGGCGCTCTCCGTGGCGGCCTTGATCTGCTTGGGGTTGGGGGCGCCGTGGCCCTGGCGCGCGGTGAGCAGGCCGCGTCCGGCGCCCGAGGGTTTCAGATATGTCGTCAGGGAGTTGTCCAGCGACTGCATCACCAGGCCGATGATGGTCCGCTCCGACCAGCGGCGGTTGGACAGGGAACGCAGCACCAGCAGGGGGTGCTTCGCCGCGTGGGCGAGGAAGCCCAGGACCCGGGACGTGCCCGAGGCGCCACGGGCGTAGGGGACCTGGAGGATGGACAGGCCGCCCATCGAGTTCGAGCCCTTGCCGTAGCGGACCGGCTCGATATGGGTGTTCTCGTCGGGGTGGATCGAGGACGTGATGGCCACGCCCCGGGTGAAGTCGGCCTTCCGGCCGCCGTGCGCCTTGCGGTAGCGCCGGTCGTCGGTCTGGGCGCCGACCAGGGCCTCGGAGTTGGTACGGGTCAGCTCGCCCAGCTTGTCGGAGACGTACGGCAGCTGTCCGCCCGCCTTCATGCGGTGCAGGAGGGTCTGGGTGCCGTAGGTGCCGGCGGCGAGGACGACCCGGCGGGCCGTGTAGGTGCGGCCCTTCGCCTTGCGGCGGTCGTCGGTGGGGAGCGTGGCGACGGCGTATCCACCACGCGAGTCGTCGGTGACGGAGACGACCGTCGTCAGCGGGTGGACGACGGCGCCGGCCTTCTCGGCCAGGTGCAGATAGTTCTCGTTGAGGGTGTTCTTCGCGCCGTGGCGGCAGCCGGTCATGCACTCGCCGCACTCCGCGCAGGCCCTGCGGGCCGGGCCCGCGCCGCCGAAGTACGGGTCGGGCACCTCCTGGCCCGGTTTCGCCTTCGCCGTGCCGTCGGCGTCCTCGCCGTCGCCGAAGAAGACGCCGACCGGGGCGAGGTGGAAGGAGTCGCCGCAGCCCATCTTCTCCGCGGCGGCCTTGAGGTGGACGTCGGACGGGGTCATGGTCGGGTTGAGCCGTACGCCCAGCATGCGGCGGGCCTGGTCGTAGTACGGCTTCAGCTCGTCCTGCCAGTCCGTGATCTCCCGCCACTGCGGGTCCTCGAAGAACGGCTTCGGCGGGACGTAGAGGGTGTTGGCGTAGTTGAGGGAGCCGCCGCCGACGCCCGCGCCGGCCAGGACCATGACATTGCCCAGCAGATGGATGCGCTGGATGCCGTACATGCCGAGTTTCGGCGCCCAGAGATAGTTCTTGAGGTCCCAGGAGTTCTTGGGGAGGTTCTCGCGGGTGAAGCGGCGGCCCGCTTCGAGGACTCCGACCTTGTAGCCCTTTTCCGTGAGGCGCAGGGCGGTTACGGAGCCGCCGAAGCCGGAGCCTACGACTATGACGTCGTAGTCGTGAGCGTCCTGAGGCACGTGTTCTCCTCGTTGAGTTTCGCGTGCGGGCCGTCAGTGGTTGATCGCGCAGTTCCCCGCGCCCCTAGGGCGTCTACCTGAAGCGGAATGCCTTCATCAGACGGAGGCTGCGGCTCATGAACTGGGCGTACTTCTCGTCGTCCATGCCGAGGGAGGGGGCCATCGGGAGGACCCTCTGGTGGGCGACCGTCTGGGCCTCGGTGTACTTGAGGATGCCCTCGGAGCCGTGGCGGCGGCCGAGGCCGGAGTCCTTCATGCCGCCCATGGGCGACTGGACGCTGCCGTAGGCCGGGGCGTAGCCCTCGTTGATGTTGACCGTGCCGGTGCGCAGCCGGGCGGCGACCTCCTGGCCGCGCCGGGCGTTCTTCGTCCAGACCGAGGAGTTCAGGCCGTACGCCGTGGCGTTGGCGCGCTCGATGACCTCGTCCTCGTCCTTGAAGCGGTAGACCGAGACGACCGGGCCGAAGGTCTCCTCGGCGCAGACGGACATCTCCGTGCCGACCCCGTCGAGGATCGTCGGCTCGAAGAAGTACGGGCCGATGTCCGGGCGGGCCGTCCCGCCGGCGAGGACCTTGGCGCCCTTGGCGACCGCCTCCTCCACGTGCCGCGTGACGGTCTCCAGCTGGCGTTCGCCGACCAGGGACCCCATGTCGGCGCCGTACGCCAGCGACTTGCCCAGGCGCATCGTCCTCGTACGGGCGGCGAAGCGCTCCAGGAAGGCGTCCGCGATCGACTCGTGGACGTACAGCCGCTCGATGGAGATGCAGAGCTGGCCGGCGGAGGAGAAGCAGGCGCGGACGGCCCCGGCCGCCGCCTTCTCGATGTCGGCGTCCTCCAGCACCAGCATGGCGTTCTTGCCGCCGAGTTCGAGGGAGACGCCGACCAGCCGGGCGGCGGCGCCCTGGGCGACCTCGCGGCCGGTGCGGGTGGAGCCGGTGAAGGAGACGTAATCGGCGTGCCGGACGACCTCCGGGCCGACGACCGGGCCGTCGCCGAGGACGACCTGGAAGACGTCGGCGGGCAGGCCGGCCTCGATGAGCAGGTCGCGGGCCCACAGGGCGGTGAGGCAGGTCTCCGTGTCCGGCTTCATGACGACCGCGTTGCCCGCCACGAAGGCCGGGATCGCGTCGCCGACCGACAGCTCCAGCGGGTAGTTCCAGGGGGCGATCTGGCCGATCACACCGCGCGGGTGGCGCAGCTCGGTGACCTTGGTGAGGGTCGGCATGGCACCGGCGTGCCGCTTGGGCCGGAGGTAGGCGGGGGCCTTGCGACCGTAGTGCCGGGCGGCGACCGCGACGGCCTGGACCTCCTCGTGGGCGTGCAGCCGGGCCTTGCCGGTCTCCAGCTGGATCAGGTCGAGCACCTCGGCCTGGCGCTCCAGCACCAGGTCGTGGAAGCGGAGCAGGACGGCGGCGCGCTGCCGTACGGGCGTCTGTTCCCACACGGCCTGGGCGGTGCGGGCCAGTTCGAAGGCCTTCGCCACGTCCTCGGGCGTCGACTCGGGGAGGTCGGCCAGCTTCTCCCCGGTGAACGGCGTGTGGTTGGCGGTGCGGCCGGAGCCGGCCACGCCCTTGGTGAGCTGGGCGACCAGCTCCGGCGTGACCACGTCGGCGGCGGTGCGGGCGCCCTCCGGGGCGGGGGCGAGGGGGTTCGTGCCGGTCTGTGCCGTGCCGGTCTTCTCCGGGGCGTGCGCGTCCGTCATGAGGCGCAGAGTATGCCCCGGCGGAGGCTTTGGGTACCCGTCGGTAATACGGCTTCACCGAGTGCACACACGACGCCAGTGGCTGCTGGCAACAAACGCCCTGATCAGCGCGTTGTGCGGTGACAGTCGGTGTAATTCAGCCTTTTACGATCCCGAGCCGATCCCCAGCCGGTCGCGGGCGCCCTCGAACAGCGAGGTGCCTTCCTCCTCCTCCGGCGTGCCTCTGGGCATGTCGACGCGCAGTTCGTACATGCGGTCGTCGCCGGTGCGGATCAGCAGGCGCAGGACGCGTCGAGGACCCTCGTCCGCGCGGTAGGCGGTGTCGGCGAGGGCGGCCTCGTGGCCCTGGACGCGGGTGCGGTCGTACCGGGTGTCATCGGTGTCCCCCGGGACGGCGGGTGCCTTCCGGGCCTGGTCCATCGGGGAGCCCGGGGCCCGGTCCCAGAGAAGGAGGCGGACCTGGATGGTGCCGCCCCGTTCGTCGCCGTAGAGCACGGTGCGGGGCTGGTCGGTCGCGCTGCCGGTCCGGTCGAGTTCGCGGTAGTGGCGCGGGAGGCGGAGTACGGCCGCCAGGTCCGGATCGTGGTGCGGGGTCCAGGTGTCCGTCGTCTCGGCGGTCTGTTCGGCGCTCTCCGCGCTGTCGGTGCCGCCGAGGTGGGTGGCGGCGCCGATGCCGCCGGCGAGCAGTGCGCCGAGGAGGGCGAGGGGGGTGGGGCGGAGGAGGCCGTGCCGTTTCGGCGACTCCGGTGGTGCCGCGGCCGCGTCCGGGTGGGTTTCCGGGCCGGGGCCTGAGCCGGGAACGGGCCCTGAACCCGGAACGGGGCCTGAACCCCGAACGGGCCCTGAACCCGGGCCGGGGCCTGGGTCGTCCGCCGGCTCCCGTATGTCTTCGGCCTCCTGGTCCCCGGCGGGTGTCTCCGCGAGGGGCGCGAGGGGCGGTGGTCCCGCGACCGCCTCCAGTTCCTTCGCGACCTCCTCGGCCGTCGGCCGCCGCGCGGGGTCGTGCGCCAGCAGCCGGGCGATCAGCGGGCCGAGCGGTCCGGCCCGCTTCGGTTCGGCCGGTTCGGCCGGCTCGGCGGCGAGGACGGCGGCGAGTGTCGCCTCCGGCGTGGTGCGGCGGAACGGGGACGAGCCCTCCACGGCGGCGTACAGCAGGGCACCGAGGGACCACAGGTCGGACGCGGGCCCGGCGGTACGGCCGGACAGCCGCTCGGGGGCGACGAACTCCCCGTCGGCCATGAGGGATTCCTTGCCGCCGGCATGGTCGAGGCCGAAGTCGGTGAGGACGACACGCCGCTCGGGGCCGAGCAGCACATTGGCGGGTTTCACATCCCGGTGCACGATGCCGACGGAGTGCGCGGCGCGCAGGGCACCGAGAACGGCGAGGCCGATCCGGGCCGCTTCGCGCGCGTCGACGGGGCCGTGCCGGAGCGTGTCCTGCAAGGACTCGCCCGGGACCGACTCCATGACGATCCAGGGGAGTCCGTCGAGGGCCTCGGCCGCGTCGATCTCTTCGGGGCCCGAAGGGCGCTGGCCTTCGTCCGGCCGCTCCGCCTCGACGACCACGTCGTGGATGGTGACCGCGGCGGGATGGTCGACACGGGCGGCGGCCCGGGCCGCACGGTGGAGCCGGTGGGCCGCACGCCGGTGGCTCTCGTCCTCCGGGCCGCCCGGCAACCAGGGCTGCCTGACGGCGACTTCACGCTGTACGAGCTCATCGCGGGCCCGCCAGACGGTGCCCGTCCCGCCGGAGCCGATACGCTCGATCAGCCGGTAGCGCCCACCGATCAGCCGGCCCTGGGCGCCCGCCCCGCCCCCGTCGTTGCTCATGCCCCATCAGTACCGTGCGGGGCGTGCGGTTGTCGACGCGGGCCGTTTCCGGGGGTGTTGGATGTCCGGGTTCAGGTCTTGTCTATGTCCAGATTCGCGATCGCCGTGCTCGCCACCTCACGTCCGCGGCCGGTGAAGTCGCCCTTGCCCGGGTAGCTGACGGTGAGCTTGTACATGTCGCCGCCGGGAGTCCGGTAGTAGAACATGCGGAGTTCGCGGGGACGCGGGTTCTCGCTGTCGTCGGTCGCGTAGGAGACGGTGTTCTCGGCGGCCTTCTCGTCCCTGTACGTGGTCACCCTGGGGTTCGTGCTCGGGTTCCGGGGCATGTCCAGGTCGTAGCTGCCGCTCTCCTTGAACCTGCTGTCGTCGTCGTACATCTCGGCGGCCGCGGAGCCCGCGATGTTGCCGCCGGTGTCCTCCGCCTTCCTGTCGAGGGTCAGGCCGATCCAGATGCTGCCGCTCCAGTCGGTGTACGTGACCCAGTGCCCCTGGTCCGTCTTCCGGTCGGGCACGGTCCGCCGGTACTCGTCGGGGACGGCCAGCGACACGGCGAGGCTCTGCTCCCGCTTGGTCTGCCAGCCGTCGGGCAACGGCCCGGCGAACGGGTCCGCGACGACCAGGCCCGCCGTCACCGCCGCCACGACGACGGCCACGCCGAGCCCGGTCCACGCCCCGCGGCCGAGCCGGATGCCCCGTCCGGCGGCGCCCTGGGCTGTGGCCCGCACGACCTGGGTGGGCTGTGCGGCGGGTGGGTTCGCGGCCGCCTCCAGCCGGGCACGCACCTGTGCCGCGTTCGGGCGGCGGGCCGGGTCCTTGTGCAGCAGGGCCGTGATGACCTCGGCCAGCGGGCCCGGGGCGGAGGCGGGCGGAGCGGGCGTGGCGTTGAGGACGGACTGCAGCGTGGCGGGGGTGTTGCTGCGGCGGAACGGCGAGACGCCCTCGGTCGCCGCGTACAGCACGACGCCCAGGGACCACAGGTCGCTGGCCGGGCCCGGGCGCTGGCCCAGCACCCGTTCCGGCGCGATGTACTCCGGTGAGCCGACGAAGCCGCCGGTGTCGGTCAGGCTGGTCTCGCCCTCGATCTGGGCGATGCCGAAGTCCGTGAGGACGACCCGGTCGTACCGGCCGAGCAGCACGTTGTCCGGTTTCACATCGCGGTGCAGGATGCCCGCCGCGTGCGCGGCCTCCAGCGCGCCGAGCACCTCCAGGCCGATCCGGGCGGCCTCGCGCGCGGACAGGGTGCCCTCCTGGAGCGCGTCGCCCAGCGACCGGCCCCGCACCAGCTCCATCACGATCCACGGCTGGTCGTCCACGACCGCCACGTCGTGGACGTCGACCACCGCCGGATGGTCGAGCCGGGCCGCGGCACGCGCCTCGCGGCGCATGCGCTCGAAGGCGTTGGCGCGTTCGCGGTCGGGAAGATGATCCGGGACGCGGGGCTCCTTGACGGCGACCTCCCGGTCCACCGTCTCGTCCTCGGCACGCCACACCGTGCCCATGCCGCCGTGCCCGAGCTTGGCGATCAGCCGGTAACGCCCGGCGATGAGCCGCCCGGCGCCGGGTTCCTCGGCCGTCGGCGTCGCCGCCGGCGCCTCGGTCGCCGACCGGGGCGACACGACCCGGGTGGGCGTCGCGTACGGGTTGCCCGGTACCGGCACCTGCGGGTTGGGAGGTTGCAGAACAAAACTTGTCGGCTCGTCGGCCCCGGATCCGGCTCCCCCGTCGTTGCTCATGAGGTCATCCATATCGCGCCAAGCGCTTACGTATCCACCAATGCCGCGAACCGGTCACAGACCCGTGACCCTGACCGAGGGCTTATCTCCCGTTTGTTCCGGTAGGAGAGCTGACCGGAGTGGTCGTGGGGGCGGGGGCGCTCGGGGACGAGGGCTTGGGCGTGGGCGTCCCGGGAGCCGAACTCGTCGGTGTGGAGCCTCCTCCCGGCTCACCGCTCTCGTCCATGAGCAGCGCCGCCGCGGACACTCCCGCCCCCGCCATCGCGGCGACCAGCAGCGCGGCCACGAGCACCCTCCGGGTGGGCTGCCGCATCAGGTGTTTGGCGAGCCGGCCCGGTGCGGGCATGGACGACGGCGGCATGAACGGCTGCCGGCCGGCGGCGTCCCGCGCTGTGCCGAGCGGCCGTCCGCCCGGTGTGTCCCGGACCGTCGGCACGTACCCGGGCGGCGGCGCCTCCGGCGTCCGGCCCGTCTCGCGAAAGGCCCGCAGCATCCGCTCCGCCCGGTCCGCGTCCAGCCGCCGGTCCGGATCGCGTTCGAGCAGGCCCTGTACGACGGGCAGGAGCGGCCCAGCCTGCGCGGGTGGCCGGATCTCGGCGGCGACGACCGCGTGCAGGATGCCGCCCAGCGAGTCGCGGCGGAACGGCGACTCGCCGCTGAGGGCCGCGCACAGCAGCGCGCCCAGCGACCACAGGTCGGACTCGGGCCCGGTCCTGGCCCCCGACATCCGCTCGGGCGCGGTGTACTCGGGCGAGCCGACGAAGGAGTTGTTCTCGGTGAGGGTGGGGGCGCCCGCGACCTGGGCGATGCCGAAGTCGGTGAGGACGACCCGGTCGGTTCCGGCCTCCAGCAGGACGTTCGCGGGCTTGAGGTCGCGGTGCAGGACCCCGGCCGCGTGCGCCGCGCGCAGCGCGCCCAGCAGGTCGATGCCGATGCGTGCGGCCTCGGCGGCGTCCACCGGACCCCGGGCGGCGACCCGGTCGGCGAGCGAACCGCCCTCGATCAGCTCCATGACGATGTACGGGCGTTCGTCGTCCTCGACGACGTCGTGGACCACGATGATGTGCGGATGACTCAGCTGGGCGACGGCCCGGGCCTCGCGCAGCGTACGGTCCCGCTGCCGGCGTGCCTCCGCCGCGGAGAGCGTCTCGTCGTAGGGGAGCTCCTTGACGGCCACGCCCCGGCCGAGCAGCTGGTCGGTCGCCCGCCACACGACGCCCATGCCACCGCGCCCGAGTCTCTCCTCGAACCGGTAGCGGCCCGCGATGACACGCGTGTTGTGCCCCTCGGTGCCCATGCGGCAATCATGCCCCACCGGACGGATCGGCTCCGGGGCGGCGCCCGTGGGTGGCCGAAACAGACGGCCCGCGTCAGCAGGGCTCCGTCCGCACGGGCCCCCGCGTCAGGAGGTCTTCTCCTGCCAGCCCTGGAGCAGCGAGGTGAACTGCTTGCGCGCCTTCGCCCAGTCCGCCGTCGGCGAGGACATGTAGAGCGCGTACTCGGTGCCGTCGCGGGCGACGTACGTCTCCTCGATGGCCCGGCGCGGGCCGGGGAACGGGGTGTCCTTCGCCCTCGCGGTCCAGGTGTACTCCCACAGGGCGCCCTCGCGGTCGCGGTAGACGTTCCGCTCCAGGGCGACCCGCTTGTAGTCCTGGAGCCGCTGGAGCTGCTGCTCCAGGTCGAGCTGGTGTGCGTACGGGTCGGCGAAGTCCGGTGAGGTGTCGATGGCGATCCGGACGAAGTGCCGTCCGCCGTCGGGCGTGTAGTCGATCTGCTTGAGCTCCCCCTTCTCGCTGAAGGGCTTGCGCTTCCAGCCCTTGGGCAGGGAGAGGCTGAAACCCACGGGGTCGTTGTGACGGATCCAGCTCTCGGGCACCGATCCGCCGGGCTGCCGCGTGCTCGTGGGGCCGACCGACGCCGAGGCGTCGGCCGGTGTCCGGCGGCTCTCGTCCCACTGCTGCAGCACCACGGCGGTGCCGCCGCCGATGATGGCCGCGAGCGCGACGACGAGGGCGAGCGTGCGCAGCCGACGACGACGGCCCGAACCCGAACTCGCCTGCTGCGAGCCCCCCGCAGCCGGACCGATGGTGGTGGGGCCGGTCCCCTGATGGCCGGCGACCGGGGTCCCGGACGTCGGCGTCCCGGGGGCGGGCGTGCCGGTGGCGGGCGTGCCGGCCAGCGGCGGGAGCGGTGTCCGGGTGTGCGAACCGGAGCCGGTGCCGGACATGCCCGTGCCCGCCGTGCCCGTGCCGCTGTGGGCGTCCCGGTACGGCGTCCCCCCGTGCTGCGTAGGGACGTACGCCTGCGCCCCGCTGGGCTGCCGCCCCTCCGCCGCCTCGGCGAGCATCCGCTCGGCCTCGGACGCGTCGGGCCGGGTGGCCGGATCCTTGCGCAGCAGGGCAGTGATGACGGGCCCGAGCGGACCGGCGTGCCGCAGCTGTGCGGCCTCTTCCTCGACCACCGCCTGCATGGTGGTCAGCGGGGTGGTGCGGCGGAACGGCGACCGGCCCTCCACGGCCGTGTAGAGCGTCGCGGCGAGCGCCCACAGGTCGGATGACGGACCCGGGTCGTGACCCCGTACTCGCTCGGGCGCCAGGTAGTCGACGGAGCCGACGACCTCTCCGGTCCGCGTGATGGTCGTGTCGCCCTCGATCTGGGCGATGCCGAAGTCGGTGAGCAGGACGCGTCCGTCCCTGCCGAGCAGGACGTTGCCCGGCTTGACGTCGCGGTGCAGGACACCGGCGGTGTGCGCGGCGCGCAGGGCCCGCAGCACCCAGAGGCCGACGCGTGCCGCCTCGCGCGGCTCGACGCGCCCCTCCTCCTTGACCGCGTCGGCCAGCGAGCGGCCCTCGACCAGTTCCATCACGATCCACGGGCGGCCGTCGTGCTCCAGCACGTCGTGGACCGTGACGACCGCCGAGTGGTTGATCCGCGCGGCGGCCCGTGCCTCCGCCCGGGTGCGCGCCAGGAGGATGGCCTGTTCGCTCTCGGAGACGTAGAGGGCCGCCGTCAACTCCTTGATGGCGACGGATCGGTGCAGCACCTCGTCATGGGCGCGCCACACCCGGCCCATGCCGCCGCTGCCGATGGAGTCGGCGAGCCGGTAGCGGCCCGCGACGAGCTGGCCCTGCATCTGATTCACGTTGCCCCGCAATGGTCTTGACAGGGTCAGCGTAAGGACCCGCCGCTCCCCAGGGAACAAGCGGGGTACCACGGTGACCGCACTGTGACGGTTGTCGCCTGCTGGGACGTGAGGCAACCAGGGGTTGAACTACCGCGTACAGGCGGCGCGCCGGACGCTCAGCCCGTCGCCCTGTAGGTCGCCGCCGCCTGCTCGTACAACCGCGTCACCTCGTCCCGCTCGGCCTCCGGCCCGCGCACCTGGACCACGTGGTACCGCCCCTCGACCAGCATCGCGAGGTTGCGCACATACAGCTCGCCCCCGTCGCCGCCGGTCCAGGTGAACTGCCCCTCGGCCATGGTCCGTCCGCCCACCTCGATGGTCTTCAGCCCGGTGGAGGTGGCCCAGCTGGAGTCGCGGTACGGCTGCAACTCGCGCTCCCGCTCCCGCTGGTAGGCCATCGGGTCACCGCCGTACTCCGACGCGCTGTCCCGGCCGGGCACGACGATGAGCTCGAAGTCGCCCTTCGCGTAGACGACCTGGCCGCTGCCGTTGCGCGGGGTGCGGTCCCAGCCCTTGGCGACGGCGACCTGGAACCCCGCCGGGTCCTTGCGCAGGGTGAAACCGTCGGCGACATCGGGGCCGGCGGTCTGAGTCTCGGCGGAACCGGCCGACCCCGACGGGCTCTTCTCCGCCCCCGGCGACGTCTGGTCGGGCCGGGGCTCGCTGCTGGCGTCCGGCTCGGGCGCCTGGCTGACCTCACCGGCGGAACCGGCACGGTCCGTGCCGCTCGTGCCTTCCGCGCCGTCGGTCTTCGACTTGGGCATGAAGAGCATGGCGTACGCGATCGCGGCGGCCATCGCGAGCAGGACCAGCAGGAGCAGCGTGCGGCCGAGGCGGTTCGGCGACCGGGACTCACGCTTGGCCCGTTTGTGCCGCCCGTGGTGCGCGGGCAGCCCGGCCTTCCGCCTGCGCACGAGCTCGCCACGGCGGCGTACGACGGGCAGCCGGCTCGCGTCGGCGGGCGGCGCCGCGACGACGTGCACCCCGGCCTCCGGCTCGGGCGCCGAGCGCACGAGCGAGCGCAGCCAGCCGCGCAGTTCCTCGAAGTCGAGGCGCTCGGTCGGGTCCTGACGCAGCAGCGACTCCACGACCGGCCGGAGCGGCCCGCACTCCTCGGCGTACGCGGGCGGCTCCGCGCACACCATCTGCACCAGTTCGGCCGTCGACTCCTCCGGGTAGGGCGCATGCCCCTGTACGGCCCTGAAGAGCAGCGCGCCGAGCGCCCACAGGTCGGTCGCGGGACCGATCGGGGCGGCCAACTGCCAGTTCTCGTGCACGGGTCCGGCCTGCTCGGGCGCCCAGCGCTCCGTCACCGGCCCCACCACCGCCATCCGGGCCTGCCGCGCCCGCTCGGCCGCCAGGGCCGTGGCCGGTCCGCGCCGGGTTGCGGGGGTGTCGGCGACCAGCTCGTCCCAGCGGGCGGGCGCGCCCTGGCCGGCGGGGTCCGGGGCCGGCGGGAGAGCCGCCTGCTCCTGGCCCTGCCCTTGCGGCAGGGGCGCGCCGCCGGTTCCGCCCCGGGGCGTGGCACCGTGCCAGGCGGTCGTCCGGGGGGCGCCGGCCACGCCGTAGGGGTCGGCTATCCGGCCCGGCGGCCCCGCTCCTGGTGCCGTGCCCTGCCCGGGGATGTACGGCGACTGCGCCGAACCGTCGCCGTGGGACGCGGGCCCGCCGTCCGGGGCGGACCTGGCTCCGGGCAGTGCGGCCCGGCCGCCCTCCTGCGCCTCCTGGACCCGTGCGGCGGCCCGGGCACCCGCCCGGTAGGCCGCGATGGCCCCGGCGCGCGCGACCCGTGGGTCACCGCTGTCGTCCGCACTCCCGCGGGCGGGCACGACCTGGCCCCCGCCCGCCGTGCCACCCCCGGCCGCGGGCAGTCCCCTGGCCTCCCGTGCCTCTATGGCGGCTCGCCGCGCGGCCTCAGGATCGGCCGCGCCACCGAGGCCGCCCGGGCCTCCGGCGCCGTTGACCGGCCCGGCACCGCCCTCGGGGGCCGGCCCCCGCTGGGGCTCTTCGGCGGCCGGAACCGGGTCGTACCCGCACAGCGCCTCCTCCGCGGCGCCCACCGCGAGACCGGTCAGCATCACCCGGCCGTCGTCGCAGACCAGCACCGTCCGCGCGGTGACGTTCCGGTGCACCCAGCCGTGGCCGTGCAGCACCCGCAGCGCCATGAGGACGTCGGAGGCGACCTCGGCCGCCCGGTACGGCGTCAGCGGCTTCTCGGCGAGCAGGGCCGCCAGCGGTCGCGCGGCCACCAGCTCGCTGACGATCCACAGCGAACCGCCCTCGGCGAACACGTCGAAGACCTGGTCGAGCCGCGGATGGTCGGGAATGGCCGCGGCGGCCTGGGCGGCGTCGACCGCGCGCCGTACCACCGGATCCGTGGGCCGCCGGGTGCCCGGGCGTCCGGCGGACCGCCGCGCGCCACCGTCACGCGCGGTGAAACCGTCACGCGCCGTGAAACCGTCGGGCAGTCCCTCCGCGTCGTGGACCTCGGCCTCGACCACCTCCGGCAACGGCACCTGCCGGACCAGGACTTCCTGTCCGCTGTAGGTGTCGAAGGCCCGGGTCTCGGTGAGTTCGTACTCGTCGGACGGCGGCAGCGGCAGGCGGTAGCGGTCGGCGAGTACCCGGCCCGCATAGTCGTCCACGTTGCCTCCCCCGTCAGCCCGGTCGGTCACATCCGTTCGCCCCACGGCCCGTTCCGGCTGCGCACGGACCGCAAATATTTACGATACGTGCCGCAGGCAACCCGCAATGTGGGGATGCCCAGATCTGCCTCCCCAAACCCGGGGAGGCTCACGCTCAGGACTTGGGTTCGAAGGTCTTGGCCAGCGTCGCCCACGTGTCCTTGCGCAACTGGTCGCCCCAGCCGTCGGCCTTCGCCGTGTACATCAGCGCGTAGCCCTGGGAGTCGTCGACGACGAACCCGCGGTCGATGGTGCGGTACTTGGTGCCGCTCTCCCGGTAGGTGAACTCCCAGTCGGCGGTGTTCCAGCCGCGGTAGTCCACCTTCTCTATTCGGATCTTCTTGTACTCGGCGCGCTGCATGTAGCGCTCCTGGTTCTTCCAGTCGGCCACCGGGTCGCCCTTGGGCGTGGACGTCCAGGCGATGAGCAGCTTCTGCCCGTCGGGCCCGGTGAACCGGTCGCCGGCGGAGCCCGTGGACTGGAACTTCCATCCCTTCGGCAGGCCGATCGAGTACCCCTGGTCCCCCTTGTGAGTCGACTCCGCCGCGGTGCCCTTTCCGGCGGACCCGTCCTTGCCGTCACCGGCCGACCCGCTCGCCCCGCCGCTCGTTTCGGTGTTCGAGGCGGGCCCCGACGGCGTGGGCTGCGTCGCGGTGTTGTCGGGGCGCGTGCCGCCCTTCTCGTCGCCCTTGGTGTCGGCGCTGCCCGACGCGGTGGCGACGGCCTTGCCGCCGCTCTCGCCCCCGGCCCCCTTCGAGCCCTGGCCGTTCCCGCTGAACGCGATGGTGAGCACCGTGCCGAGCACGGCGAGCACCACGACCACGGCGATGATCACCAGGGTCCGACGCGACACCACGTCGGTGAGCGGCGCCCGGGGCACCTGGCGCGGCGGCAGATCCGGGGGCGGCATGACGGGCCACCCCGAACTGCGCCCCTCGGAGGACGCCTTCGCGTCCTGCCGGCCCTGCTCACGGGACCCGGAAGCCACGGCACCCGAGGCCTGCTTCGGGCCCGACTGCGACACGGCCGCGCCCGCGCCCCCGGCGGCCGCCTCGTCCTTCGGTCCGGAAGCGGGCTTGTCGTCCTCGGTCCTGGCGCGGGTCGCCGCCGACGCCGCGGCCGGTCCGGCCGCGGCCTTGCGCACGGAGCGCAACGCCCCGCGCAGCCGCTCCCCGGCCTCCTCGCCCCGCTTGCTCCCGGCGCCCGCCGAATCACCCTTGCGCGAGGCCTTGTCCGGCTGCTTCGGCAGCGGCACGACCTTCGTCGCGTCCATCGGCTCCGGCTCGGCCGTCTCCGGCGCGTTGATGACGGAGTTCAGCATCGCCCGGGCACCCGCGTCGTCGAGCCGCTTGGCGGGGTCCTTGGTGAGCAGCCCGTGGATGACGTCCGTCAGCGGGCCCGCGTTCTTCGGCTCCTCCAGCGGCTCGGTCATCACCGCGGTGAGAGTCGCTATGGCCGACCCCTTGTCGTACGGCGGCGCTCCCTCCACCGACGCGTACAGCAGCCCGCCGAGCGACCACAGGTCGGCGGCCGGGCCAGGCTTGTGCCCACGCGCCCGCTCCGGGGAGATGTAGGAGGGCGCGCCGACGAGCATGCCGGTCGAGGTGATGGACGGGTCGCCCTCGACCTGGGCGATACCGAAGTCGGTGAGCACGACCCGGCCGTCGTCGGAGATCAGCACGTTCGACGGCTTCACGTCGCGGTGCAGGATGCCCTCGCGGTGCGCGGACCGCAGCACATCGAGGACGGCGAGCCCGACCTCGGCGGCCCGCTTCGGCTCGAGGAGCCCGTCCTCCCGGATGACCTCGGCGAGCGACTTGCCCTCGACGAGCTCCATCACGATCCAGGGCCGGTCGTCCTCCTGGACCACGTCGAAGACGGTCACGGCGCTGTTGTTGCGGATCCGCGCGATGGCCTTGGCCTCGCGCAGCGTCCGCGTGATCAGCCGCCGCTTCTCCTCCTGGTCGATGTTGGTCGGGAACCGCAGCTCCTTGACGGCGACCGTCCGCCCCAGCGTCTCGTCCTCGGCGCGCCACACCGTGCCCATGCCGCCACGGCCGAGCACGTCGCCCAGCCGGTAGCGCCCCGCCAGGAGACGCTCCCTGTTGTCCTGACGAGTGTCCTGACGAGATGTGCCCGCCCGCTCCGCCTCCGACATGCGTCCCCTCATACAACCCGCCCTGACAGAGCCTCCATTGTCTCTCACCCGACAAGTGCCCCGTGCCCAGGGGGCCCCTGGGCACGGGGTGCCGGGCCGGTTTGCCCGGAACCCGGGTGCGCCGCGCCCCGCGCCGCCTTGCATGATGGCCCCTGACGAGGGAGGAGCCCGCATGCCGCCGTTCCGGGCCTTGCCGGCCCTGCCGCTGGCCGTCGCCCTGCTCGGCCTGCCCCCGGCCGACTCCTCGGCACTGACCGCCCCGCCCACGGACACGGTGCTGCCACTGCTCGTGACCCGGGGCGGAGCCCCCGCCGCGGCCCTGCTGGCCCGGGAGGGAAGCGCCACCCGCTATGCCCATGCCGGTCCCGGAATCGCCCGGTCGGACCACTTCCGCGCCGGCAGCATCACGAAGACGTTCATCGCGACGGTCGTGCTGCAACTGGCGGCCGAGCACCGGCTGTCGCTGTCCGACACCGTGGAGCGGCACCTGCCCGGCCTGGTGCGGGGAGCCGGCAACGACGGCCGCGCGCTGACCCTGCGCTCCCTGCTCACCCACACCAGCGGCCTGTACGACTTCACCGCGGACACCGGAGGAACGGCACCCGTCACACCCCGTCAGGCCGTACGCATCGCGCTCACCCACCCTCCGGCCGCGCGCGGCCGCTTCGCCTACTCGAACACCAACTACGTCCTGCTCGGCCTGGTCGTCCGGCAGGTGACCGGCCACTCGTACGCCACCGAGGCCGAGCACCGCATCCTCACTCCCCTGCGTCTGACGGGCACCTCCTTCCCCGGCTCCCGCTCCTCACTGCCCTCCCCGCACGGCCGCGCCTACACCGCCGACGGAACCGACGTCACCGCTCTCGACCCCCGGGTGGCGGGCGCCGCGGGCGAACTGGTGACCACGCTCGCCGATCTGGACCGCTTCTACGCGGCCCTGCTCGACGGGCGGCTGCTGCCCACGCGCTGGCTGCGCGAGATGCTCGACACCCGTGCCGCACACGGCACGTACGGCATGGGCCTGTTTCCCGAGAAGCTTCCGTGCGGCACCACGGTGTGGGGCCACAACGGGCACATCTCCGGCAGCTATGTGCGCACCGCGGTGACCGGCGACGGGCGGCGGGTCCTCACCTTCCGCGTGAACACGGACGCGATCTCGGATCCCGACCTCGAACCCGCGGTGCTCGCGGCCGAGTTCTGCCCCCGCACCTCGTAGAACGACCGGGCCCCGAACGGAGATCCCCGCTCGCGACACTCGTTCGAGTGACGTCGGGAGGGGGCCCCGAAGCGGCGGGTGCCTACCGGGGCACGATGTCCGGCGCCCCCAGCCGCGCCGCGTCCGCCGTGAGGTCGTCGGGCTGCCGCTGCGACTCCCGCTCGGCCTCCACCCGCTTCTGGTAGTGCTCGACCTCACGCTCGATCTGATCCTTGTCCCAGCCGAGCACCGGCGCCATCAGCCCGGCGGCGTCACGTGCGCTGCGGCTGCCCCGGTCGAAGGTCTCGATCGAGATGCGCGTCCGCCGGGTCAGCGCGTCGTCCAGATGCCGCGCCCCCTCGTGCGAGGCCGCGTACACGATCTCGGCGCGCAGATAGTCGTCGGCCGCCGCCAGCGGCTCACCCAGCGACGGGTCCTCGGCGATGAGCTCCAGGACCTCCTCGGTCATCGCCCCGTACCGGTTCAGCAGGTGCTCCACCCGCACCACATGGAGTCCGGTCCGGGCGGCGATCCGCGCCCGCGCGTTCCACAGCGCCCGGTAGCCCTCGGCGCCCAGCAGCGGCACGTCCTCGGTGACGCACTCGGCGACACGCATGTCGAGCCCGTGCACCGCCGCGTCCACCGCGTCCTTGGCCATCACCCGGTACGTCGTGTACTTGCCGCCCGCCACGACGACGAGCCCGGGCACCGGATGCGCCACCGTGTGCTCGCGCGACAGCTTGCTGGTGGCGTCCGACTCGCCCGCGAGCAGCGGCCGCAGGCCCGCGTACACACCCTGGACATCGTCCCTGGTGAGGGGCACCGCGAGCACGGAGTTCACATGTTCCAGCAGGTAGTCGATGTCCGCGCTGGACGCGGCCGGGTGGGCCTTGTCGAGGTCCCAGTCGGTGTCCGTGGTGCCGACGATCCAGTGCCGGCCCCAGGGGATGACGAACAGCACGGACTTCTCCGTGCGCAGGATCAGCCCGGTCGTGGAGTGGATCCGGTCGCGCGGCACGACCAGGTGGATGCCCTTGGACGCCCGGACGTGGAACTGGCCGCGCTCCCCGACCATCGCCTGGGTGTCGTCCGTCCACACGCCGGTCGCGTTGACGACCTGCTTGGCACGGATCTCGTACTCCCCGCCCCCTTCGACGTCCTGCACCCTCGCGCCGACGACCCGCTCGCCCTCGCGCAGGAAGCCCGTCACCCGCGCGCGGTTGGCGGCCTTGGCGCCGTACGCCACCGCCGTGCGCACCAGGTTGGTCACATAGCGGGCGTCGTCCATCTGGGCGTCGTAGTACTGGAGCGCCCCGACCAGGGCGTCCTTCTTCAAGCAGGGTGCCACGCGCAGGGCGTGAGAACGGGTCAGGTGGCGGTGCACCGGCAGGCCCCGGCCATGGCCGCGCGCCATGGACATGGCGTCGTACATCGCGACGCCCGACCCGGCGTACAGGCGCTCCCAGCCCTTGTGCTGCAGCGGGTACAGGAACGGCACGGGCTTCACCAGGTGCGGGGCGAGCCGTTCCAGCAGCAGGCCGCGCTCCTTCAGCGCCTCCCGGACGAGCGCGAAGTCGAGCATCTCCAGATAGCGCAGGCCGCCGTGGATCAGCTTGCTGGACCGGCTGGAGGTGCCCGAAGCCCAGTCGCGCGCCTCGACCAGGCCCGTGGCCAGGCCCCGGGTCACGGCGTCGAGGGCGGTGCCCGCACCGACCACGCCCGCGCCCACGACCAGCACGTCCAGCTCCCGCTCGGCCATGGATGCAAGTGACTCGGCTCGCTGCGCCGGCCCGAGTGTCGCTGTCCTCACACTGCCTCCCGCTCATCGGTCGCGCCGGCCGCACCCGTCGGGTGAGGCCCCGTCCGTATCCCCCATGCCCAAAATTCTGACCGGGTTGCCCGACTTCAGCCACCACGGGCCCCAGCCTGTGGACAACCCACACGGGACACTCACCGAAACTCGGCCAGGCAATCCCACATAACGGTCATATTTACTCCTAGTCTGACATTGCACTCGCCCGTCCTGTCCACAGGGCTTGCGCACCTGTCCCACTTCGGCTACGGGAAGGACGGCCACGCCGTGCCCGCAGATCTCGCCGTCATCGGACTCGGCCCTTACGGCCTGCCCCTGGCTCAGGCCGCCGTCGCCGCCGGCGTCCCCACCATCGGGTACCGGACCGGACCCGAAACCGGTTCCCTCAGCCCCGCCGAACTGCGCCGGATGCTCTCGGGGGGCTTCCGGCAGACCACGAACGCCGCCGAACTCGGCAGGGTACGCACCGCGGTCATCTGCGCACCGACCCCGCCGGGTGCGGACGGCCGGCTCGACCTGAGCCAGGTGGAGACCGCCGCCCGCACCCTGGCCGCCCACCTGCGCCCGCACACCACAGTGATCCTGGAGTCACCTGTGTACCCGGGGGCGACGGAGGAGTTCCTGCGTCCGCTCCTCGAAGAGGGCTCCGGGCTGCGGGCGGGCCGCGACTTCCACCTGGCCCACTCCCCCAGCCGCGTCGACCCCGGCAACCGCGACTTCACCCCCGCCGGCACGCCACAGGTCATCGGCGGCCTCACCCCGGCCTGCACCGAGTCGGCCGCCGCCTTCTACGGACGGCTCACGGACAAGGTGGTACGCGCGCGTGGACTGCGCGAGGCGGAGACCGTGCAACTGCTGGAGACCAACTACCGGCACGTCAACATCGCCCTCGTCAACGAGATGGCCGCGCTCTGCCACGACCTGGGCGTCGACCTGTGGGACGTGATCCGCTGCGCGGAGACCAAGCCGTTCGGCTTCCAGGCCTTCCGCCCCGGCCCGGGCGTCGGCGGCCACACCCTCCCACAGGACCTGACCGCCCACGGCGGCCGCAGCCTGCGCATGGTGGAACTGGCCCAGCAGGTCAACAGCCGCATGCCCCGCTATGTCGTCCAGCGCGGCGCCCAGCTCCTCAACGAACACGGCAAGTCCGCGCGCGGCGCACGCGTGCTGCTCCTGGGCGTCACCTACAAGCCCGACCTGGCCGACCTGGAGGGCACACCCGCCCGGGAGATCGCCCTGCGGCTGACGGACCTGGGCGCCTCGGTCAGCTACCACGACCCGTACATCCCCGACTGGAGCGTCCTCGACCGCCCCGTCCCCCGGGCGGACTCCCTCTACGAAGCGGCCGCCGACGCGGACCTGACCATCCTCCTCCAGCAGCACCGCACGTACGACCTCCAGGGCCTGTCAGTGAAGGCGCAGCTGCTCCTGGACACGCGGGGTGCGACACCTGCGGGGGCGGCGCATCGGTTGTGAAAGGGGGCGCGTGGGGTGCGTGAACCCTGAAGGCTGGTGGCATGCGGCGTGCGGCGCGGGTACCTTACGGACACAGGTGGAGCCCACCGCAGCGGTCACTGCGGCAGGCTCCAGGATGGATCACGGAGTGTCCGCCCCTAGGCTTCTTGGGGGCGGCCGCTCACCATCCGAAACAAGGCGGAGCCCACCGCAGGGGTCACTGCGGCAGGCTCCAGGATGGATCACGGAGTGTCCGCCCCTAGTTCACATGGGGGCGGCCGCTCACCATCCGAAAATCCGCAAGATCCACCTCCTCCGGCACTGCACCATCCGAAGACGGAGTCGGTCCCAGCGGGTGGGCTTGCGGTGGCGGCCCATGGGCGCCCCCTTCCACGACGCTGCCCATTGACCCGGTGGGCAGCACGTCGGAATCGGGCCGGGCCCCGAGGGGCCGGGGTCCGGAACCGTGTCCTTGGAAGGGGGAGCCCAGAAGAACCTGGGCGCCGATCACGGACACTAGCGCCTCGAAACCGCCTTTCAGGGGGCCGAACGGCCCGAAGGCAACCGTGCGCCCCCATCCCCGACACGCGCCCCGCCAAAGCGGGTTGGGCATGCGAAAGGGCCCGGCCACTCACCGAGTGACCAGGCCCTTCTGAGTCCGAAAGCCTTACCGCCGGTGCTGCGAGTCCGCCACCGTCACCTCGACGCGCTGGAACTCCTTCAGCTCGCTGTAGCCGGTGGTGGCCATGGCGCGGCGCAGGGCGCCGAAGAGGTTCATCGAGCCGTCGGGGGTGTGGGACGGGCCGGTGAGGATCTCCTCGAGGGTCCCGACCGTGCCGAGGTCGACCTTCTTGCCGCGCGGCAGCTCCTCGTTCACGGCCTCCATGCCCCAGTGGTGCCCCTTGCCCGGACCGTCGGTCGCGCGGGCGAGCGGGGAGCCCATCATGACCGCGTCGGCACCGCAGGCGATCGCCTTGGGCAGGTCGCCGGACCAGCCGACACCGCCATCCGCGATCACGTGCACGTACCGGCCGCCGGACTCGTCCATGTAGTCACGGCGCGCGGCGGCCACGTCGGCGACGGCCGTCGCCATCGGGACCTGGATGCCGAGCACGTTGCGCGTGGTGTGCGCGGCGCCGCCGCCGAAGCCGACGAGCACACCGGCCGCGCCGGTGCGCATCAGGTGCAGGGCCGCGGTGTACGTGGCGCAGCCGCCGACGATCACCGGGACGTCCAGCTCGTAGATGAACTGCTTCAGGTTCAGCGGCTCGGACGCGCCGGAGACGTGCTCCGCGGAGACCGTCGTACCGCGGATGACGAAGATGTCCACGCCCGCGTCGACGACGGCCTTGGAGAACTGGGCCGTGCGCTGCGGGGAGAGCGCGGCGGCCGTGACCACGCCCGAGTCGCGCACCTCCTTGATGCGGGCGCCGATCAGCTCCTCCTTGATCGGCGCGGCGTAGATCTCCTGGAGCCGCCGGGTCGCCGCCTCGGCGGGCAGCTCGGCGATCTCGTCGAGCAGGGGCTGCGGGTCCTCGTGGCGCGTCCACAGGCCCTCGAGGTTCAGCACGCCGAGGCCGCCGAGCTCGCCGATGCGGATGGCGGTGGCCGGGGAGACGACCGAGTCCATGGGGGCGGCCAGGAACGGCAGCTCGAAGCGGTAGGCGTCGATCTGCCAGGCGATCGAGACCTCCTTCGGGTCCCGGGTTCGGCGGCTGGGGACGACGGCGATGTCGTCGAAGGCGTACGCCCGGCGGCCGCGCTTGCCGCGCCCGATCTCGATCTCAGTCACGTCTGTGGCCTTTCCCTGTTGCGTTGCAGCGTCTTCCAGTATCGCCGACGGGTACGACAGGGGCGGTCCCGGATGCTCCGGGACCGCCCAGGGTCCGTCTCACGCGCGCGTGCGGGTCACTTGCTACGGCTGTAGTTGGGCGCCTCGACGGTCATCTGGATGTCGTGCGGGTGGCTCTCCTTGAGGCCCGCGGACGTGATCCGGACGAACCGGCCGCCCTCCTGGAGCTCCGGCACGGTCCGCCCGCCGACGTAGAACATCGACTGGCGCAGGCCGCCGACCAGCTGGTGGACGACCGAGGAGAGCGGGCCGCGGTAGGGCACCTGGCCTTCGATGCCCTCGGGGACCAGCTGCTCGTCGGAGGCGACGCCCTCCTGGAAGTAGCGGTCCTTGGAGAAGGACTTGCGGTCGCCGCGGGTCTGCATGGCACCCAGGGAGCCCATACCGCGGTACGACTTGAACTGCTTGCCGTTGATGAAGAGCAGCTCGCCCGGCGACTCCTCGCAGCCGGCCAGCAGCGAGCCCAGCATCACGGTGTCGGCGCCGGCGACCAGGGCCTTGGCGATGTCGCCGGAGTACTGCAGACCGCCGTCGCCGATGACCGGGACACCGGCCTCCTTGGCGGCGAGAGCGGCCTCGTAGATGGCCGTGACCTGCGGGACACCGACACCGGCGACGACGCGGGTGGTGCAGATGGAGCCGGGGCCGACACCGACCTTGATGCCGTCGACGCCCGCGTCGACCAGGGCCTTGGCACCGTCGCGCGTGGCGATGTTGCCGCCGATGACGTCGACGCCGTTGGCGTTCGACTTGATCTTGGCGACCATGTCGCCGACCAGCCGGGAGTGGCCGTGCGCGGTGTCGACGACGATGAAGTCGACGCCCGCCTCGATCAGGGCCTGGGCGCGCTCGTAGGAGTCACCGGCGACACCGACGGCGGCACCGACGAGGAGACGGCCCTCCGCGTCCTTGGCGGCGCTCGGGTACTTCTCCGCCTTGACGAAGTCCTTGACGGTGATCAGGCCCTTGAGGACGCCCTCGTCGTCGACCAGCGGCAGCTTCTCGATCTTGTGCTTGCGCAGCAGCTCCATGGCCTCGACACCGGAGATGCCGACCTTGCCGGTGACCAGCGGCATCGGCGTCATGACCTCGCGGACCCGGCGGGTGCGGTCGGTCTCGAAGGCCATGTCGCGGTTGGTGACGATGCCGAGCAGCTTCTTGCCGGGGTCGGTGACCGGGACGCCGCTGATGCGGAACTTGGCGCACAGCGCGTCGGCCTCGGCGAGCGTGGCGTCCGGGTGGACCGTGATCGGGTCGGCCACCATGCCCGACTCGGACCGCTTCACCAGGTCGACCTGGTTGGCCTGGTCCTCGATGGACAGATTGCGGTGCAGCACGCCGACGCCGCCCTGGCGGGCCATCGCGATCGCCATGCGCGACTCGGTGACCTTGTCCATGGCGGCGGACAGCAGCGGGATGTTGACCCGCACGTTCTTCGAGACGTACGAGGCGGTGTCGATCTCGTCGGGTGCCATGTCCGACGGGCCCGGCAGCAGCAGCACGTCGTCGTAGGTCAGCCCGAGTGTCGCGAATTTTCCGGGCACTCCGTCGACGTTGGCAGTCATGACACCTTCCCCAAATGGCCTTGATCGGTGCGGATGTCCATGCTAACGGGAAGCGCGGCTGTCTCATTCCACGGTTCCGGTCCGCTCCGGGCTTCGTATGTTCGTACGGAGGCCGCCCACCGCCTGTTCAACCGAGGGCTGCTGAAGGGCTGCTGCTCGACGAGGACTACTGCTCGGCGAGGGCTCGCAGCCGGCTCAGCGCCCGGTGCTGCGCCACCCGGACGGCGCCGGGTGACATTCCCAACATCTGGCCCGTCTCCTCGGCCGTGAGCCCCACCGCGATACGCAGCAGCAGCAGCTCCCGCTGGTTCTCCGGCAGGTTGGCCAGGAGCTTCTTGGCCCATTCCGCGTCACTGCTCAGCAGCGCGCGCTCTTCCGGTCCCAGGGAGTCGTCGGGGCGCTCGGGCATCTCGTCGGAGGGGATGGCCGTCGAGCCGGGGTGACGCATCGCCGCGCGCTGCAGGTCGGCGACCTTGTGGGCGGCGATGGCGAAGACGAACGCCTCGAAGGGGCGCCCGGTGTCCCGGTAGCGGGGCAGCGCGAGGAGCACCGCCACGCACACCTCCTGGGCGAGGTCCTCCACGAAATGCCGGGCGTCGCCCGGGAGACGGGACAGCCGGGTGCGGCAGTAGCGCAGCGCCAGGGGGTGGACATGGGCGAGCAGATCGTGCGTGGCCTGCTCGTCCCCGTCGACGGCGCGGTGGACGAGCGCGCCGATCGCCCCTTGGGCATTGACCGCCTCGTCATCGCGCATCGGTCCATGGTGCCCTGCGGCCACCGGGTCCGCGGCACCGCGCCCGTTGTTGTGCACCGAAGCGTTATGAGCAGGTGCGCCGGAACTCATCCCCTGCGCCCTCCCCTTCCGCTCGACCGACTCGTCCCCGAGGAACTCCACACCCTCAAGGATGCGGCATCGGCGACGAAACAAGCAGCGGGCGCCCTGCGGACCCCTGGTCCACCCCCGCCCACCTGGCTTTCCGTACCCCCGCCACGACCGCTCCGACCCACGCGGCCGCCCCTGGGGCCTGCTGTTCGGACCATCCCCGGGTCGTGGGCCCCCACGGGCAAGCGTGGGCCCGGCTCTCGCGGGGGCGTCCACACGCCCCCGCTCCACGACCCGCGCCGGACAACCCGCCTCGAAGCCGGCGCCGACGCGATGCCGTCAGCTCCCTGCGACCCGATCCGAACGGCAGGCCCTAGGTCGTGTCCGCAAAGTCCCTTCGTCCGCCCGGAGGGCGGGCCTTGCGGCGGGTGCGCGCTCTCGGTGCGCCGGACGCGGTCCCTCGTACTGGGCGTACTCGGGACTGTGTGCGGTGCGGCGAGAGTGCGTGCCAGGCTTCGCGGGGCAGGAGGGACTTTGCGGACACGACCTAGCGCACCAGGCCCCACCGGAAGCCGAGCGCCACCGCGTGGGCCCGGTCCGAGGCGCCGAGCTTCTTGAACAGGCGCCGGGCGTGCGTCTTGACGGTGTCCTCGGAGAGGAACAGCTCGCGGCCGATCTCCGCGTTCGAGCGGCCGTGGCTCATGCCTTCGAGGACCTGGATCTCACGCGCCGTGAGCGTGGGCGCGGCGCCCATCTCGGCCGAGCGCAGCCGGCGCGGGGCGAGCCGCCAGGTCGGGTCGGCCAGGGCCTGCGTCACCGTCGCGCGCAGTTCGGCGCGGGAGGCGTCCTTGTGCAGGTAGCCGCGGGCACCGGCGGCGACCGCGAGCGCCACGCCGTCCAGGTCCTCGGCGACGGTGAGCATGATGATGCGCGCACCGGGGTCGGCGGACAGCAGCCGCCGGACCGTCTCGACGCCGCCCAGGCCGGGCATGCGTACGTCCATCAGAATCAGGTCCGAGCGGTCGGCCCCCCAGCGGCGGAGGACTTCCTCGCCGTTGGCCGCCGTCGTCACGCGCTCTACGCCGGGCACGGTCGCGACCGCGCGACGGAGCGCCTCTCGGGCAAGCGGGGAGTCGTCGCAGACGAGGACGGAAGTCATGACCGCCCTCCGCAGCTGATGCGCGTCACCTTGAGCCTCCAGGCTGGTACGGATTCGTCACCTGTGCGGTCGACCGTCTCGGACGCCTGTCCGAGCGCTTGTTCCTTCAACCGCCTCGCCCTCTCAACGACGGTCACTCGAAAGAGTTACGGGGTCGGCTGTCATCTTCGGCACTCTACGTGAGGGGGCGGACACGGTGCAGACATGCGCAGCAGACCCGCGAACTTTCATCACAACCTATGCCCCATTCAGACCCATTTCTTCCGCTTTGCCAGTGTCTGGAGCTAGATTCGCAATGAGTCATATTTTCATCTCCTTAGATCGTAGTTGTACGGTCGTAGACACCGGATCCGCCCAGAACGGCAACAAGGGGTCACGTAATGGCAGATTTCTCCCGCCTTCCCGGACCGAACGCGGACCTGTGGGACTGGCAGCTGCTGGCTGCCTGTCGCGGGGTGGACAGCTCGCTCTTCTTCCATCCGGAGGGCGAGCGCGGTGCGGCTCGGAGTGCTCGCGAGAACTCGGCCAAAGAGGTCTGCATGAGGTGCCCGGTACGCGCCGAGTGCGCAGCTCACGCCCTGGCGGTGCGTGAGCCGTACGGCGTGTGGGGCGGGCTGACCGAGGACGAGCGCGAAGAGCTCATGGGGCGGGCGCGCAACCGGCTGGTGTCGGCGTCGGCACCGGGCGGGCACACCGCCTCGCACCACTGAAATAACGTTTCTGCAGACAGACGCGCGCGTGCTTGCGCGTGGTTTTCGCTAGCGGACGGCCGCCCGCGCGAGCTGGTCCAGCGTCGCCGACACCGCCGGGACCTGTGCGAGGTCGGGCAGGGTGAGCGCGACGATCTCCCGCCGCACCGCCGGTTCCAGCGTCACGGTGCGCACTCCCCTGGGCCGCACCGACTCGACGGCCAGCTGGGGCAGTACGGCCACGCCCAGTCCGGCGCCGACCAGGCCGACCACCGCCGGGTAGTCGTCGGTGGCGAAGTCGATGCGGGGCGTGAAGCCGGCCGCCGCGCACACCTCGACCAACTGGCCGCGACAGCGGGGGCAGCCCGCGATCCACGACTCCCGCGCGAGCTCGCCGATGGCGACGGTCCCCGCACCCGCGAGCCGGTGCCGCTCCGGCACGAGGGCGACGAGCCGGTCCGACAGCAGCGGCCGTACGACGAGGTCGTCCCACTCCTTTGCACCCGCCGCGCCCTCGTAGCGGAAGGCGAGCGCCACGTCGCAGTCGCCCTCGCGCAGCAGGCCGACCGACGCGGGCGGTTCGGCCTCCTCCAGGGAGACGCGGGTGCCCGGATGTGCCGCGCGCAGGGCGGCGAGGGCCGTCGGTACGAGGGTGGAGCTGCCGCTGGGGAAGGAGACGAGCCGGACCCGTCCCGCGCGCAGCCCGGCGATGGCGGCGATCTCCTCCTCCGCGGCCGTGAGCCCGGCGAGGATCCCGGCGGCGTGCCGCACCAGCGCCTCGCCGGCCTGGGTCAGGCGCATCTCGCGCCCGGTGCGGATGAGAAGTGGCGTGCCGACGGAGGTCTCCAGGGCCTTCATCTGCTGGCTGACGGCGGGCTGGGTGCAGCCCAGCTCACGCCCCGCGGCGGAGAAGGAACCGGTGGCGGCGACGGCGCGCAGTACGCGGAGATGACGGGCTTCGATCACCCTTCGAGAATAAGCGACCCTTTGAATCCGAGACGAATAATGCGTCGCCGCTTTGAGACCCGGTCCCTTACCGTGCGGGTATGAAGCTTCTGTCTGTGAATCTGGGCCGTGCCCAGACCGTGCCGTACACGGACAACCCGGCGGGCGTGACCGGGATCGACAAGCGGCCGGTGGACGGGGCGGTGCGGGTGTCGGCGCCCGGGCCCAAGGGCATCGGCGGGAGCGGGCTGGCCGGGGACGCGGTGTGCAAGCTGGAGCACCACGGCGGCGACGACCAGGCGGTGTACGCGATGGCGCGTGAGGACCTGGACGAGTGGGAGCGCGAGCTGGGCCGGACGCTGGCCGACGGGGCGTTCGGCGAGAACCTCACGACCCAGGGGCTCGACGTGTCCGGCGCGCTGATCGGTGAGCGCTGGCGCATCGGGCCCGAGGTGGTCCTGGAGATCACCTCCGGGCGGATCCCGTGCCGTACGTTCCAGGGTCATCTGGAGGAGAAGCACTGGGTGAAGCGGTTCACCCGGCGGGGCGCGCCGGGAGCCTATCTGCGAGTGATCGAGCCCGGGGCGATCCGCGCGGGCGACGCCGTCGAGATCCTGCACCGGCCGGACCACGATGTCACCGTGGCCCTGCAGTTCCGGGCGGTGACCACCGAACGGACCCTGCTGCCGCGGCTGCTGGCGGCGGGCGAGGCGCTGCACCCGGAGGTGCTGCGCCGGGCGCGTGAGTACGTGGAGAAGAACGGGGCCTGACAGCGTCTCACCGCGATGGTCTCCACCGACCCTTAACCTGCGAAGGCCCCGTCCGGAAGCGGACGCACTCAGTCCGGGTCACTAACCTTCTGCCATGACAACGGCTCTGATTACGGGATCGACGGCAGGCATCGGGGCCGCGTTCGCGCGGCGACTGGCGTCCGACGGGCACAACCTGGTGCTGGTGGCGCGCGACACCAAGCGGCTCAGGGAACAGGCGACCGAGCTGCACGACGGGCACGGCATCGAGGCGGAGGTGCTGACGGCCGACCTGGCTCAGGACAAGGGCATCGAGGCGGTGGCCGCCCGGCTGGGCGACCGCAAGAACCCCGTCGACCTCCTGGTCAACAACGCCGGCTTCGGCAACAAGGGCCGCTATCTCGATGTCTCCATGGCCGATGAGCTGCGGATGCTCAAGGTGCACTGCGAGGCGGTGCTGCGGCTGACGTCGGCGGCGGCCGAGGGCATGCGGGAGCGCGGCCGGGGCGGCGTCGTCAACGTCGCGTCGGTCGCCGCGTTCGTCCCGCGGGGCACCTACGGTGCGTCCAAGGCCTGGGTCGTGCAGTTCACGCAGGGCGCGGCGCGCGACCTGGCCGGCAGCGGCGTACGGCTGATGGCGCTCTGCCCCGGCTTCGTGCGCACGGAGTTCCACGACCGGGCCGGTATGGGCACGGACAACATCCCGGGCTGGATGTGGCTCGACGCGGACAAGCTGGTGGCGGCGGCGCTGCACGATCTGGCCCGGGGCAAGACGCTGTCGATCCCGGATCCGCGCTACAAGGCGCTGATGGGTGCGGCGAAGCTGGTGCCCAGAGGGATGCTCGGGGCGGTGTCGTCCAGGACCGGGCGGAAGTACGGACCGCAGTAGGACCTGGGGTCAGGAGGCGACTGGCAGCTCCCGTTGGGACAATTGGAGCTGTTCCACCGGACCCAGGGGGGCCGGAGGCGAGGCCATGACCTTCGTACAGCTCATCGAATGCAGGACCAGCCGGCTCGACGAGATGAACCGGCTGATGGACAGGTGGGTCGAGCAGACCAAAGGGAAGCGGACCGCGTCGCACAGTGTGGTGGCGAAGGACCGGGCCGACGCGTCGCACGTGGTCGAGATCGTGGAGTTCCCGTCGTACGAGGAGGCGATGCGGAACTCCGGGCTTCCGGAGACCGACCGGATCTTCCAGGACATGGTGGCGCTCTGCGACGAGGCACCGACGTTCACGGATCTGGACGTGGTGCGGGACGAGCAGTTGTACGCGGCCGCCGCGCGCGGGTTCTTCGAGCAGGCGCCCGGGCAGGGTGCGGCGCCCCCGTTCAACGACGTGTTCATCGAGGACTACCACGACCACGATCCCGCCAATGTGCAGGATGTCATCGGGCTGGACGCGCTGCGGCGCGAGGTGGAGGTGTGGCGAGGCGGGTTCGACTTCTCGTTCACGATCGAGGACCAGCTCGCCCAGGGCGACCGGGTGTGCACCCGGTGGACCTGGAAGGGGCACCACAAGGGCGACTTCCTCGGGATTCCGCCGACCGGGAAGGACGTCACCATGACCGGGACGACCGTCCACCGGTGCACTCCGGACGGGAAGATCGCCGAGGGCTGGTGGCAGTACGACCGGCTGGGGCTGATGCAGCAGCTCGGGGCGCTCGATCCGCTGGAGTTGTGAAGCACCCGCACAAGGGAGAAGCCCCCGTTCCGCGCGAGGCGGAACGGGGGCTTCTGCTACGAGGTCGGTGCCTCAGTGGGCGTGGCCGTGGCCGTGGCCCGCGGCGGCCGGCTCCTCCTCTTCCTTCTTCTCGACGACCAGGGTCTCGGTCGTGAGGAGGAGGGAGGCGATGGAGGCGGCGTTCTCCAGGGCGGAGCGGGTGACCTTGACCGGGTCGATGACGCCGGCCTTGACCAGGTCGCCGTACTCGCCGGTGGCGGCGTTGAAGCCCTGGCCCTTGTCGAGCTCGGCGACCTTGGAGGTGATGACGTAGCCCTCCAGGCCGGCGTTCTCGGCGATCCAGCGCAGCGGCTCGACGGCGGCCTTGCGGACGACGGCGACACCGGTGGCCTCGTCGCCGGTCTTGCCGAGGTTGCCCTCCAGGACCTTCACGGCGTGGACGAGCGCGGAGCCACCACCGGAGACGATGCCCTCCTCGACCGCGGCGCGGGTCGCGGAGATGGCGTCCTCCAGACGGTGCTTGCGCTCCTTGAGCTCGACCTCGGTGGCGGCACCCACGCGGATGACGCACACGCCGCCGGCCAGCTTCGCGAGGCGCTCCTGGAGCTTCTCGCGGTCCCAGTCGGAGTCGGTGGACTCGATCTCGGCCTTGATCTGGGCGACGCGGCCCTGCACGTCGTCCTTGTTGCCGGCGCCGTCGACGACCGTGGTGTCGTCCTTGGTGACGGTGATGCGGCGGGCGGAGCCGAGGACGTCCAGGCCGACCTGGTCGAGCTTGAGGCCGACCTCCTCGGAGACGACCGTGGCGCCGGTGAGGACCGCGAGGTCCTGCAGCATCGCCTTGCGGCGGTCGCCGAAGCCGGGGGCCTTCACGGCGACGGCGTTGAAGGTGCCGCGGATCTTGTTCACGACGAGGGTGGACAGCGCCTCGCCGTCGACGTCCTCGGCGATGATCAGCAGCGGCTTGGAGGCGTTGGCCTGGATGACCTTCTCCAGCAGCGGCAGCAGGTCCGCGATGGCGGAGATCTTGCCCTGCGTGATGAGGACGTACGGGTCGTCCAGGACGGCTTCCATGCGCTCCTGGTCCGTCACGAAGTACGGCGACAGGTAGCCCTTGTCGAAGGCCATGCCCTCGGTGAAGTCCAGCTCCAGACCGAAGGTGTTGGACTCCTCGACGGTGATGACACCGTCCTTGCCGACCTTGTCCATGGCCTCGGCGATGAGCTCGCCGACCTGCTGGTCCTGGGCGGACAGCGCGGCGACCGCGGCGATGTCGGACTTCTCGTCGATCGGGCGGGCCGTGGCGAGGAGGTCCTCGGAGACGGCGGCGACGGCGGCGTCGATGCCCTTCTTCAGGGCGGCCGGGGAGGCGCCGGCGGCGACGTTCTTCAGGCCCTCGCGCACGAGCGCCTGGGCGAGCACGGTCGCGGTGGTCGTACCGTCACCCGCGATGTCGTTGGTCTTGGTCGCCACCTCCTTGACCAGCTGGGCACCGAGGTTCTCGTACGGGTCCTCGACCTCTACCTCACGGGCGATGGTCACACCGTCGTTGGTGATGGTGGGGGCGCCGAACTTCTTGTCGATGACGACGTTGCGGCCCTTGGGGCCGATCGTCACCTTGACCGTGTCGGCAAGCTTGTTGACGCCGCGCTCGAGGGCGCGACGGGCGTCCTCGTCGAACTTCAGGATCTTCGCCATGGGAGCGGTTCAGCCCTCTCGGAAAACGTGGGTGAAACGAACCGCGCCCCCGACGCCCGGCTTCATAAGATCGCGGGGGCCAGGGGCGCAGTTCACTGCAATGCTGGTAATGCGGGGTGAATTACTTCTCGACGATCGCGAGCACGTCGCGAGCCGAGAGGACGAGGTACTCCTCGCCGTTGTACTTCACCTCGGTGCCGCCGTACTTGCTGTAGAGCACGACATCGCCGACGGAGACGTCGAGCGGAAGACGGTTACCGTCCTCGAAGCGGCCCGGGCCCACGGCCAGGACGACGCCCTCCTGGGGCTTCTCCTTGGCGGTGTCCGGGATGACCAGGCCAGAGGCGGTGGTCTGCTCGGCGTCGAGCGGCTGGACCACAATGCGGTCCTCGAGCGGCTTGATGGCAACCTTGGAGCTGGTGGTCGTCACGATCCGACCTCCCCCTTCGGAGATCTCACGGGGTTAACTGTCTGAGGTGGCGACCAGGTGGATCCGTCGTCGCGGGTGCCGGACCTGCCCGTCGCTGTGTTGGCACTCTCCAGTGGTGAGTGCCAGAGCCGAGACTATGACCGCGATTAGCACTCGGTCAAGCGGACTGCTAATTGCCCGCGGCGCGTCGGCCGGGGAGTTCGTGTCGGAGGTAGTCCTCCAGCCGCCCCACCCGCAGCCCCCGCCCCTCGATCTCCCCCAGCAGCCGGACGGTCCGTTCCGTCGGCGACAGGGGCTCCGTCGGGGCCGATGGCACGGAGATGATGTCGCCGGGGCGAAGGCGCCGCTCGCCGTGGGTGTACGTCAGTTCGCCGTCGGCGGACAGGGACGCCCGCCAGAGGACGACCGCCGTGCTGCCGCAGTCGGCGGCGGCGCGCAGGGTCGCCCGGTCGTAGGTGCCGTAGGGCGGGCGGAAGAGGTGGGGGCGGACGCCGAAGCGGGTGCGGAGTTTGTGCTGCTGGCCGCAGATCTCGGCGCGCTGGCCGGCGTAGGGCAGGCCGCGCAGGGCCGGGTGGTCGAGGGTGTGGTTCTGGAGGGACGCGCCGACCGCGCGCAGCCGGGCGAGCCGGCCGTATCCGGGGCCCGCGACGCTGTCCGTGAGGAACAGGGTGACCGGAAGCCGCCGTTCGTGGACGAGGCCGGCGAAGGCGGGGTCGCGTTCGGCGCCGTCGTCGTAGGTCAGGAAGACGACCGGGTCCCGGGTGCGGACCCGGTCCACGACGGGCGGCAGAAGCGCCGGACGCGCGAGGGGGCCGGCCGCGGATGCCGGGTCCTGGCCCCGGCCGTCCGCTGCCGCCCGCTCCCCCGCCGCCCCGCCGCATCCGGCCAGCAGGAGCAGGCCCGCACAGAGCGCGGCGGCCGTCGGCAGCCGCCTCACAGGTAGTCCTCCAGCCGCCCCACCGCGTATCCCTCGGTCGTGACCTTGTTCAGGAAGCGGCGGATCATGTCGGGCATCGCGCCCTTCCACTGCTCGCGGCCCCGGAAGTGACTGAGGACGATGTCGCCCGGGCGCAGCCTCCGGTCCGCCTCGCGGTACTCCCAGTGGTCGGCGAAGACCTCCGCGTTCCACAGGGGCGCGTACTCGATGCCGCAGGCCTTCGCCGCGCGCAGGGTCGCCCTGTCGTAACTGCCGAAGGGCGGGCGGAAGAGGGTGGGGCGGGTGCCGTAACGCCGCTCGATGAAGCGCTGCATGCCGCAGATCTCGCGCCGCTGCGCGCGGTACGACAAACCCGGCATGTAGCGGTGCCAGAGGGTGTGGTTGTTCAGGACCACGCCCCTGGACTGCATCTGCCGGAAGTAGCGGTCGTCGTCCTTCACCAGGTAGCCGCTGAGGAAGGCGGTGTACGGGACGTCGAGGTCGCTCATCATCCGCAGGAACTCCGGGTCCTTCTCGGCGCCGTCGTCGATGGTGAGGAAGACGACCTTGTCCCGGGTGGGGATCGTGGTGAAGACGGGTGGCAGGTCCAGCTCCCGGTGGCCGTCCACCTCGAAGCCCTTACGGGTCCTGATCCTGGGCTTCTTCCCGGGAGCCGGCGGGGCCGCCAGCGGGACTCTCCGCAGCCCCCAGCGGTGCGCCGCGGCGATACGGGCGGCGTGCGCGGCGCGCAGCTTGGTGGCGTAGGAGTCGAGCGCGCGGGCCGGGGGCGCCTCGAGGGGCTGCTGACCGCCGGCCGGGGCGACCCGGCCGGCGTCCGTCTGCGCGCAGCCCGAGGCGATGGCGGCGAGGGCGAGCACGACGAGTCCGATGCGTACGCCGCCCGTTGCCCGTCTTTTGTCATTTTGTACGACTGCTCGCATGATGCCGGATCCTCGCAGTCGGCGGCCGCGAACCCGCCCCGACACCGCGGCCGACGGCACACCGTCCACCGACTGGCCCACAATGATCCGGTGAACGATCTCGCCCTCCTCCTCACCCCCGAAGGCCGCGCCCTCCTCGACGAGGTGCGGGACACCGACCCGGCGAAGGAGCTGGCCGTGGCGACGCGGCTGCGCCGGGCGCATCCCGCCGAGCTGGTGTCGGCGGCGCTGGGCCAGGCGCGGCTGCGGCAGCGGGCCGCGGTGAAGTTCGGGGCCGAGGACGCGGGGCGGATGTTCTTCACGCCGAACGGGGTGGAGCAGTCGACCCGGGCGAGTGTGGCGGCCTATCGCGCCCAGCGGATGAAGGACCTGGGGATCACCTCGGTCGCCGACCTGTGCTCCGGCATCGGCGGGGACGCGATCGCGCTGGCGCGCGCCGGGATCCGGGTGCTGGCCGTGGACCGGGACCCGATGACGGCCGCGGCGGCGCGGGCGAACGCCGACGCGCTGGGTCTCGCCGGCCTGATCGAGGTGCGGGAGGCCGATGTCACGGAGGTGGACACGACCGGCTACGACGCCGTCTTCGTCGACCCCGCCCGGCGCGGCGGCCGGGGCCGGATCTTCGACCCCGAGGCCTATTCACCGCCCCTGTCCTGGGCGGTGTCGGCCGCCCGCAGGGCCCCCCGGGCCGCCGCGCTGAAGATCGCCCCCGGCATCCCGCACGAGGCGGTGCCCGAGGACGCGGAGGCCGAGTGGATCTCCGACGGCGGGGACGTGAAGGAGGCGGTGCTGTGGTTCGGCACCGAGCCGGGGGCGGTCCGGGCCACCCTGCTGCCGGGCCCCCGCACCCTGCCCTCCCGCGGCCTGCCCGACCCGGAGGTCCGCCCACCCGGCCGCTTCCTGTACGAGCCCGACGGCGCCGTGATCCGGGCCCACCTGGTCTCCGAGGTGGCCGACCGGGTCGACGGCGGCCTGCTCGACGCGACCATCGCGTACGTCACGGCCGACACCCTGCGCCCGACCCCCTACGCCACCGCCTACGAGATCACCGACCATCTCCCCTTCAACGTCAAGAAGCTGAAGGCTTTGCTGAGGGAACGCCAGGTCGGCACGCTCACCGTCAAGAAGCGGGGTTCGGCCGTCGAGCCGGAGGAACTCCGCAAGAAGGTCAAGCCGCAGGGCCCGCACGCGGCCACGGTGTTCCTGACCCGGGTGGCGGGCGCACCGGCGATGCTCATCGGGCACCCCGCGTAGCCGGGACACCGTCAGGACTGTTCCGCCGCCCGGCGCAGCAGCAGCTCCCGCTCCCTCTCGTTCCGTGTCAGCGACGCCGCCCGTTCGAACTCGGCCCGGGCCTCCGCCGTTCGGCCCAGCCGGGCGAGCAGGTCGGCCCGGACGCTGGGGAGCAGGTGGTAGTCGCGCAGGGCGGGGTCGTCGGTCAGGGCGTCGACGATCGTCAGGGCCTCGGCCGGGCCCTCGGCCATGGAGACGGCCACCGCGCGGTTCAGCTCCACGACCGGGGACGGGGAGCGGGCGGCCAGCAGGCCGTACAGCACGGCGATGCGCGGCCAGTCGGTCTCCTCGTACGTGTACGCGTGCGCATGGCAGCCGGCGATGGCGGCCTGCAGCAGATACGGGCCCGGAGCGCCCGAGGAGGCGGCATCGGCTCTGCCCAGCGCCGCGACGCCACGGGCGATGAGCATGCGGTTCCAGCGGGCCCGGTCCTGCTCCTCCAGGAGAACCGGTTCACCGGAGGGGCCGGTGCGGGCCGCCGTGCGGGACGCCTGGAACTCCAGGAGCGCGGTCAGGCCGTGCACCTCGGACTCCTTCGGCATGAGCGAGGAGAGCACCCGGGCCAGCCGCAGGGCGTCCTCGCACAGGGACGGGCGGAGCCAGTCGTCGCCGGCCGTGGCGGCGTAGCCCTCGTTGAAGATGAGGTAGATGACGTCGAGGACGGAGCCGAGACGGGCCTCGCGGTCGGGTCCGGAGGGCACCTCGAAGGCGATGTTCCGCGTGGCCAGGGTGCGTTTGGCACGCACGATCCGCTGGGCGACCGTCGCCTCGGGGACCAGGAAGGCGCGGGCGATCTCGGCCGTGGTGAGGCCGCCGAGGAGGCGCAGGGTGAGGGCGGTGCGGGCCTCGGTGGACAGCACCGGGTGGCAGGCGGTGAAGACCAGGCGCAGCAGGTCGTCGTCGATGTCGTCGGGGTCCGCGGGCTCCTCGGGGGCAGACACGGTCGACAGATCGCGGCCGATCTCCGTCAGCTTGCGGGCGTAGTTCTCCCGTCGGCGGACCAGGTCGACGGCGCGGTTGCGGGCGGTGGCCATGAGCCAGGCGCCGGGGTTGTCGGGCACCCCGTCCCGCGGCCACTGCTCCAGGGCGGCGACCAGGGCGTCCTGCGCGAGTTCCTCGGCGATGCCGACGTCCCGGACGATCCGGGCGACGCCGGCGATGACGCGGGGCGACTCGATGCGGAAGACCGTTTTGCCGTGCCGGTGCCGCTCGGGTCCGGGGCGGGCTGCGCTGTCACAGCCCACATCAGACACCCTCGGCGGCACCCGTCCAAGCGATTCACTCAGTCAGACACCCACGGCAAGCCAGCCGGCAGCGACGCGGACCCGCACCCGCGCACGCGCGGAAGGGGCCGTGTCGGGGGGTGTCCGCCCGCAGCGGTTGTCGCGTCAACGAACAGTCAGTCGGCGTCCGACCCCATCGCGACGTTCCGAGGACGGACACCCCCCGACACGGCCCCGACCCACGACGAAACCGCAAGGCGCCAGGCCAGGCCCCGTCAGTCCTCGGTGATCTGCCGGACCTCAGCCGTGATCGTCCAGTAGTCCTCGTGCACGGACAGGAACCGCTTGGCCCACTCGATCGCCTTGGCCTTGTCCTTGCACTGGCTGATCGAGTAGCCGCCGATGACCTCCTTGGCCTCGGTGAACGGCCCGTCCGTGACGGACAGCCGACCGCCCTCCCAGGTCACCCGGCTGCCGTCCGAGCTCGGGGTGAGCCCGGCCGTGTCGAGCATGACCCCGGCCTTGGTGATCTCCTCCAGGAGCGCGCCCATCCGCTCCATGAGCTCGGGGCTCGGGCCCTCGGCCGGTGCGTTCTTCTCGTCGATGCGGATCAGGGTGAGAAAGCGCGGCATGGTGACTCCTCGGGTCCTTCGGAGCGGGGCCCTTCCCCGCTCTCATCCCTACGTCGATCGGGAGACCCCGGGATCGACACGGTCGCCGCGTTTTCTTCGAGATTCTTTTCCGGCTCAACCCTGAGCCACGTTCCCGCAGGTCAGCGCAGTGACTCCCACAGCCTCCCCGCCTCGGGCTCCTCGGCCACCACCCGGTTGAGGTCCGACGGCGCCCGCACCACCGGCATCGTCACCGTCCGCACCCGACTCGCCGACAGGCCCTGAAGGCTCTGCCCGAGCCGGGTCAGATCGGTCAGGGAGTCCAGGCCGGTGTCGGTGGTGAGGCCGGCGGTCACCGCGTCCGCGACCCGGTACAGCTTCGCCGGGTCGGTGAGCAGGTTCTGTGCGGCGATCCGCTCCAGCAGCGCCTTCACCAGCGTCTGCTGGAGGCCGATGCGGCCGAGGTCGCTGCCGTCGCCGATGCCGTGCCGGGTACGGGCCAGGGCGAGGGCCCGGGTGCCGTCCAGATGGTGGGTGCCCGCCTTCAGACGCAGATGGCTGTGGTCGTCGGCGATGTCCTCCTCGGTGGTGACGGTGACGCCGCCCAGCGCGTCCACGAGCTTCGCGAAGCCGGAGAAGTCGATCTCGATGTAGTGGTCCATGCGGACGCCGGTGAGCGACTCGGCCGTCTTCACGGCGCAGACCGGACCGCCCACCGCGTACGCGCTGTTGAACATGGACTGATAGGCCACCGCCGTCGCCCCTCCGGAGGAGCGCGGACAGGACGGGCGCGTGACCAGGGTGTCGCGCGGGATGCTCACCACCGTCGCGCTGGTCCGCCCGGCGTCGAGGTGGACGACCATCGCCGTGTCGGAGCGGGCACCCGAGCTGTCGCCGCCGCCGAGCCTCTGGTTCTCCTCGCCGCCGCGCGAGTCCGAGCCCAGGACCAGGATGTTGAGCGCCCCGCTGGGCAGAGCGGAAGCGGAGGGCGAGGGTGCGATCACCGGCCTCGGCGGGCGGTTGTCGCCCAGCGCGTTGTCGATGTCGATGCTCTTGATGTTGCTGTCGAGCTGCCAGTAGGCCCAGCCCGCCGCCGCGGCGGCCAGCATCAGCAGGGCCGTCAGGGTGAGGCCGGCGGTCCGCAGCGCGGTCGACCGCCGGCCCGTGCCTCTGCTCTCGTCGCCGTTCCCCTCGCGTCCCGTCACGCCAGGAACGTAAGTCCGAATTATTACGGGCAGGGCCCTCGCCGCGCCTTTTCTTCGGAAATTCTCAGACTTCGTGGGCCGGACGGGCCCGTTCTCACCCCAGTGTCACCACCAGCACCGGATTGCTCCCGCTCCACGAGCCGTTGAACCCGAACGTCACCGAACCACCATCCGGCACCGAACCGTTGTGCGAGGCGTTCACACAACTGACTGCCGCCCCCGACTGGGTGCAGCTCGCGTTCCAGGGCGGGGTGTCGGCGGCGTGTGCCGCGGGAGCCGCGACCAGCAGGGAACCGGCCGTCACGGCGCCGGCCGGCAGGGAGGTGACGAAGCCCGATCTCAGCGATCTCATGCTTGATCTCAGCGATCTCATCGCGATGCCTCCGAAAGTTTCGGTGGTGCAACCGATTGGCTTCGGAGGAGTGCGGAGACGCCCGCCCACCCGTCAAGCCCACCCGTCAATACGTCACCTTCCGGCCGGCGGCTCCCCCGTACTGCTGCGCACCACCAGGCTCGTCGCCAGCTCCACCCGGGTCGCCGCCGGGGAACCCTCGCGGCCCAGGTCGAGGACCAGCTTGGCCGCCGCCTCGGCCATCTCCGTCAGCGGCTGCCGTACGGTCGTCAGCGGCGGCCCGACCAGGGGCGCCACCGGCAGATCGTCGAACCCGACCACGCTCAGGTCCTCGGGGATGCGCAGCCCCAGTTCGCGCGCGGCCTCGTACAGCCCGAGCGCCTGGAGGTCGTTCCCGGCGAAGACGGCGGTCGGCCGGTCCGGGCGGCGCAGCAGCTCCAGGCCCCGCCGGTAGCCGGCCTCGTGGTGGAAGTCGCCGTCCGCGATCAGCCCGGGGTCCACCGGCAGCCCGGCCGTCTCCAGGGCGGCCCGGTAGCCGTCGACCCGGGCGCGGCTGCACATCATCTGCGAGGGCCCGGTGATCGCGCCGATCCTGCGGTGCCCCAGCTCGACCAGGTGCCGGGTGGCCGCGAGGCCGCCCTGCCAGTTGGTCGCGCCGATCGACGGCACGTCGGCGCCCGGGTCGCCGGCCGGGTCCATAACCACGAACGGGATGGAGCGGCTGGTCAGCAGCGCTCGCTGGGACGCGTCGAGCCCGGACAGCACCAGGACGACGCCGTGCGGGCGGCGCGCGGCGACCTGGTCGGCCCAGGTCCGCCCGGGGGTGAGCCGCCCGGCGCTCTCCGACAGCACCACACTCAGCCCGGCGTCCCGCGCCACGTTCTCCACGCCCCGGATGACCTCCATCGCCCAGGCGCTCTCCAGCTCGTGGAAGACCAGGTCGATCAGGGGCGAACGGGTCGCCTCGGCGCGGCGGCGCCGGTAGCCGTGGGCGCGCAGCAGGTCCTCGACACGGGCCCGGGTGGCCGGGGCGACATCGGCACGGCCGTTCAGGACCTTCGAAACAGTCGGCGCCGACACACCGGCCTCACGGGCGATCTCGGCGAGCGTCGCGGTCTGCGCGGTGCGCCCCTGCGTCCGGGTTTGCGTCCGGTCTTGCGTCCGGGTTTGCGGCCGGCTTTCAGCGGGCTCCGGGGAAGTCATGGCGGCGATCGTAACCCTGCGGGCCCTCTTGACGAAGTCCTCGTGGCGCCATAGGTTCCCGGAACATTCGGAGCACACATCGAAACATTCGTAGACACGTTCACGAGAAGCGCTCGTCAGCACAGTCCGTGAGAGGGCCGTCCGTCCACCCGACAGGAGCTTCATGACCACCGTGCCCTGGCGTGACCCCGCGCTGCCCGCCGCCGCCCGCGTCGACGACCTGCTCTCCCGGATGACCCTGGACGAGAAGACCGCCCAGCTGTACGGCGTGTGGGTGGGCGCTTCGACGGACGGCGAGGGGGTCGCTCCGCATCAGCACGACATGACCGTGGACTACTCCGCCGAAGCATGGGACGAGTTGATCACGCGCGGCCTGGGCCAGCTCACACGCTCCTTCGGCACCGCCCCCGTGGACCCGGCTCTCGGCGTGCGTGCCCTGGCCCGCGCTCAGCGCCGTATCACCGAGGCCGGCCGCTTCGGCATCCCGGCGATCGCGCACGAGGAGTGCCTGGCCGGCTTCACCGCCTGGCAGGCGACGGCCTACCCGGTGCCGCTGGCCTGGGGCGCGACCTGGGATCCGCCGCTGGTCGAGGAGATGGCCCGCCGGATCGGCGACGACCTGCGCTCGGCCGGCGTCCACCAGGGCCTCGCGCCCGTGCTGGACGTCGTACGCGATCCGCGCTGGGGCCGGGTGGAGGAGACGATCGGCGAGGATCCGTACCTGGTCGGCACGGTCGGCTCGGCCTATGTGCGGGGCCTGGAGTCGGCCGGGGTCGTCGCCACGCTCAAGCACTTCGCCGGGTACGCATCCTCGGCGGGCGCCCGCAATCTGGCACCGGTACGGGCCGGTGTCCGCGAGTTCGCGGACGTCACGCTCCCGCCCTTCGAGATGGCGCTGCGCGAGGGCGGGGCGCGCTCGGTGATGGCCGCCTACACCGAGCGGGACGGCGTGCCGGCCTCGGCGGACCCCGAGCTGCTGACCGGGCTCCTGCGCGAGGAGTGGGGCTTCACCGGCACGGTCGTCGCCGACTACTTCGGCATCGGATTCCTGCAGACCCTGCACCGCGTCGCCGGCACCCCGGCCGAGGCGGCCCACGCCGCCCTCGAAGCCGGCATCGACGTCGAACTGCCCACCCTCAAGTGCTACGGCGATCCGCTGCCGGCCGCCGTCCGGTCGGGCCAGGTCCCCGAGGAACTCGTGGACCGCGCGGCCCGCCGGGTCCTGCTCCAGAAGTGCGAACTGGGCCTGCTGGACGAGGACTGGACCCCCGAGCCGGCCACCGCGGTGAACCTGGACTCCACGGGCAACCGCATCCTGGCCCGCCGCCTCGCCGAGGAGTCGGTGGTCCTGCTCGACAACCCCGACGGCCTGCTCCCGCTGGCCCCCGACACCCGGATCGCGGTGGTCGGCCCCCGGGCCGCCGACGCCCTGGCCATGCTGGGCTGCTACTCCTTCCCGTCCCACGTCCTCACCCACCACCCCGAGGTGCCGACCGGCATCGAGATCCCGACCGTCCTCGACGCCCTGCGCACCGAACTCCCCGACGCCAAGGTGACGTTCGCGCAGGGCTGCGACGTGACGGACCCGGACACCGCGGGCTTCGAGGAGGCCGTCACCCGCACCGCCGAGGCGGACGTGTGCGTGGCGGTCCTCGGCGACCGGGCGGGCCTGTTCGGGCGCGGCACCTCGGGCGAGGGCTGCGACGCGACGGACCTCGGTCTGCCGGGGGCCCAGGGCGAGTTGCTGGACGCGCTGATCGCCACCGGGGTGCCCGTGGTCCTGGTCCTGCTGACCGGCCGGCCGTACGCCCTCGGGCGGTGGCACGGGCGCCTGGGAGCCGTCGTCCAGGCCTTCTTCCCCGGCGAGGAGGGCGGTCCGGCCGTCGCGGGCGTGCTGTCGGGCCGTGTGAACCCGTCGGGCCGGCTCCCCGTGAGCGTCCCGCAGGTCCCCGGCGGCCAGCCCTGGACGTATCTCCAGCCGCCGCTCGGACTCGCGGGCGAGGTCAGCAACCTCGACCCGACGCCGCTGTACGCCTTCGGCCACGGCCGCTCGTACACGGCGTTCGCCTGGGAGAGCAGCGACCCTGGTCCGGTCGAGATCGGCACGGACGGCTCGTACGACGTGTCGGTAACGGTCCGCAACACGGGCGACCGGGACGGCGCGGAGGTCGTGCAGCTGTATCTGCACGACCCGGTGGCGTCCGTGACCCGCCCCGACATGCGGCTGATCGGCTACCAGCGGGTGCCGGCGGCCCCCGGCGAAGCGGTCCGGGTGACGTTCCGCTTCCACGCGGACCTGTCGTCCTTCACCGACCGCGCGGGCCGCCGGGTGGTCGAGCCGGGCGCCCTGGAACTGCGGCTGGCGGCATCGAGCGCGGACGTACGGCACACCGCGCGTCTCACCCTCACCGGCCCGGTCCGGGTCCTCGGCACCGACCGGCGGCTGCGCTGCGAGACGGAGGTCGGCGGCGTGGAGTGACCGGCCCGCTCAGTCCACGCCGAGCGACTCGAACCGCCACCGGTGCACCGCCCGGGTCACCAGCTCCCCGTCCGGCTCCGGCAGTTCGGGCAGCTCGGCGTCGTACGGAGCGTCCCACCAGGTGAGGACCAGGACCCGGTCCTGGGGAGCGCGCAGGGTCTCCCGGCGCAGCGGCTCGCGGGACAGCTCCTGGGCGCGTGCCCAGGCGAGCAGGTCCTCGCCCCGCCCGGCCACGGCCCGCGCCTCCCACATCAGGGCGACCGTCACGGGTAGAGGTTCTCCTTGCTGACCTCGTGCACATGGTCGTGGTGGTGGCCCTGGTGACCGCCCGGCACATGAGGCTCCGTCACCGGCAGTGAGGAGTCGGCCGGCAGGTCCCAGCCCGACGCGGCCCGGTTGCGGGCCACCATCTCGGCGCCGAGCGCGGCGACCATCGCGCCGTTGTCCGTGCACAGCTTGGGCCGCGGCACCCGCAGCCGGATCCCGGCCGCCTCGCAGCGCTCCTGGGCCAGGGCGCGCAGCCGGGAGTTGGCGGCGACACCGCCGCCGATCATCAGGTGGTCGACGCCCTCGTCCTTGCAGGCCCGGACGGCCTTGCGGGTCAGCACGTCCACGACCGCCTCCTGGAAGGAGGCCGACACGTCGCGCACCGGGACCTCCTCCCCCACGGCCCGCTTGGCCTCGATCCAGCGGGCCACGGCCGTCTTCAGCCCCGAGAAGGAGAAGTCGTAGGCCGGATCGCGCGGGCCGGTCAGGCCGCGCGGGAACGCGATCGCGTTCGGGTCGCCCTCGCGCGCGTAGCGGTCGATGACCGGGCCGCCCGGGAAGCCCAGGTTCAGCACCCGCGCGATCTTGTCGAAGGCCTCGCCGGCCGCGTCGTCGATGGTCGCGCCCATCGGGCGGACGTCGGAGGTGATGTCCGAGGACAGCAGCAGCGAGGAGTGGCCGCCGGAGACCAGCAGCGCCATGGTCGGCTCGGGCAGCGGGCCGTGCTCCAGCTGGTCCACGCAGATGTGCGAGGCGAGGTGGTTGACGCCGTACAGGGGCTTGCCGAGCGCGTACGCGTAGGCCTTCGCCGCCGAGACGCCGACCAGCAGGGCACCGGCGAGGCCCGGACCGGCCGTGACGGCGATGCCGTCGAGGTCGCGGGCGCTGACGCCCGCCTCCTTCAGCGCGCGGTCGATGGTGGGGACCATCGCCTCCAGGTGGGCACGGCTCGCGACCTCGGGGACCACGCCGCCGAAGCGGGCGTGCTCGTCGACGCTGGAGGCGATGGCGTCGGCCAGCAGGGTGGTGCCGCGGACGATGCCGACGCCGGTCTCGTCGCAGGAGGTCTCGATTCCGAGGACGAGCGGTTCGTCAGCCATTGATCTCGGTTCCTTGTACGGAAGTTGAAGGGTCGGTGAGTCGCATCACCAGGGCGTCCACGTTCCCGGGCTGGTAGTAGCCGCGCCGGAAGCCGATGGGCTCGAAGCCGAAGCGCTCGTAGAGCTTCTGCGCGCGGACGTTGTCGACGCGGCACTCCAGCATCACCTCGGCGCACTCGAACGCGGTCGCCGCGCGCAGCAGCTCCGCCAGCAGCAGCCCGCCGAGGCCGGTGCCCCACCGGTCCCGGGCTACGGCGATGGTCTGGACGTCGGCCTGCTCACCGGTGGCGACCAGTCCGGCGTAGCCGGTGATCCGCCCGTCGGCCTCGGCGACCACGTACCGCCGGGTCGCCTCCGGCCCGCGCGAGTGGGCCAGTTCGGACCAGAACATGCCACGCGACCAGGCGTCCTCGGGGAACAGGTCCCGCTCCAGTTCCAGTACGGGGTCGATGTCCCACCAGCGCATCTCGCGCAGCGCACACACCACGGGTTCGGTCACTTGGGGGTGACCACCTTGTAGTTCTTGGGGACCTGGGCGTCCGGTCGGCGCAGATACAGCGGCCGGGGCGCGGGGAACTCCTCGCCCGCCGCCAGCTTCTCGGCGGCCAGCCGGGCGAGGGCGGCGGCGGAGACGTGCTCCGGCTCGTGCGCCTTGGGGAAGGTGTCCGGGTAGAGCAGCGCGCCCGCGCCGACCGCGGGCAGGCCCTCGACCTGCTCGGCGATGTCGGCGGGCCGGTCGACGGCCGGGTCGGTGAGTCGGGTGCGGGAGTCGGCGTAGCGCGCCCAGTACACCTCCTTGCGGCGGGCGTCGGTCGCCACGACGAACGGGCCCCCGAGGTCGGCGGCGAAGGCGAGGCCGTCCAGCGTGCACAGGCCGTGCACGGGGACGCCGAGCGCCAGCCCGAAGGTCTCGGCGGTCATCAGCCCGACCCGCAGCCCGGTGTACGGGCCCGGACCGGTGCCGGCGACGATCCCGGTGACGGCGTCCAGCTTCAGACCGGCCTCGGCGAGCACCCGGTCGATCGCCGGCAGCAACAGTTCCCCGTGCCGCCGCGCGTCCACCTGACTCGACGAGGCGATGACGTCGCGGCCGTCGTGCAGCGCGACGGTGACGGCGGGTGTGGCGGTATCCAGAGCGAGCAAGAGCACGCAAACAGCCTACGGCTCCGCCGGGCCCGAGTCGGACGTACCGCCCTCCGCCCGTCGGTCGCGAGGCCCGGGGCCGGACCGGTTCCGGCCGTTCGGGGACGACCCGGCGGCGCGGCGGGCGCGCGTGCCCGGGATCGCGCGGCGGGGAGGACGTTCGACACGGGCATCGAGCCCGGCGGAGCAGCGCCTGCCGGGCCGTCACCTGCTGCTACCGTCACCTACCGTCACGGCAGGTACGTACGACGCGGAGGTGGCCGCCGGTGGCAGTCAGCAGCTCGGGAATCGTGGCCGGGCTCACCGCCGCGGCCCTCACGACGGTCGGCTACCTGGCCTATCAGGCGTCGGCGACCGTCCCGGCCGGCCTCGGCAGGCCCCAGGCGGGCGCCACGCCGAAGGCCGGCGCCTCGAAGGCGCCCCAGCCCGAGAAGGACCCCTCCGCGCTGCCCGGCGGCTCCGGCCAGGGCGCCCGGGTCGTGTACTCCCTGAGCGGCGACCGGGTGTGGCTGGTCGGCACTGACGAGGTGGTCACGCGCACGTTCGAGGTCGACCCGAGCGCGGTGGATCCGGCCCCGGGCAGCTACTCGGTGACCTCCCGATCGAACGCGATCACCGGCTCGGACGGCATCCCCGTCGAGCACGTCGTGCGCTTCACCAGCGTGGACGGCGTGGTCATCGGCTTCAGCGCGGCCGTGCCCGGCTCGACCGCCACCCCCGACCCGAAGGTCCGCACGGGCGGCATCCGCGAGTCACGCGTGAACGGCGACGCGATGTGGACGTTCGCGACGATCGGCCGCAAGGTCGTCGTGGTCCGCTAGTGCGGTGACCGCACAGGGCGGAGCGATGTGACCTTCATCGCGACAGCGGGGTCTCAGCGCGCTCGCCGTCACCTCGTCCGGCCATGGCGACGGCATCGGCGGATGGCTCATCGGCGGAGGTCATGGCGCTGCGCCGGAAGTGATCGGCAGGAACACTTCACCCGCACGGAACCAATATCTGTATCCGTGACGTGAGAAATAGCTGCGGTCCACTGCGAGTATTCCTCGACCGCAGAACGGATCAGAATTTTCGACCGCACAGGTCCCAGCTCGCCGTGCTAATGTCGATCTCAGTTGCAGGTGTGGTTGCCAGAAGGTTCATTTTCCGACGGTTAATCAGCACGGCGACGCGGAATTCACAGAGGGTGAATTTCGAACATCGTCTCCGAAGGAGAATTGACATGGCTACTGGCACCGTGAAGTGGTTCAACGCGGAAAAGGGCTTCGGCTTCATCGAGCAGGACGGCGGCGGCGCCGACGTCTTCGCCCACTACTCGAACATCGCCGCCCAGGGCTTCCGCGAGCTCCAGGAAGGCCAGAAGGTGTCGTTCGACATCGCGCAGGGCCAGAAGGGCCCGACGGCCGAGAACATCGTTTCCGCCTGACACCGGCGGCAACGCATACTTCGCAGCTGGGGCCCGCACCTTGGGGTGCGGGCCCCAGCTCGCCGCATTTCAGGGCGCCGACTCCCGCCCGTCATCTCCGGCTCGTTTCTGGCGATTCTCTGCGCCTTTCATTTTGCTGCGGAAAATTCCTTGCTACGTGCCTACGTGCCCACATCGAGGAAGGTTCCGCTTGAACCGCGCACGCACTGACCGCACGACCCGCACGACCCGCACAACCCGCACCTACGACCGCTCCCGGAGTACTGCCGCCCAGCGCTCGGGAGCGTCGCGGCGTTCCAACGGCTACGAGCGTCGACCGGCCGCACGCCAGGGCGAGTTCGCACTGCCGAAGACGATCACGCCCGCGCTGCCCGCCGTCGAGTCGTTCGCCGACCTCGCCCTGCCGGAGCCGTTGCTGGCCGCGCTCGGCCACGAGGGCGTGACCGTGCCGTTCCCCATCCAGGGGGCGACCCTGCCGAACTCCCTCGCCGGACGTGACGTGCTCGGCCGCGGCCGTACCGGGTCGGGCAAGACCCTCGCCTTCGGCCTCGCGGTGCTGGCCCGCACAGCGGGCCGGCGCGCGGCGTCCCGGCAGCCGCTCGCCCTGGTCCTCGTCCCCACCCGCGAGCTGGCCCAGCAGGTGACCGACGCGCTCACCCCGTACGCCCGTTCCGTGCGACTGCGGCTGGCGACCGTGGTCGGCGGGATGTCGGCCGGCCGGCAGGCCGGTGCGCTGCGGGCCGGGGCGGAGATCGTCGTCGCGACGCCGGGGCGGCTCAAGGACCTCATCGATCGTGGCGACTGCCGACTGGACGACATCGGCATCACCGTCCTCGACGAGGCCGACCAGATGGCCGACATGGGCTTCATGCCCCAGGTCACCGCCCTGCTCGACCAGGTGCGTCCCGAAGGGCAGCGGATGCTGTTCTCGGCCACCCTGGACCGCAACGTCGATCTGCTGGTCCGCCGCTACCTGACGGACCCGGTGGTCCACTCCGTCGACCCGTCGGCGGGGGCTGTCACCACGATGGACCACCACGTGCTCCACGTACACGAAGCGGACAAGTTCCGGACGACCACCGAGATCGCCGCGCGAGACGGCCGGGTGATCATGTTCCTGGACACCAAGCACGCCGTGGACCGGCTGACCCGGCACCTGCTCGACAGCGGCGTCCGCGCCGCGGCGCTGCACGGTGGCAAGTCCCAGCCCCAGCGCACGCGGACACTCGCCCAGTTCAAGACCGGACATGTGACGGTGCTGGTGGCGACCAACGTCGCGGCCCGCGGTATCCACGTCGACAACCTCGACCTGGTCGTCAACGTGGATCCACCGGGCGACCACAAGGACTACCTGCACCGCGGCGGCCGGACCGCCCGCGCCGGAGAGTCCGGCAGCGTCGTCACCCTCGTGACCCCCGGCCAGCGCCGCAGCATGAGCCGGCTGATGGCTTCGGCCGCCATCACCCCCCGGATCACCGCGGTGCGTTCGGGTGAAGCGGAGCTGAGCCGCATCACTGGCGCCCAGGCCCCTTCCGGTGTCCCCGTCGTCATCACCCCGCCGGCCACGCCCCGCTCCCGCCGCGCCGCGTCTTCCGACGCTCCCTCGTCCCGAGGCCGCCACGACCGTCCCGCCCAGGGGCGCGCCACCGGGCGAGCGGGGCGGCGCAGGCCACAGCGGCCCTCCTTCGACCAGACGGCCTAGATGTGCCGTCCGGGGACGTCGCTGACGGGCGACACGCCTTGAGCGCGTCGATCAAGAGCTCACCCATCTACGAGGAGGCGGCTTTGACACCGGTTCAGGAACGGCGACACGAGGCGGATCTCTCCCCCATGGCCCTGGCCTACGACATGCCCGCGTCCGGCCCCCGGGTCCGGGACGACATGACGGTGGAGGTCGCTCTGTCCGTCATGGCCGGTGCCCGGGTCGAGTACCTCCTCCTGTGCGACGGGGACGACCAGTGCACGGGCTCGGTCACCCGGGCCGAACTCGCCGTTCACCGCGACAGTGCCACGTACACGGACCGGGTCCGTCTACGGGACATCGTCCTCGACCTCTCCCACTGATCCGCCTCGGGCCCGATCAGCCCGTTCTCCTTCTCCCCGCGGGGGCACAATGCGCTGCGTCATCGCCCGGTACCCGTTCGACCTGACCAAGAGCGGAGTACTGACCTCGATGAAGGGCATCACGCCCGAGCTCGTCACGGCTGAGTCCGTGGCCATCGGCCGCCGCCGCTACCCGGTCAAGCAGGTCGGCGAGGTCATCACCCGGCAGGACCGCCGCGACTTCACCAGCGGCGAAGTCATCCGGGCCATGACCCGTCTCGGCTTCACCTGCCACGACCATGCCCCGACCGCGGCCGCGCGGGTCCCCACTCCGCTCCAGACGGCGTCGGCACTGCTCGGCGCCCCGCCCCTGGAGGGATGAGCACGGGCGGGAAACCGCCACCAAGATCCCGATGAGGGCCCTGCCGACGCGCGTCGGCAGGGCCCTCATCGCCGTCTCACCGTCCGTTCCGCCCCTCCCGGGGTCCGAGGCTGCCGCCCATCAAGGCCGACCACAGGCTATCTGCGCCACCAGGGAGCTGAAATCTACTCTCGTCAGAGTAGACATTGAGCTCTGGCACGGTTAGCATTTTTCTCGTAGACGAGGTCAAGCGAGACCCGGCAGACACGAACTGGCGGGTGCAGTACGTGAACGGTTCCGCAGTACCAGTTCGCCCAGTGACTGGTTCGGAAGAGGGACGGAGGAGCAGACGCCATCAGGATCGCCCGGCCCGAGGAGCACTCGGCCCGGGTACCGCAAGACCCCGGATTGGAAGGTGGTCCCCGGTCACGCACCGCGATCCCCGCACCCCCCTCCCGCAGGGCCGGTAGCGGAAAGCAGAAGGTCGGCGCAGCATGAGGGCCGACAGATGGTGTTGAATTTCCTTCGGGGCCCTGGTGCCGTACGGCACCAGGGCCCCTCGACGCGTTGCACAACGAGGTGACATGACAGCAGATACACCGCTCAGCGATCGTCTGGACGACGACGACTACCCCGCGTACACGATGGGGCGGGCCGCCGAGATGCTCGGCACCACCCCGGCTTTCCTCCGGGCCATCGGTGAGGCCCGGCTGATCACTCCGCTCCGCTCGGAGGGCGGACACCGCCGGTACTCCCGCTATCAGCTGCGGATCGCGGCGCGCGCCCGAGAGCTCGTCGACCGAGGCACCCCGATCGACGCCGCTTGCCGCATCGTCATCCTCGAGGACCAGCTCGAGGAAGCCCAGCGCATCAACGCCGAGTACCGCCGCCGTGCCGGGCACGAGGTTCCCGGCAGTTCCGGTCCCGCTTCCAGCTGAGCGCCCCCGCTCCAGGGCTCGGGCGGCTTCGCCCCTCGTTGGCGCCGCCCGGCGCACGACCTGCCGCCACGAGCACCGACCCGGCGAACGGTGCGGTCACACCACCAGGGCCTGGCCCTAAGCCGCTTCGCGGTGTTCCGGGGCCCGCTCCGAGAACTCCGGCTCGGGAGCGCGCGGGGGCGTGGAGACCAGGGCCGCCGCCTCGCCGGCCGCCAGCAGATCGCGCATGGACACCCCGGCGACCGCGAACGGCTGCGGCTGCGCCTTGCTCTCTGTAGCCGGCATGGATGCCTCCCGAAGGCCGGGGCAACGAAGTTAGGTTCACCTAACCACGGACTGGATACCATGTGACCACGCACAAGACGCCGAACGCAACATCTTGCCGACGTCTTGTCGGAACGTTCATCAAAAGACCGCACACCGCGACGTACGCGGCTCACGAACTCACGGACTCACGACCTCACGCGGCGAGCACGCTCAGGTCCGCCGACGCCCAGCGTTCGCCCACTCCGGTGATCGTCATCTGCCGGACCTCGTCGGTCGTGTCGCCCACCGCGCGGTGGATGACGACCTGGAGCCGGTCCTCGGTCAGCTCCTCGACCTTGCCCTCGCCCCACTCCACGACCATCACGGACTCGGGCAGCGAGACATCGAGGTCGAGGTCCTCCATCTCGTCGAGCCCGCCGGAGAGCCGGTAGGCGTCGACATGGACCAGGGGCGGCCCGTCGCCCAGCGAGGGATGCACCCGGGCGATCACGAAGGTCGGCGAGGTGACGGCCCCGCGTACGCCGAGGCCCTCCCCCAGCCCACGGGTCAGTGTCGTCTTGCCCGCCCCGAGCTCTCCGCTGAGCATCACCAGGTCACCCGCGCGCAGCAGTTTCGCGAGCCGGCGGCCCAGCTCCCGCATCTGCTCGGGGGACGTGACGGTGATCTGGACGGATCCGGGCTCAGCCGGGCTGTGCGGTGCTGGTGCTTCCATAGCCCTTCACGGTAGCCCCTGCCGGGACGGCACCCGTGCGGGTGAGCAGGTCGGCGAGGCGGTCGGTGACCACCTCCGGGTGCTCCAGCATGACCAGATGCCCCGCGTCCGGCACCAGCACCAGCTCGGCGTCCGGCAGCAGATCGGCGATGGCCTCGCTGTGCTCACTGGGTGTGACCAGATCCTGCACCCCGGCCAGGACGAGGACCGGCAGGTCGGCGAAGCACCCGAGTGCCTCGGTCTTGTCGTGGTCGTTGAACGCCGGGTAGTACTCGGCGACCACGTCGATCGGCGTGCTCTCGATCATCCGCTCGGCGAACCGGGCGACGGCCGGATCGACGTCCCGGGACGCGAAGGAGTACCGCTTGATGATCCCGGCGAACAGGTCAGCGGTGGCCCGGCGCCCCTTCTCCACCAGGTCGGCCCGCTGCCCCAGCGCCTTCAGCACGCCGGGCAGCACCCGCCGTACCGCGTTGACGCCGGCGACCGGAAGCCCGTAGTTGACCTCGCCGAGCCGCCCCGACGACGTCCCCACGAAGGCGACCCCGACGACCCGCTCGCTGATCAGCTCGGGGTACCGGTCGGCCAGCGCCATCACCGTCATGCCGCCCATCGAGTGGCCGACCAGCACGATCGGCCCCTCGGGGGCGGCCGCGTCGATGACGGCCTTCAGGTCGGCGCCGAGCTGCTCGATGGTGACCGGCTCGCCGTCCCGCGTCTGGGCCACGCCGCGGCCGGACCGGCCGTGGCTGCGCTGGTCCCAGTGCACGGTCCGTACGACGCCGCGCAGCGCGGCCCGCTGGAAGTGCCAGGAGTCCTGGCTGAGGCAGTAGCCGTGGCTGAAGACGACGGTGACGGGGGCGGGTGCCTTGCGCCCGAAGAGCCTCCGTCGGCGCGGGCCGATGGCGGCGGGCGCCGCCTCCGGGTCGAGGTCGTCGACCTCGTAGTACAGCTCCGTACCGTCGTCGGCGAACGCCTTGCCCGGCATGCCGCGCAGCGAGCCGTACGGTCCCGCCGAGTCCAGGGCGAGGCGGGCCTTCTGGCGCATGCCCCGGCCGACCGTCATCCGCTCCAGGGCGACACCGGCGGCCGCGCCCGCGGCCACCACGCCTATCGCGACGCCGGCGATGCCGGTCGCCCGGCGCCAGCCTCCCGCCGCCCCCGCGGCGGAGGCCGCGACGGCCGCGGAGGCTGCGTTCGCGACGGCCTCCGCACTGCTCTCGCTCACGTACCGCTCCTCTTCGCCGGGGTTCTCATCGGGTGACTCACTGGGTCGGATGGTGCTGGTGTTGCCAGGGTGCCTGTCGTTTTTCGTGTGACGGCCCCCTGTGCGAGTTACCCGTCCTGTTCCTCATTCACATAGACGCGCGGAACGCGCGTTCCGATCCGTGTCACGATCTCGTATGCGATGGTTCCGGCCGCCTGGGCCCAGTCCTCCGCGGTGGGCTCACCGCGGTCCCCGGGCCCGAAGAGCACCGCCTCGGCGCCCGCCGCGGGCTCGTCGCCGCCCAGGTCCACCACGAACTGGTCCATGGCGACCCGCCCCGCGATCGTGCGCCACTTGCCCTCGACCAGGACCGGTCCGGCCGACGAGGCGTGCCGCGGGATGCCGTCCGCGTACCCGAGGGGGACGAGGCCGAGGGTGGTCTCGCCGGGCGTCACATACCCGTGGCCGTAGCTCACCCCGTGCCCGCCCGGTACGTGCTTGACCAGGGCGAGCGAGGCGGACAGCGTCATCACCGGGCGCAGCCCGAAGTCGGCCGGGGTGCCCAGCTCGGGGCTGGGCGAGATGCCGTAGGTGGCGATGCCGGTGCGGACCAGGTCGAAGTGGCTCTCGGGCAGGGTGAGCGTGGCCGGCGAGTTGGCGATGTGCCGGACCTCGGGCCGGGCGCCCCGCTCCTCGGCGTACGCGACCATCTCCCGGAACAGGGCGAGCTGGGCGGCGATGGAGGGATGCCCGGGCTCGTCGGCACAGGCGAGGTGCGACCACAGTCCCGTGACGCGCAGGAGCCCCTCGGCCTCGGCGCGCAGGGCCCCGCCGACCAGCTGAGCCCAGTCGTCACCGGGCTGGCAGCCGCCCCGCCCGAGGCCGGTGTCGGCCTTGAGCTGCACCCGGGCGGGCCGCCCGGCGGTCCGGGCCGCCGCGCTGACCTCCTTCAGGGCCCACATCCCGCTGACCGACACGTCGATGTCGGCCTCGATCGCCTCGCGCCAGGGCCCGCCGGGCGTCCACAGCCAGCACATGATGCGGCCCGGCAGCCCGGCGGCCCGCAGGGCGAGGGCCTCCTCGGGCGTGGCGGTGCCCAGCCAGTCCGCCCCGGCTGCGACAGCGGCCCGGGCACACGGCACAGCCCCGTGGCCGTACGCCTCGGACTTCACCACGGACATCAGGGCCGCGCCCGGCGCGTGGGCACGCAGGGCCCGCACATTGGCCCGCAGGGCGGCCAGATCGATCTCGGCACGGGCCCGCAGGGGCGCGGTCCGCGGGGCTGTTCTCTCGCTCATCGCGAACAGTGTCTCAGAGCGCCCCGACACTGCCGGGGCAGCGACCCCGCTTTCCGCCCGTGCCACTTGAGGACGAGGCCCCTCAGCCGCATCTTCAGCCCGTCCGGCGCTTGAGGACTAGGGCCTGTCGTTTGGATCACGGCGCAGGGAATCGGCAGCACTTCTTCGACGCCGGTGAGCGGGGCCTGGTGCGTGCAGCTGCAAGGCGGA